>JAUNRU010000076.1:0-2458 GCA_030535535.1 Corynebacterium casei
AGGTCATCAATAACACGTTGACGCCGTTCTGTATTGGTCACCGCTGCGGTTGCCGTGCCACGACTACCGCCAGCTCCTTCCGAGCGTGCCATCCGCTTCTCCTTCCACTCCATGGGATCCTTAACCATTGTTACACAATCCAAAGCCTCGACAAGGCGGAAATGACGCGTTAGCGTGGCCTCAACTTTGTCTTACAATATGACTTTTCACTTTTTAGGATTGGAACTCTCATGCGCGTATTAGTAGTTGGAGCGAGCGGAACCGTCGGCCAGGCAACCGTCAAGGCATTCACTGACCAGGGCGACGATGTCGTTTCTGCCTCCCGAAATTCCTCGCCTGGCATTGACATCACTGATGCACAGTCCGTTAAGACTTTCTTTGAGGAAGCCGGTAAGTTCGACGCGATTGTCGCCACCTTGGGCTCAGCGCCATTCGTCCATCTTGAAGACGCCGACACCGAAGACTTCCAGGCTGGCATTGACAACAAGCTACAAGGCCAAATCAACCTGGTTCTACACGGACTTCCCTACCTCAATGAGGGCGGTTCATTCACGCTGATTACCGGCATCCTAACCCAGCACCCAGTCAAGAAGTCTGTGGTTGCCTCGACCGTCAACGGCGGGCTTGAAGCCTTTGCCTATGCTGCCAGCACCGACTTGCCACGCGGAATCCGCATCAATGTTGTCAGCCCAAACGTCGTTCAGGAATCATTGGACGCTTACGGCGCTTTCTTCCCTGGTTCCACCCCGGTTCCAGCGCAGCTGGTGGCCAACGCCTTCGTCCGCTCCGCCCACGGCGTCGAGACCGGCCAAGTGCTCAAGGTCTGGTAACTAAAAGGAAGAAACCCCACTGACCAAGCAAAGCAAAAGAGACGGTGTTCTAGAGCAATTAGCTCTCTAGAACACCGTCTCTTTTTTATTGACCGCTTAGCTGTCAAGGTCCTTCGCAATGGCGCGGAGGATTTCAGCAACCTGACGTCCGGTCTTGCGCTCCGGGTAACGGCCCTGCGCCAGCACTGGCTGCACCTGGGTCTCCAGAAGCGTCATGACATCAGAGAGCATGCTTGCAAGCTCATCTGGCTTACGCGAAGGCTTAGCGCTACGTCGTGGGGTTTCCAGAATCTTGACGCGCAGAGCCTGTGGGCCCCGACGGCCAGCCGCGAAGTCAAACTCAATTCGCTGGCCCTGGACTAGTTCCTTAACACCCTCGGGCAGAATGTTCCGGCCGACATAGACATCTTCATCTCCAGGATTGGAGACGAAGCCAAAACCTTTTTCAGCGTCAAACCACTTAACTTTGCCGATAGGCATGGAGGCTCACCACTTTCGATTAAATAGGGAAAGAAGATATTTTAGCGCGCGCCAGAACTTTTACCCAAGCGGGAACGCTTTTCTAATACACAAAGACGGCACGAAAGACCCTTGATCTATAGCTACATCTATGTATGAGGAAAAGCACAATGCTTCTGAGGGTGAAAAGTACGGGCGCGCACAAAGAGTCAGAGCTAAAAGTACTCTGATAGCGGCTAGAAACGTAATTTTGTTACGCCATGTGACTCATCTCATATCAAATTCTTGGCAATTCGCTGATTGCCGCTGAACTGGAAGAATCTACTAAATCTCAACGTTACCTGTGTAGAAAAAATTCCGAAAAGTAACAAAAGGTTAGATTAACGTGACTGATTCGTTATAAACCGTTACAGTGTTCGGCAGGCGCTTTGATGGCGACTATCGCAGGGACTCCCGCACATGAGTCCGACCCTGCACGAAAGGTAGCAGCCAGCAACAAAGTGCAAAAGACTTTAAAAGATTTGAACATCACCAATTCTAACCGGACCAAAATCTTGCGGGTAAGAGAGGAACACTTAAATGGGACGCCACTCCGCTAAGACCAACTCCGTTGGCACGAAGTTCGCAGCAACCACCGTCGCTTTCGGTGCAGCCGCTGCACTGATGGCACCAACCGCAGCAGCAGCTCCGGATTCTGACTGGGACCGCCTCGCACAGTGCGAGTCCGGCGGCAACTGGTCAATCAACACCGGTAACGGCTACCACGGTGGCCTGCAGTTCTCTGCATCCACCTGGCAGGCATTCGGCGGCGGAGAGTTCGCTGCAACCGCAGACCAGGCTTCACGCGAGCAGCAGATTGTTGTTGCAGAGCGCACCCTGGCACAGCAGGGTTGGGGCGCATGGCCAGCTTGCTCCGCAAGCCTGGGCCTAAACTCCGCACCTACTGAGCGCACCGCTCCTTCCCAGGAGTCTTCCGCTCCTGCAGTTCCAGCTGACGCTCCTGCAGCAGTTCAGCAGTCTGCACAGAACTCCTCCTCCGATGAGGTAGCTTCTGACGCTGTCTACAGCCTGGTTGTTGACACCCTGGCTAACTACGGTGTGCAGGTTCCTTCTGTAGTCACCGAGGCTTACAAGGCTAACCGCAGCGACTTCAACGCTTTCTACAGCGC
>JAUNRU010000076.1:2558-10310 GCA_030535535.1 Corynebacterium casei
CGGTTGATGCGGGTGTAAGGGTGAACGTAGTTCAGCTTCTCCTGTGGCAATGGAAGCACAGTGTCATCGCCCCATGGGCTGGACGGACCGGTAAACGGTGCAACGATTTCAGTAATTGCGTGATCACGATCGGTAACCGGCCAGTTCGGGGAGACGTGGCCCTTCTTTTCTACATTCGACATAACTCTTATTGTGCCAAACCCAGCGCAAAAACGTAACTCAATGGTGGCTAAACTTGGAAGTTATTATGTCTGCTGCCCAAAAATCCTCCACCAAACCTCGCGATCAGGTCCATGAGTTTAGAAACTGGCTGGCCACGCTAGATAAACCGGACCTTGAGGCGGTCTTGTCCAACCGTCCGGACACGGCAATCCCGGTACCCCCGGACATTAACGCGCTAGCTACACGCATGCTGCTTCCTGGCTCAATCGCAATGGCATTAGCCGGCTGCACAGCCGCCGAGCTCGCGGTTATTGAGGCACTGTCCCGAAAGGGAGCGGAGCTCGAGCCGGTGAAGGCATCTGAGATCGCACCGTTGCTGCCCTTCGCACCGAAGGAGGCTATCGGTTCACTGCGCTCCAAGGCCTTGATCTTCGATGTCACTAGTACTGAAGCTTCTTCAGAACAGGGATTCTGCCTGCTCCCTCGCGTGGTCCAGGCGCTGCCTTCAGGGTTGATGTTGTTGGAGCAGCCAGAGATCAGCGCGGAGGAGGTTCGCGCGCTGAGCGCAGATAAGCGGGAGGTCCTTGCCACCATCGCCCGGGCAGGCGGTTCCATCGTCACGGTTGGTGCGAACTCACCGATTGCGGAGTCCCCCGCCGTCAAGGACCTGCTCGCGCAGGGGCTTGTGGTTGAAGACGGAAGCCACACCCTTAAGATGCCACGCACCACGTTGCAGGCAATCAAAGGCCAGCAGCCGGTCATCGTTCCGCTGCAAGCACCAGCCCAGCTGCGCTTTGAGTCAGAAGAAGACGCCAGCGACGCAGCACAAGATGAAGCAGCGGAGCAAGAAACCAAGGCAGACCAATCCGGTACGGCAGCAGGACTGGACGTTGTCTACGCAATGGACCGAGTGATTGACGCACTAGCGCGCAAACCGCAGGCATTGTTGAAGAACAAGTCCTTAGGAATCCGCCAGCTCACCCAAATGGCGCAGGAAATAAACCGCGATGACAAAGAAACCAAGGCGCTGCTGGCGCTAGGTATGTCCGCGCGCCTTTTAGGCCGCGGAGAGCCCGAAGGGCTGGAGGGAAACTTCCTGGCGCCCACCATGCAGGCCATGGAATGGATGGACTCGCCGCTGGATGAACGCTGGAAGGTTCTCCTAGAAGGCTGGGAGCGCATGGACGCCGCCTATTGGGAGTCGCAGCGTGGGCTTGACCCAGAGGTGGAAAATCCTCGGCTTCCGGAACTGCGCGCGCTTATCGTGCACACGTTTAATACAGCGAATGCGCCGCTGGAAAAAGACGGCTTCTGGCAGGCCTTTGCTTATCTGCATCCACTGACTATCTTGCACACCAACCGGGATACGCTTGCGCACCTGTTGCAGGAAGTGCAGTGGATAGGTGCCATCGCGCGTGGTCGGGCAACAGCCGTGGTGCGGGAGTCTTTTGAGGCCACGGGCAGTTTGTGCCCAGAGCCGATTGAGCAGTTCATTATCCAGGCCGATCACACCGTCATGGCACCCGGCCCGCTCACCCCGGCGGTCCAGCGCGTGTTGTCATCGTTTGCCACGCTGGAGTCCCCGGGCTTGGCCAGCGTGTACCGCTTCGATCACGCGTCCATTCGCCGCGGCCTGGATTCAGCGCTGACGGGTGCGGAGATGAAAGACTTTCTTTCCGCGCACACGTGGGGTGAGGTTCCCCAGGCTATCGCCGTGCTTATCGATGACGTCGCGCGCAGCCACGGCACCCTTCGCTCCTCAGCGGTGCGCTGTTATGTCCGCAGTGATGACACGACGCTGCTCACCCAGGCAGTCGCCACAGTGCCGGAGCTCCGCGCGATTGCGCCGACGGTAGCAGTCTCTTCGTTGCCTTTATCTGAAGTACTTGAGCAGCTGCGCGCGCAGGGCTTTAGCCCAGCGGCAGAAGATGAATCAGGCGTATCCATCGATGTCCGCCCCGAACCCGCACTGGTACCGGCCGCCAAAGCCTCTCGTGTTGGCGCTGCACGCACCACGACACGGACGACAACGGGCGATGACCATGTCGAGCGCGCGGTGGCACACCTTATTTCCAAGTCTCATTCACAGCCCGAAAAGCTTGCAGTCTCGGCAGAAGATTTCACTGCGGTGCTAAGAGCAGCCGCACGCAGCAGCCACCCGGTGAAAATCACGTATGCCAACAAGCACGGCGAGCCCACCACCGTCGGCGCGACCCCGCTGCGCGTGGACGGCGGGCAAGTGGACGCTTTGGTGGGTACGAACACGGTGCGCTTCCCGCTGCATCGCATCTCCGCAGTTGTGATGGACTAGGAAGAAGCGGAAGCGTCACCTAAACTGGTTGAAATGAATGGTCCGCTGATTGTGCAGTCTGATAAGACAGTCTTACTCGAAGTCGATCATCCTCAGGCGCATGAAGCTCGCGCGGCGCTTGCTCCCTTCGCGGAGCTAGAGCGCGCACCGGAGCATATCCACACCTACCGCATCACGCCGTTGGCATTGTGGAATGCGAAGGCTGCAGGCCACGACGCGGAGCAGGCCGTGCACGTGCTGGAGACTTTCTCCCGTTTCCCAGTGCCGCAAGCATTGCTTGTCGATGTCGCCGAGACCATGTCGCGCTACGGCCGCGTCCGCATTCTCAAATCCCCGGCACATGGATTGATTTTGGAATCCACGGAGCAGGCGATCATTGAAGAGCTTATCCGCCATAAAAAGATTGGCGGGATGCTTGGCGCGCGCATTGATGACCTTTCTGTTTCCGTCCCGCCATCAGAACGCGGGCGTATCAAACAAGAACTTCTCAAAGTCGGCTGGCCGGCCGAAGACCTCGCGGGCTACGTCGATGGTGAAGCGCACCCGATTGCGCTCGATGAGTCCGGCTGGGCGCTGCGTGATTATCAGGAATATGCCACCGATTCTTTCTGGGAGGGCGGTTCCGGTGTGGTCGTGCTGCCTTGTGGCGCCGGCAAGACCATCGTCGGTGCAGCTGCAATGGCCAAGGCCAAGGCCACCACGCTCATTCTGGTCACCAACACCGTGGCCGGCCGTCAATGGCGCGATGAGCTGCTGCGCCGCACAACACTGACAGAAAATGAGATCGGCGAATACTCCGGTGAAAAGAAAGAGATCAAGCCGGTCACCATCGCCACATACCAAGTGGTCACGCGTAAAACCAAGGGCGAATACCGCGCGCTGGAACTCTTCGACTCCCGGGATTGGGGCCTGGTCATCTATGACGAGGTGCATCTTCTGCCCGCACCAGTTTTCCGCATCACCTCTGACCTGCAGTCACGCCGCCGGCTGGGACTCACCGCAACTTTGGTGCGTGAAGATGGCCGCGAGGGCGATGTCTTCTCACTCATCGGTCCGAAGCGCTATGACGCGCCGTGGAAAGAACTGGAGATGTCTGGTTTCATCGCGACCGCCGATTGCGTCGAGGTGCGCGTGGACATGAACGCCGAAGAACGCATGGTCTATGCCACCGCAGAAAACCGCGACCGCTACCGCATCTCAGCAACCGCGGACGCGAAGTTTACAGCCGTGAAAGAAATCATCGGCAGGCATGCTGGCCAGCAGATGCTGATCATCGGCGGCTACGTCGAGCAACTAGAAGACATCGCAAAGCGGCTTGATGCTCCCCTCATCCACGGCAAAACCTCCAATGCCCAACGTGAGAAGCTCTTCGAAGCCTTCCGCCAAGGCGACATCCAAGTACTGGTGGTCTCCAAGGTGGCTAATTTCTCCATTGACCTGCCGGAAGCTGCCGTGGCAATCCAGCTATCGGGAACCTTTGGCTCCCGCCAAGAAGAGGCTCAACGCCTTGGCCGACTGCTTCGGCCAAAGGCTGATGGAGGCGAAGCAACATTTTACACCTTGGTCACTCGCGATAGTATTGATGCAACTTATGCTTTGCACCGGCAGCGTTTCTTGGCCGAGCAAGGCTATGCCTACCGGTTGTTAGACGCCAGCGACCTCTAGGCCCACACTGCCGCTAGATTCCTTATCCTGATACGTAGAATTGAGACTCAATGAAGATTTTTAAGTTTGAGGTCGACGAAGCTTTTGCAAAAAAGCACAATGAACTGCTGAAGGATTCAGGACGTCTGCGGCTGTCTGGCCTGATTATGGGTCTGCTGCTGGTAATCGCCGGCGTGGCGACGTACATGTTTATTGATGACACCTGGCGTATTACCGTCGGGCTTGGCCTTGGACTTTTCGGCATCATGTGCGCCATTGTTGGTGTTGTCGCCGCGCGCAAGGTGGGCACGGCCCAAGAGCTCTATGACCGCTACCCACTGGCGCCCGGGGTGATTGTGGAAGTCAATGAGCGTGACATGGTGCTGATGTCTTTGGTCAACACCAATGTTGACCCGAAGATCCCACCTCGCTGGGCGGCAGCGCTGCGCACCGTGACCGCCATCCCTGGGATTACCCCCCGCACCGTGGGCACCAAGGTTCCGGTGGCTGCGGTGTCTGGCCAGGTCAACTCCAACGAGCGTGAGCACTGGCAGCAGATTACTCCCATGCCGATTGCGTGGGGCACCCCGGATCAAGAAGTCGTTGACATCGCGCGCAAGTCCGTTCCGCAAGAGCAGTGGCAGATGCTGGAACGCGCCCGCAAACGCCTGACCGATGTTAAGGCAACTAAGTTCGACCTCTTGGTACTCTAAGGCGCATGACAGTACGCAGGTTGCAGCCTTTTGGCGAGACTATCTTCGCCACCATGTCCGCTGCGGCGGCTAAGCACAACGCGATCAACCTTGGTCAGGGTTTTCCTGACACCGATGGCCCACCGCGTATGTTGGAGATTGCGCAGCGCGAAATTGCGCGCGGCAACAACCAGTACGCGCCCGGAAAGGGCGTGGAAGTGCTGCGCTCGGCCGTGGCTGATTCCCGCGGGGTTGGCACCGAGGAAGTTCTGATTACTGTCGGCGCTACGGAAGCTATTTCCGCGACCGTCTTGGGCCTTGTTGAGCCCGGCTCTGAGGTCATTGTCTTTGACCCGTATTATGACGCCTACGCCGCCGCCATTGCGCTGGCCGGCGCACAGCGCGTCTCCGTCCCGCTGCGTCAGGTGGACCGCACCTGGGATTTGGACACCGCTGCGTTTGCCGCGGCCATTACGGATAAGACCTCCATGGTTATTATCAACTCCCCGCACAACCCAACCGGTTCGGTGTTTTCTCGCGCGGCGTTGGAGGAGTTCGCGCGCATTTGCGTCGCTCACGATCTCACGGTGCTTTCTGATGAAGTCTATGAGCACCTCATCTTCGAAGGACACCAGCACACCCGCATCAATGAGCTGCCCGGCATGAAGTCCCGCACAGTGACGAGCTCTTCTGCCGCGAAGTCTTACAACGCCACCGGCTGGAAGACCGGCTGGGCTATTGCGGAGCCAGCGCTTCTCGATGGCGTCATCAAGGCCAAACAATTTATGACCTATGTTGGCGCCACCCCGTTTCAGCCAGCGGTCGCGCACGCAATTCACAATGAACGCGCCTGGCTGCGCCGCATGGTGGATAGCCTCGCGGTGGGCAAGAATATTCTTGCCGATGGCCTCCGCAACGCCGGCCTCAAAGTGTACGACACCGCCGGCACTTACTTCATCGTCGCCGATGTCTCCCCTCTCGGTTTCGACGACGGCACCGACTACTGCATGGGTCTGCCTGAACTCCAGGGTGTTGCTGCTATCCCGCTGGCGGGATTTAGCGACCACAAGGAGTCTTGGAAGCCACTTGTTCGCTTCGCTTTCTGCAAGCGCCACGACGTCTTGCGCGAAGCTTCCGAACGCCTGGCTCAAACACCCCTGTTCCGCCTCTAGCGCTACTGCTAGGCTGAGAGCACCAGCGGCGACAATATCTAGGGGGAAATCATGGATTTCAGTATTAAGCGGACAGCGCGCAATCTCATCGGGCTCGCCGCCGTCGCCATCATTGCCTATATCGTGGCCGTCGCCGTACCGATCCCGGGCTTAGTCATCGGCGCTTCTATTTTCGTAGGCGGCACAGCCGCCCTGTACGTCAGCCTGTTCCTCGCTCACCTCAATCAAACAAGGCGCTGGAACATCCTTGCCTTCATCATCTTCCTCGCCGGACTGACTATTTTCCTGCTAGTATTCGGCACCCTAAACTTCGCTGGCAACATCATCCTGCGCTAGCGCTAACACCCTCTTTTTTAGCTCCATTTATTTGAGTGCTGGCCGCAGTCCTATAAGGCCGTTTAGTCGACAAACGTAAATTCTCCCATCCGGACCATCCCCAATGGCAGGCTTGTATCAGAGGGGAACCAAAAATGCTCGGTCGTCGTCGAAACTGTAATCCTCTCCCCAACATACGGTGACCAATCAAACCCAGTATGGTCCGACAAGGCAATCTCATCGACGAACGCTGTTCCTGGGTCAGGTGCCGCCCGTCTACCTGTCACTGTCGTAGGTGAATCAAGAACCAACGTATAGAAGATAAGGTCAAGCGACTCCCCATTCGGAGTTGGAACTCCCTCCATCAACTCCTCTGCGGTCTTCTTATATACAACACCTGTTAGCTTCTGTGCATCTGCATCATCAACAACAGGGGCTTTCGTGGACTCGACCGGCTCTGAAATGCTGAGCGTCGAACTGTCATAGCCTGGCAATGATTCCAGACCAGAAGAGTCCTCAGTATCGAACCATTCAATCTCGTGGTGATCAGGAAGTGGGTTAGCCAACAGGAAGGTTTCCGGTTCTTGAACAGGAGAAATGGATCCCTCTTCAAAGCCATAAAGGGTGCTCTGACCTTCAACAGAAATAGAGTGATGGTCGACTTGATATAGACCAGCTCCTGAATTCGACCCCTTAACCCGCAGCCGCTGACCGCCAGCGCCAGCAGCGCCATCGATCAAAACTCCTTCAGCTTGTACGAGACGGTCGCCTTCTGTAGTGAAGACGCTAACCGGAGAGAACTCCATCCCATCAGTCATAAGAAGGAGCTCCGGATGGTCATCTCCCGTTGCCTCGACTAGAGCGTAGGAATAATTCCCCCGAGCCACAAAGTCTGCATCTCCCTTAACCGGAAAGGACTCAGGACTTTCAATAACGCGGCGGTACAGATCCAACGACAGCGCATCGGAGCCCTCAGTCGTGGACGTCTCAGTAGTCGACTCCCCCGCAGTGGACGTAATAGTAATCGTTGTGACAGAAGGAGAAGCTCCTTCATCCGTTTCCGCATCTGACGTACCGCACGAGCCAAGAGAGAAAGCCAAGGAGACCACGGCCATTGAGGCAATACCTCTATGCGACAGGCCCGAGCGCCGGGCACGTAGAAATGGATTTAGGGAAGACACAGTCATTAGTAACTTTCTTGTAGGGCATAGGGAATACCGCAAAGCCAATGTTGCTATCAAGCTAAATCTAGCAATAACCAGCTATAACGTCATCCAATTCACCTCCAATAAAGCCAATTTGGGGAGCATTCCCCGTAGCTTTTACAAGAACGTAGTAAAACGACAAGAAGAGGGTTAGAACCAAGTGTCTGGTTCTAACCCTCTCTCGTATATTTAGTTGTTTTATGTTTTATGTCGGCGGTAACTTACTCTCCCACACCCTCCCGGGTGCAGTA
>JAUNRU010000077.1:0-10300 GCA_030535535.1 Corynebacterium casei
CCCAAGAAGTTGAAGACATCACTCTGCCGGATCGCACCTGGCCAGATAAGAAGATTGAAGTTGCACCACAGTGGTGTGCAGTTGACCTGCGCGACGGCAACCAGGCACTGATTGACCCAATGTCACCGGCGCGTAAGCACCGCATGTTTGAACTGCTGGTCAAGATGGGCTTCAAGGAGATTGAGGTCGGATTCCCATCTGCCTCCCAGACTGACTTTGACTTCGTGCGTGAAATCATTGAGCGGGACCTGATTCCAGAAGATGTCACCATCCAGGTTTTGGTGCAGGCGCGTGAGCACCTGATTCGCCGTACTTTTGAGGCTTGTGAAGGCGCAAAAAACGTTATTGTTCACTTCTACAATTCCACCTCTAAGCTGCAGCGCCGCGTGGTCTTCCGCAAGGACAAGCCAGCTATCAAGCAGTTGGCAACAGATGCCGCTGAGCTGATAAAGACCATCGCTGCGGATTACCCAAACACCAATTGGCGCTGGGAGTACTCCCCAGAATCCTTCACCGGCACCGAGCTGGATTTCGCCGTCGACGTGTGCAACGCCGTGGTGGACATCATGGAAGCTACGCCAGAAAACCCAATGATCATCAACCTGCCATCAACGGTAGAAATGATCACCCCGAACGTCTACGCAGACTCCATCGAGTGGATGCACCGCAACTTTGCAAAGCGTGATTCCATCATCATGTCGCTGCACCCACACAATGACCGTGGTGAAGGCGTTGCTGCAGCAGAGCTGGGTTACCTGGCCGGTGCTGACCGCATTGAAGGCTGCCTGTTCGGCAACGGTGAGCGCACCGGCAACGTTGACCTGGTGACTTTGGGTCTGAACATGATGACCCAGGGCGTGGATCCACAGATTGATTTCACGGACATCGCCGGCATCCGTTCCACCGTGGAGTACTGCAACCAGCTGCGTGTTCCTGAGCGTCACCCATACGGCGGCGACTTGGTCTTCACCGCGTTCTCTGGTTCCCACCAGGACGCCATCAACAAGGGCATGGACGCGCTGGCGGATTCCGTTCGCCCAGGTGCCACCAACACCGATGTCACCTACGAAGAGCTGCGTGAAACCACCTGGGAGGTTCCTTACCTGCCCATCGATCCAAAGGATATCGGCCGCGACTACGAGGCTGTTATCCGCGTGAACTCCCAGTCCGGCAAGGGCGGCGTCACCTACATCATGAAGACCGATCACGGTATCAAGATGCCACGGGCGATGCAGCCAGAGTTCTCTTCCGTTGTTCAGGCCATCACGGATGCTGAGGGCGGCGAGGTCAACTCCAAGCAGATGTGGGATGTGTTCAACCAGGAATATCTGGAGCGCACCACCCCGCTGGAAGTAACTGCATTTGAGATTGATAACGCAGACAGCGATGACAAGGACGCAACCGTTGCTGCCACCGTTATTTACAACGGCAAGGAAACTCAGATTTCCGGCACCGGCAACGGCCCTATTGCGGCTTATGCGAATGCATTGGAGAAGCTGGAGATCGACTTCGAGGTTCTGGAGTACAGCCAGCACGCACGTTCTGCCGGTGATGATGCAGAAGCCGCTTGTTACATCGGCGCTGATGTCAACGGCATGAAGATGTGGGGCGTCGGTATCGCCGGCTCCACCACCCGTGCATCCCTGCGCGCCATGACCTCCGCAGTCAACCGCGCTCTGAGCTAATAAGCACCGAGTCAATTAACACCTTTCAAGGCTAAAACCGTGGCATAAACCAGCCGCGGTTTTAGCCTTTGACCCTAGAGCTTCGAAGTTTCGACCCAAAGCGTGGCCGAACACTATGAAGTTTGAGGTGTGAACTACAATTATGCCGATGACTAGCACGCACGATGAACAGCGACCTGGCCGCCACACGGTCACCAGGTCGCGCCGTGCTGCTTCCGCCCGCAAGGCCGCCGAGAAATCTGAGAAGACTCCAGAATCCCGTCCGATTCCGGGCTCGTGGCCAGCGGCCAAGCCTTCGGGCGATAAGCCTGGTGAAGCAAAGCCCGGTGAAGTAAAACCCAACGAGAACAAACCCGATGAGGAACAGCAGTCGGCACAGCCTTCTGATCACAATGAGGGCCAAGAGCAGCGCCGTCAGCGCCAGCCCAGTGAGGCAGAGCTTGCTCGCCGTGAGGCAGTAGCTAAATTCCCCTTCGTCGCAGTCACTTTGGGCGCTTCGGGTATTCACCCGTCGACGTCGCGCCTGATTTCTTTTGATGCCGTCACCTACAACGCTGACGGTGAAATCGGTGAGGAGACCCATATTGTCTTTAGCCCGGATTCTGATCCGGGACCAAAGCACCAGCATGGTCTCACCCATGAGGAAGTTGCTGCGGGCATTCCTTTTTCTAAGGCACTTAAGCGCGTGGACCGCGTGGTCGATGGCCGCACGCTCATCGTGCATGATGCCACGGTGACATGGGGTTTCTTAGTGTCAGAGGCACGCCGCGCGATGACCGCTGCGGCGCGTCAGAACCGCTCCCGCAACCGTAATAACCGCAACCGTTCACGCCGCATCAAGGTCGGGCACATCCCGCGCCCACAAGACATCATTGACACCTTGGCAACCGCGCGCCGGCATGAGGTGGTACTTCAAGACGTTCGGCTCGCTGCCGTTGCTATCGCCAGTGGTATTCCGACCACACCGCCAACCGCGAATGTGGAGCGCGCGCAGCGCCCGGCAGAAGACACCGCACGTGAAGAGACTTCCCTGCTGTGGCAGCTGTACAAGCAGCAGTCGCAGCGCGGCGAGGTAGTGTGTTTGGAGCCAAGTGAGCTGCGCGCCGATAAGTTCGGGCTGCAGCGCTCACATATTCGTGTCGATGCCATGGAAGCGCCACGCATGCACCACAACCCGGGTCAATACACCCCGGGCCGTGAGCTGGTCCGCGGCATGGAGTTTGTCGTGGCACCCGAAATCGCGATGGACCCGGATATCATCATTGAAGCCGCCATGCGCGAGGAAATGAACTACACGGAAAAGCTGTCCCGTGAGACGTCTGTGGTGGTCTGCAATATCACCACTGACCTCGTGGGCAAGGCCATGCACGCGGACCGCAAGGACATCCCGCTCATGAGCGATGAAGCATTCTTGGCTGCTCTCGAACGCATCCAGGAAGCCGGTCCGGAGCCCGTCGTGGAAAAAAAGCCCACCACTGCACCACGTCCGCAGCGCCGCAATCCAAATTCCAGTTCCGCACCGCGCCGCAGCAACAACTCTGGCAAACCCGCCAACTCCGGTAACTCCGGCAACGCCGGCGGCAATAGCGACAACAATGACGGCGAAGGCAACAACCGTCCGCAGCGTAAATCCACGCGCAGGCGCCGTCGCCGCCGCGGTTCCAACCCTAATAACCAGGGGCAGAACCAGAATCAAAACCAGAGCCTAGGCCAAAACCAGGGCCAGGGCCAGCAGCAGAGCAACAAACCACAGAGTTCTAACCAAGGTTCTAGCAACGCATCCCAGCAGCCCAAGCCTGGTCAGAACCAAGGCGGCGCAAACGCTGACGATGGCAACCAGGGCGGTGGCAACCAAAGCGGTAACAACCAGGGCGGTGGCAAATCTAGCAACCGCAGGCGTCGTCGCGGTGGTCGCGGTGGGCGCAACCGGAACAGGCCGCGCAATCAGGACAACCGTGGCCAGGATGGAAATGCATCGGCAAGCAAAGGCTCTTCCGACAACTAGTTCTTGGAGTACTAGGTCTGCTCGAGGCCGCTGATTGTGCAATTGCTTGTGTGAAATTTTTGCATCGGGGCAGATTCTCGCTCGGCGCGAGTGGTGCAATATAACGTTGCGGCTGTGATTCCGACTAGCCTAGAACCATGAGTTTTCAACTGCCGCGACAAGTAAAAAAGTTACGCGCTAATGCCGCAGTGACTGCAGCACGTTTAGCCACATTCGCATCCCGTGCGACCGGCCGCGGCGCCGGCGGCATGATTGGTGGACTGGTTGCACGCGCAATCGATCCCAACATCATGGCGCAGTTAGCGGGTGAGCGTCCCGCAGTACTGGTGACCGGCACCAACGGTAAATCCACCACCACGCGCATGCTAGCGGCAGCCATGCGCACTAAGTACCAGGTTGCTACCAATGATGGTGGTGACAACATGGATGCCGGCATCGTCTCGGCGCTGATGGCCGGGGCGGATGCCTCCCACATCGTGCTGGAAGTAGATGAACTGCACGTCCCGCACGTGGCGAAGTCCATGAATACTCAGGCGCTGGTACTGCTGAACCTTTCGCGCGACCAGCTGGATCGCGTGGGCGAAATCAACAAGATTGAGCGTGCGCTGCGCGGTGCGGTGGAAGATAATCCGGATATGCTGGTCATCGCTAACTGCGATGATGTGCTGATGACTTCGGTGGCTTATGACGCGAAGAATGTCATTTGGGTATCGGCGGGTGCTGGCTGGTTGGGGGATTCGGTCAGTTGCCCACGCACCGGCGGGCACATCGTGCGCACCAGTGATGACTGGTACGCGGTGAAAAAGCTTGCCGATGGCCGCGAGTTCCGCCGCCCCACCCCAACCTGGGCAGTCGATGACAACGGCATGCTCACCCCAACCGGTGAAAAAGAATTGAACCTTTCTCTGCCTGGCCGCGCGAACCGCGGCAATGCCACCCAGGCAGTATCCGCGGCGGTGGAGGCCTTCGAGGTCAACCTCGATGAGGCTATTGCGGCAGCTGAGCAAGTTGCTGATGTGGCCGGGCGCTACTCCACCATCCGCCGTGGCAACCATGAGATTCGACTGCTTTTGGCCAAGAACCCAGCGGGTTGGCAAGAAGCACTGTCCATGATTGATCGCAGCGCCGATGGCCTAGTCATCGCCACCAACGGCCAGGTCGCCGACGGCGTCGACATGTCCTGGCTGTGGGACGTGAAATTTGAAGACTTTGAAGACCTCGCCGTCAAAGCCGCCGGTGAGCGCGGCACGGACCTAGCAGTGCGCCTAGTTTATGCCGACATCACGCATGAGCTTATCCCCGACCCGGTTCAAGCAATTGATTCCTGCCCGGCGGGGCGCGTGGAAGTGCTTGCCAATTACACCGCGTTCCGCGATTTGAAAAAGGCCCTCGAGCGCCAGGAAAAGGAGTCCTAATGACTATTGAGCTCAACATTGGTCTTGTCTTGCCCGACGTTCTGGGTACTTATGGCGATGACGGCAACGCGCTGGTCCTGCGCCAACGCGCCCGCATGCGCGGCTGGAAAGCAGAATTTCACCCCATCAATCTGGGCGAGGCCATTCCAGAAAACATGGATCTTTACACCGTCGGCGGCGGCGAGGATACCGCGCAGATTTTGGCGGCCGAGCACCTGCTCAAGCACACCGGCCTTTCCCGCGCAGCCCAGGCTGGGCGTCCAATCTTCGCGGTCTGTGCCGGCCTGCAGGTCCTTGGTGAGTCCTTCCGCGCCTCGGGCCGGGTGGTTGATGGCTTAGGGCTTATCGATGCCACCACCACTCCCCTAGCCAACCGCGCCATCGGCGAAGTCACGTCCACCCCAACCGGGGCCGGTTTCACTCAGGGACTGACCGAACCACTTACCGGTTTTGAAAACCACTTGGGTGCAACCATCCTCGGCCCCTCGGCGCAGCCTTTGGGCACGGTCACCCGCGGTATCGGCAACTCCGATGAGTCCGCCACCGCTGACTTACACGATGGTAAAGACCAGCGCCGCGGCGAAGGTGCAGTGCAAGGCAGCGTCATTGCCACCTACATGCACGGTCCATGCTTGGCGCGTAACCCGCAGCTCGCCGACCTGCTATTGGCAAAAGCCACCGGGCAGAGCATGGATGAGCTGGAACCGTTGGAGCTGCCGGCCATCGGCAAGCTGCGTGCGGAAAGGCTCAAAGCCTAAACCTCCTGCTCCTGCGGTGGTGTCCTGAGTACTTAGGGACACCACCGCTTTTTGCTAGTAACCTGCAAAGAATGAGTATGCGTGGAGGTGGTGGACCGCGAGGCGCGCGCGTGTCCAAAGCGGACCATGAAGCCCAACGGGAAATCAACCGTCAAGCGCCAAAAATCAAAGACCTCGGCTCGCGCATCTTTGCGCTGTTTAAGCCCTACCGCGCGCAAATTTCCATCCTCATTGTCATGGTGCTGCTCTCCGCGGCGCTGGGCATTATCCCGCCGCTGATTACCCAACGTGTCTTTGATGACGGCCTGTTCCCGGAAACGGGCGGGCCGAATATGCCGGTGCTACTGCAGTTGGTGGGCCTGATGCTGGGCATTTTCATCATCACGCAATTCATTTCCGTGGTGCAGACCTACTACACCGCGCGCGTGGGCAACCGCGTCATGGGCGATTTACGCATCCAGCTTTTCGCGCACCTGCAGTCCATGGAGCTGGCGTTTTTCACCCGCACCAAAACCGGTGTTATCCAATCCCGTCTGCAAAATGATGTCGGCGGCGTGGCTGGTGTGCTGTCTAATACTGTCTCCAGTGTCATTGGCAACACCGTCACGGTGATCTCAGCTTTCATCGCCATGGTGCTGCTGAGCTGGCAGCTGACCATTATCGCGTTCATTGTTCTGCCCTTCTTGGTGTGGGGCCAGCGGCGCGTGGGCCAGATTCGCGCGAAGATTGCTGGGCAAACCCAGGAATCACTGTCAGAGATGTCTGCGATTACGCAGGAAACATTGTCTGTCTCCGGTGTGCTGCTGGCTAAGACTTATTCGCGTCAAAGCTCTGAGATTGAGCGCTATTCGGATGAGAACGCGCACCAGATTACGTTGCAGGTGCGCCAGGCAATGAGCGGCCAGATCTTCTTCGGCATGGTCAACGTATTCATGTCTGCCGTGCCAGCGATTGTGTACCTGGTTTCTGGCTGGCTGTTAAGCGCCGGCAGCAGCGGTTCCTTCGCTTTCGGGGAGGCAGGTATTACTGCAGGCACCATCGTCGCGTTCACCACCGTCCAATCACGCCTGCTGTTTCCCATGATGGGGCTTATGCGCGTGGCACTGGACCTGCAAACATCCTCGGCGTTGTTTGCGCGCATCTTTGAGTACTTGGATATGAAACCAGCGATTGTGGACGCCCCGGATGCCAAGTCGCCTTCCGATGAACCGGGCAAGGCCGGGCACATCCAATTCGACAACGTCAGCTTCCGCTACGCGGATGCCTCCGCCGAGTCGCGCCCCACGTTGGACCGGGTGAGCTTTGATATTGAGCCAGGCCAATTCGTGGCATTCGTTGGTGCATCGGGTTCAGGCAAGACCACCATCGGCAATCTGGTGCCGAGGCTTTATGATGCCTCCTCCGGCACCGTTTCTTATGCCGGTGATGATGTGCGCGATTTGAAGCAAGAAGAGCTGATGGAACACATCGGCGTGGTGACTCAAGAGCCGTATCTTTTCCACGCCTCCATCGCAGAAAATCTGCGCTACGGCAAACCTGGTGCGACACAAGAAGAGATTGAACAGGCCGCACGCCTGGCCAATATCCACGACACCATCACCAGCTTTGAAACCGGCTATGACACCGTCGTGGGTGAACGCGGCTATCGTCTTTCCGGGGGTGAGAAACAGCGCATCGCCATCGCGCGCGTGCTGTTGAAGAACCCACGTGTGCTGGTTTTGGATGAGGCCACCAGTGCGCTAGATACCGTTAATGAGCGCGCCGTTCAGCACGCGCTCGATACCGCGGCGGAAGGCCGCACCACCATCGCGATTGCGCACCGCCTCTCCACGATTGAGGGCGCCGACCGCATCTATGTTGTTGACCGCGGGCAAATCATTGAATCCGGCACCCACGAGGAACTGCTGGACAAAGCTGGCGCCTATGCGCAGCTCTACTCGCAGCAGGCGACCTAAATGTTTCGCCTGCTGCGAAGGTTAGCTGAACTAGACAGTTAACCTTCCCTGCAGCGCACGCGACAGTGTTAGTTCATCGACGAATTCCAGGTCCCCGCCCAAAGGCATGCCTGATGCCAAGCGGGTGATCTTCAAATCCGGGAAATCACGCAGCAGGCGCACCAAGTATGCGGCAGTGGCTTCACCTTCCGTGTTCGGGTCGGTGGCCAAGATGACTTCGGTGACATCCGGGGTTTCATCATATTGCGGGTTTTCTTTAGTGGAATCCGCCAGCTCACGGTCTGGCAGCACTCCACCGATACGCTGCAGCAGCTGGGAGATGTTCAAGTCTTTTGGACCCACATTCGCCAGCGGATCTAGCGCCCCGCCCAACACATGGTAGCGGCCCTGGTATTCACCGGTGCGCTCAATAACCTGGATATCTTTCGGTTCTTCCACCACGCAGATGGTTCCGCGGTCGCGCTGCGAGTTCACGCAAATGCGGCAGACGGTCTCGCGGGAGATATTGCAGCAGATTCGGCAGAAGGTCACGCCGTCGCGCACCGCGGTGAGCGCATTGGACAGGCGGTCAATATCTTCTGGGTCCATGTGCAGCACGTGGAACGCAATTCTTTGCGCGCTCTTAGGACCCACACCGGGAAGTCGCGACAACTCATCAATGAGGTCTTGCAACGGTCCTTCAAACACGCTTAATAACGTCCCTTCATAAATAAATCCCTGTCTACGGCGAAAACACCTAAAAGACCGTATCCGTTTCACTGTTGTAAAACGCACACGGTCTAAAAGTGGAAACTAGTTCAGCTTAGCCGAACAGACCCTGCATTCCGCCATCGTTCATGCCCTGGGACAGTGGACCAATCTTTTCCTGTGCCAACTGGCCAGCCTTCTCGTGTGCATCCTTGAATGCGCCGAAGACCAGGTCCTGTAGGGTTTCTACGTCTTCTGGGTCAACAACAGACTTGTCAATCTTCAGATCAACGAGTTCTGCGCCGCCGGTCATGGTGACGGTAACCATGCCGTTGCCGGCGGTACCTTCAACATTGGTTGCGAGGATTTCTTCCTGCGCCTTCTGCAACTCTGCCTGCACGCGTGCAGCCTGAGCCAGAATGTCATTCATGTCTGGGGTTGGGTTTTCTGGAGTAGTCATTGTCTGCCTTCCATAAAGTGCGTTTGTTAGTGCTTTTCTATTGAATAAGTGTACCGATTTCCCCAGACGAGTCCCGGGAAAGTTGGCCATGATCACTAACAGCCAACGCGCCCCCCGCCTCATTCTTAGAGCTTGCGGGCACCCAGCTCCTTTGCCAGCAATTCCATGGCCACTTCAGTGGCACTTCGCCGGTCCAACTGGCCTTGCTCGCGGGCGTCATCCATCATCTCGTTTTCTTCTGCCTCACGAGAATATCCACCACCCGCCGGCGCTCCGCCTGTTGCTGCATTAGATTGCGGCGAAGCCGGCGCCGACTGCGGCCCACCAGCAGGTGACTGCGGTGCCGGTGTTGTCGGTGCAGCCTGCTGCGACTGTGCGCCGAATCCACCAAAGCCGCCCTGGTTCTGCCCAGAATTCTGCCCGGAGTTCTGGCCAGCATTTTGTCCATGATTCTGCGCCGGCGCACTCGCGGATTGGTGTGCATCCTCTGGCGGCACGGAGTCATACTCTGGGTATTCTTCCGGTCCCGGATCTGGCGGCAACGGGCTTCCGTCACTGAACGTATCCGAGTTACGCAGTTCTTCCTCGCGCTGCTGCGTCTGAGCCTTGGCCTGGGCAATTCGCGCACGCCAGTCCTGTGCCGGTTCCGCCTTTGCCGCCGAAGCTGCCGCAGCGGCATTGCCAGCTGCAGCATGTGGCGGAGTCGTCTGTTCTACCGCAGGTTTGTTTGCTGCAGATTGCCTAGGAGCATTCTGTGGTGCTGGCTGCTGCGGCGCGGAAGTTTGCTGCGCTACCTGGTCAGGGGTCGACTGACCAGTCGTCGCGCCACCAAGTGCGCGTGGTGCGCCCCAACCTGAGGCCTGTTCCTGAGTTGGCTGAGTATCAGTGCTCTGTTGATTGTCGTGCCCGGTGTTGGCCGAAGATTGTGGCGTTGGGTTTTCTACAGACTCATCCGCTGGCGTTGAGGAAGCGGGATTGTTGTAGTCCCTAGGACTCTCTGACTCCTGATCATCATCACCGGTCTCGCGTGAAGCGTTGCTCGTCGCATTCGGATTCCAGGTCTCTGGTTTCTTCTTTTGCGCACTGAAACCGGCCGCTTCCGGATTCGTGCCCACGATGCAGTTGACTGCCAATTGGCGTCCGGCTTCTTCAGAAACAACCGCAACAACATCCTTGTTGTTAGCCGGCGCATTCAAGCGTTCCGCCAATGCACCAGTGGTGTGGCCCAAGATCAACGTATCGTCTTTGAGTCCCAACACCCGTGCTTCGGTGAGCATGATGCCCGCAATCTTGTTGCGCTTGGACACGCTCGCACGCAGACGCTGCCAATCATTG
>JAUNRU010000015.1:0-37975 GCA_030535535.1 Corynebacterium casei
AGCGCACCACACTGGCAGTGTGGGGGTCACGGGTTCGAATCCCGTTAGCTCCACCGATGAAAGCCGCCGACGTTTCGTCGGCGGCTTTGCTCGTTCCCGCAACTAGCGCACACTAGCCGACGAACCACCCCAAGGTATAGACGGCACGGAGGGCGAGAATTACGCCGACGACTCCGAGAATCCATGACGTTGTGGTTTGGGCGTGGGTGGTGAGCCATTTGTCCAGTGCTGTTAGGGGACGCTCGAGTGTGGAGCGGGCAACAATTCGCCCGACTGTAAGCAGCAGCGCTGGGGTAATCATGACTAGACAGTAGCCGGCGAGTAGCAATGCATTTCCTGGAAGTCCTGCGCCTTCAGCGGTGATGAGTCCGATGGCGGCGAGGTAAGGGACCATCGTGGCGACCTCGGCGAGAACTGCCGTCACCGCCAGCGCCATCAATGGTGCGGTGGTGTGTAGTTTTACTGCACCAGTGGAAGTAGAGCCACCTGTCGGATGTGAATCGGCGCCCATGGCGCGTGCCCGCCAGCGGGAGATGCACCCGCCAGGCTGAGGGGATTGTCCGCGGGTATTCTTGTTATCCATCTTGTAGCTGAGAAAGATCAATGCGAGGCCAACAATGAATTGGCCGATGAGGAACGCCTTGGTTTCTAGCAACGAGCTAAATGTGGCGAAAAGTGCATTGGCTCCGAGAAGCAGCCCGAGGCCAATGAAGAAATACATGCTGACAACGGTGAGCAAGAATTGCAGGACTCTTCCAACTTGTAATCGGCCTGGTGTCATGAGTAGCCACACTGGAATGAGCAGGGTGCCGAAGCTGGTGGAATCCACCAACGCGAGAACGGCTAGCGTTCCCAAGCTTGTAATGTCCATTGCGTTCTCCTCCAGAATTGAATTAGCACGGTCGTGCTTTATCGGCTTAGTTGAAAGCTAGCACGGTCGTGCTAGTTGTGCAATGGGTTGAGGTGAGCTGAGGCATTTTATTAGCACAGTCGTGATAGAGTGCGGTCATGTCACGCACGATAGATAAAGAAGCTCGAATGGCACAGCTCGCCGAGGCGGTGTGGCAGGTGATCCTGGATGAAGGAATCGGTGCTGTATCGGTTCGCACCGTGGCAGAGCGAGCTGGGGTAGTGGTTGGCTCACTCCGGCATATCTTCCCAACGCGTGCGGAGCTCGTGGTTTTCTCCGCGGAACTGATGGTGAAACGCGCGACCGAGAGGTTGCTCGCAATCGAACCCGATGATGACGTGCGAGAGTACGTATTCACGATTGTGAAGCAACTGCTTCCGCTGGACCCGGATAGCCGGGCGGAGTTTGAAATCAATCTTGCACTATTCGCTGAAGGTACAGCGGTCAAAGGACTCGTTGACATTCGGCAAGACGCGAACCGCCAACTCGCAGACCTATTCGTGCGCTTGGTGGAAATGGTCACCGGTGAGCGGGATACCCCCGAATCACTTCAGCAATCACGACGTCTACATGCGTTGGTGGATGGGTTCGCTTTCCATATTCTGCACCAGCCCGAAATGGAAGAGACTTCGTCGGCGCTGGATATCTTATGGGCAGAAATTAACTCTTTGGCAGCTCAGCAGGCTTAAGAAAGTAGCGTGGTTAGGGCGTATAAAACGCCATTACCCCCTCCGGCGACGGAATTAGGACATCGTCAGCGGAGAGGGCTTGGCGTGAAAGTGATTGGAGCTCACTTTCGGGGTGATCCAGGGTTAAAGAGCGTGGCTTAAGGAGCGGGGTTGATTACTCGTCCCCAGGTGCTCTTATTGCCCCAGATGTTTTGGCGCAGCCCTTCGAGCTGCAAGATTTGGCTGTGGTCTACGAAGAGGTTGCACTCGTTGCCGTAGTTTTTGACGTACCACTCAAAGACCGGACCGTCGGCGGCTTCAAACATCACGTTCTCAAGGCCGAGGCCGTTGATGATGGATGCGGCCGCGCCGGTATCCCATTCGGTGACGTTCTCAGTAATGCCCTCGGACTCGATCATGATGATGGATGCGCCGGCATCGAGAGCCTTCTTGCCGCGGTCAACCAGGTCGCCGATGTCCTTCTTGCTCTCGGCTGCGAGTTCGGCTTCGCCGGAGTCACCGCCGGAGCCAATCTGTAGACCTAGCTCAGGCTTTGCCTTCAGGCCAGCTTTGACTACTTTTTCTACCAGGCGCTGCAGACCGGAGGTGTTGAGCATGATGAAACCGGTGGAAATTTCAATAACGTCGAAGCCGACTTCCTTAGCTTCCTTCAAGTAGTGGTCAACCGCGTCATCGCCGTAGCGAAGGACGGTCTCAATCCATCCACCGGAGGAAACATAAGCATCATTTTCATGGGCGATATCGCTAAAGGCACGCACCTGCTCAGTTGGAACAAGAGAGAAGGATCCGCCGGCCCACTTAATGCCATCGACCCACTGGCCAGCGACATCAAAGACGTCTTGAAGGTGATGCGTGCCGAAGGTGGAGTAGTACGGTGCACGAATCTCGGTCATGCCGAAGGTGCGTGGCTTTTCCGGACGGTATGCCCGGGGAACGAAGTTAAAAGATACATTGTGAGGTACTGCATTGCTCATGATGAGTTCCTTTCTCTAGCTGCGGGTGGGTGAGACTTTGGCCAAGGCTGCTGTTAGGTCCGAAACTTGGCGGGTATCGAGTTCGTGGATGATGGTCGCGATTTCCTCGCGCAGCTCCTCGCCTGTAAATGGAGTCACGAGGGCATCGAACTTCTTGCGAGCGTTCTCCCAATCCAGGGGATTGTCGTGGAAACCGAGGTAGCTATCTTGGGAGGCGGTGAACACGGAGCCATCGTTTAGCGTGACCTCGAGGTCAGCGGGCATGTGATCCGGGAAGCGGTCAGAGAATTCGTCCGAGGGAGTAATCTCGACCTTCTTCATCAGGGCTTGCACGTCATTGGCAACGATGCGTGCGGGCTCGTATTGCTCAGGATTGAGCTGGCTATCGAGAAGCACGACCGCAAGCATCCACGGCAGTGAGTGGTCAGCTTCCTCCTTGGTACGAATGAGCTGCTTATCGCCTTCTTCACCACCGCCGATAATGGAATAGGCGACATCGAAAGTGGTCAAGCGAATCTTGTCGATATCTTCGGCCTTGAAGCCTTCCTGCGCGCGGATTTCTAAGGCTGCATCGAGAGCTGACTGCGAGTGAATCTCCGCGTTGTGCTTTTTAATGATGGTGCGCTTAACGCTTTCGAGGTCTTCTTTCGACCAGTCGATTTCGAAAGGCCCGGACACAGAGTTCTTGAAACCCTTGTTGCCTTCGAAGACTTCCTCGGGGCCGGTGATGCCGCGGCTGGCGAGTAGCGCTGCCCACGTTCCTTCCTTGGAAACATGCGGGTAGGCAAGGCCTTTCCAGTGGCTGAGGTTGCCGGTGCGGGTCACGCGTAGGGCGACATTCGCGGTGCCGGCGATGGCTAGGGCGTTGGCAATCTGCTCGGCTGGCAATCCAAGAGCCTTGGCTGCCGATGCACCCGCGGCGAACGCACCCTGGGTGGTGTGGTCGAAACCTCTGGCGCGAACGGGTGCGACATCGGAAAGCCGAGTGTGCACTTGGTAGGCCACGGCAAACGCAGTGAGAAGCTGCTTGCCGGAAGCCCCGACGCTTTCGGCCGCCGCGAGTACCGCGCCGAAATTATCGGAAGGGTGGTTGGTTTCGCCCTTTGCCAAGTAGGCGTCCATGAAATCGAGGTAGCGGCTTAGTGCGCTGTTGAAGAATGCGGCACGCTCTGGGGTGGTCTTGCCGCCGCCGATAAGCGTTGCTTGTTCGGTACCGCCGAGGTCCTCCAAAAGTTCTCGGATGGCGATTATTGGCTCGGCATCGAGTGCGCCGATAGCAACTCCCACGGTGTCTAGCACCCTGATTTTTAATTGCTCAACGGCTTCGGGACTTGCTCCGTCTAATGTGGCAGCTTCCACGAAGGCGGCGAGTTGTTGTGATTCGGTCATTGCAATCCTATCTACTAGTTAAGTTAGGCTTACCTCAATTAGGCTCCTTTTCTGCGGGGTTGTCAATGATTCACGTCACAATGTGGATTAAGTCATTAGGCTCTTCTATATCCAGCTAAAGTTTGTTAGCCTCTGGTTATCAGTGTGTTGCTAGCCGGAAAGGCTCTCATTGTCCGGCGTTAGTGGCCTTTATTGTCGCGGAGGACATCATGACTGAACAGCTACCGGGTACATCTCGAGCAAATGAGGACATGCAGGGGCATTGGCTATTGGCCAAGTTGGGGAAACGCGTGTTGCGCCCAGGCGGGCGCGAGCTCACCGAAAGGTTGCTTGGTCTAGCTGGAGTTCCCAACATTGATGTAGTCGAACTCGCGCCGGGCTTGGGGCGCACGGCGGCGTCAATTTTGGAACTTGGCCCAGCTAGCTATACCGGCGTGGACAGTGATCCGGATGCGGTTGCCGCAGTGCGCCGGGTAGTGGGCTCCGCTGCGCAGCTGGTGGAAGCCGATGCCGCCGAGACCGGCCTGGATGGGGAGTCCGCGGACCTCGTCATCGGCGAGGCCATGCTGACGATGCAAGGCGAGAAGACCAAAAACTCCATCGTCGCTGAGGCTGCCCGAATTCTGCGTCCTGGCGGTAGGTATGCCATTCATGAACTGGGGCTTGTTCCGGAAGATTTATCCAAAGATATCAAAACTGAAATCCGCAAAGGCCTAGCTCGCGCGATTAAAGTAAATGCCCGCCCGCTGACATTGACCGAATGGACTGAGGTGCTAGAGGCAAATGGTTTCCAGGTCATCAAAGTCGATACCGCGCCGATGGCACTTTTGCAGCCACGTCGCATAATCGCTGACGAGGGGATTGTCGGAGCGTTGCGCTTTGTGAAGAACCTGCTGCTTAACCCAGACGCGCGTAAACGCGTTTTGCAGATGCGCCGGACGTTCAACACCTACCGTGACCATCTGAATGCGGTAATTATCGTCGCGACTAGGAAATAGCCCCAGGTAAATGTGCTCGGCTGTTGAAAAGGGATCGCCGAATTGGCTAACCAGCACGGTTGGCTAGTTAGCTCTCGCTAGCTGTGGGGAACGCCCCGGTTTTAAATCAGATCCATTGCTCCCATGCTGCTCACGTGGTGGGTGTTGCCCACAAGTTTTCCGTCTGGGGCGTGCAGGCGGACTTTGCCGCGGTGACGTCGCATCCTGCCGCGCTTGGGTTTACCCGGACTTGGTCGTTTCCGCTTCTTGCGCGGACCATCGTCATCATTCACACCGTTGTGGTACTTGCACAACATGGTCAGATTCGATGGCTTGGTGTGTCCACCATGTTTGTGTGCGTCGATGTGGTGAACCTGGCATCTATCGGCCGGCACATTGCAGTCCGGCCACGGGCACACCAGGTTTTCCGCCATGGCTAAGGCGCGCAGCTTCTCTGATGCGAAACGGGCTTCGTAGAGATTGACAGGGCCGGCGGTGGGGTGGAAAAGACCGACATAGAGCTTGTCACCAAGGGAGCCGGCCATCGCAGCGTTGATGAATTCAGCGCTCGTCATGGTCGTGCCGTCGGATAAAGCAACAATGACGTCCTCGCCTTTGCCGCAGGAAACTTTCGCGAAATCATCAAGACCAATAGGAATCACAGTGCGGTATTCCGGCTTGATAAGCCCGGTGCCGGTGCCTTCGACTAAATCCCAGAAAGGTTCGAGCAACGCCGCTGAGCGAGGTTGGTCATCGTCTTTGATAGCGGCGTCAAGCGTCTTTTCTAAATCGGTAATACGACGTTGGGTATCGGTGATGCAGATAGTTCGTAGGCCGTCTACAACGCGACCTAGGCGTACACCGCGCTGTTTGGGTTTGTCGCCGCCTTTTTCCATAACGCGCTTTTTCGCGTAGGCTTCGACTTCTTCGAAGGTGCCTTCAAACGCGATAAGTTCTGCACGCAAGCGCCAGGCGGCACCGCGCTTCTTCAACTTCTTGGCGTGCTTTTCCACCATCTCTAAATACTCAAGGCTTAACCCTCGTTCTTCGGCGAGAGCTACTGATTCGCGTTGTAGGCGCGGTGAGTCGGTGGGGCCGAAAAGGACATCGGAAAGCTGGGTGAAATTCTTTGCAGTCTTGAGTGCCATGCCGTCGCTTGCCATGTCATAGGGCGAGCGTTTAGACACTAAAACGCAAACACAAGCCCGCGCTAGGGGAAGGCCAAAAACCTGTGGATAACTACGTTGACACATCACGCAACAGGCAAAGTTATCCACAGTCACCGTATTTTAGGCCCGAATGAGCGGGTTAGAGGTCGGAATAAGCCACGTTCGGATCGACGAGCTTGTCCGGATCGATCTTCTTGCCTTCCGCGATGAGTGGCTTGACCTCATCGGGGACATCCCAGATATTGACGTTCATCGCGGCGAGGATTTGGTTGTCATCATTGACCCAAAACGCAACGAACTCGCGCTTTTCAAGGTCGCCACGGATATAGACCTGCTCCTCTGAACCGGTGGCGTGGCCGACGTATTCGCAGCCCAAGTCGAATTGGTCGGTAAAAAAATAAGGCAAGTTGGTGTACTGCACATCTTCGCCCAATGCGGCCGCCGCCGCGGTTGCCGGCTGGTTAAGAGCTGTCGCCCAGTGTTCCACGCGGATGCGGTGTCCTAAGACTGGGTGGTCGTGGTTAGCGATATCGCCGACCGCAAAGATGTCTGGATCGCTGGTGCGTAGGGAGGCATCGACAAGCACGCCGTTGTCGACCTCTAAACCTGCTGCCTCGGCGAGGTCGACTGCCGGGGCAACGCCGACGCCGATGACAACATTGTCTGCTTCAATAATCGTGCCGTCTTCAAGACGAACTCCCGCAGCGCGGCCACCTTCGGTCACAATGTCTTGGACTTTTACTTCCGTGCGCAGATCGACGTCATTGGAGGTGTGCAAGTCGGCGAAGACCTGCGCGACCGTGTCGCCGAGGATCCGCAGCAGCGGAAGCTTTGCGCCTTCCAGAACTGTAACCGCGGTACCTGCCCCGCGTGCCGCCGATGCGACCTCTAGACCAATCCAGCCGCCGCCGATAATTGCAAGCTTTTTATCGTCGCCGAAGGTAGCGCGAATGGCATCTGAATCCTCGACAGTGCGCAGGTAGTAGACGTTGTCGGCATCCGCGCCCGGGTTAGGAAGCTTGCGCACCGTTGAACCGGTTGCCAATACCAACTTGTCGTAGTCAAGCACCGAATCGTCATCTAAGGTGACCTGATGGTTTGCGGCATCAACCTTGGTTGCGCGAACATCCTGCTTCAGCGTGACATTATTTTCTTCATACCAGTCGGCTGGTTTCACAACTGCGTCATCAAAAGAGCCCTTGCCGGCGAGGTATTCCTTGGACAGTGGTGGGCGCTCATAGGGCAGATGATCCTCTGCGGCGACGAGCGTAATCGAGCCCGTGAATTCTTTCTCACGCAGTGCTTCGGCGGTCTTGGCTCCGGCCAGGCCACCACCAATAATGACAATATTTTTTGGGGTACTCATGCCATCCTCCTCATTACTTACAATGGGCGGTCGGCTCCGAAGTCGACCGCGGGGGTCATATTCGCCATGCTACGCGCGTAAGCAGGGCTTAGTTGGAATTTAAATCAGGAAAGATAACGCACGACAGTCAGCAAGACGGCGGAGTCTTCCACAGCTACTAGCCCGTGGCGTTGTTGAGGAACCACGGCGTGCTCATCCTCTTTCACCTCAATCGCGTCTTCGCCAACCGTGACCTGAACTGTGCCCTGCAGGACGTGCAATAGCGCTTCACCGGGATTTTCGTGGTCGGACAGGCTCTTGCCGGCCTTGAGCGCCAGGAGTACCTGCGTGAGATGACCGCCTGGTACCGCCCGAAAAGAATGCGTTGCGCGACCATGTTTGACCGTTGCTGCTTTTTCCAGCAACTCGGCACTTAAATCGCGAAGGTTGACAATGTTATTGCTGGAATCAGCCATGGGAGCTCCTTGCCTCGAGGTATTTACACGGTTTAATTCGAGTTTATACGCATTTTCTTAATCGTGTTCACTGTTCGCACTGGTAACGGTGCAGATGACATGCCCTAAGCCTTTTGGTTGGCAAGTCATACCTAATTAAGGTTAGGCAATCCTGCTATCGCCGTGTATATTTTGGCGTGGTTATAGATACCTGTTCTCTAGCAAAAGGAAATCTCTCGTGAAAAAGACGGCACTAGTGGCTCTTGGTGCAGCTGCAGTCATGGTCCTTGCGGCGTGCTCGACATCTGACTCTGATAACCCGCAGGAAGATTCAACTGCTGCTAACGGTGAGCAGCTCACTCTTTCGCACCCCGGCATCGAGGGGTTGAATATCGATTTTGAAAATCCCCCAGAGACCCTAGTCATGGACTGCTATGCGTATAGCTCCTTGCATGAGTATGGGTTGGAGCCAGACGCGCTGTTTGGTTTTGAGTGCGATAACGAAGCATTGATGGGCGATGCCGATATCGAAGGTATCGAGACTGTTGGACAAGGTGCAGAAATCGATCTGGAAAAGCTTGCGGAGCTACGCCCGGATGCCATTATCGGCAACGGCAATGCCGATGGCTGGTCATGGTTCGAAGATGATGTTAATGCGCAGCTGACCCGCGTGGCACCATTTGTGCCGTTGCCTTCTGAAGGCTCGATTGATGAAAAGATCGCTGATACCCGCGAGATTGCAGATTTCTTTGGCGCAGATGTAGAAGCAGAGAATATTGTTGCCGCTGATGAAGACTATGAAGCAGCGAAGGAAGCGTTTAGCGAGGCAGTAGAAGGCAAGGATTACAATTTCTTGCTGGCCAGCCCAACCAAGGAAATGCTGTACACGGGCGTAGGCTTCGCGCAGGCTGACTTGCTAGAAGAGCTCGGCGCGAACATCGTTGGCCCAGATGCACCCGCTGAGGGCAACCCATGGGGACAGGTGGCATGGGAAGGTGCTTCGACCTATCCAGCAGATGCCATCTTGGTTGAGAACTTCGATCCTGAGGCTCCATTTACTGCGGAGCTGTGGGATGACCTGCCAGCAGTAAAGGCAGATCAGCTCAGTACTTGGTCTTCAAAGGGTGCTTTGACCAGCCGGACATATGCGGACTGGTTGCAGGATTTGGCAGACAAGGTAGAAACCTACGACAAGGTGGCTTAGGCCTTAATGTCTTCACCAGCAGCGCCGACAGAGCCGACACCGGCAATAATTAACGGACAAGATACAGCACCACCAATCGCGCAGACACGGCTTTTAGGACTGATAGTCCTTGTCGTCATTTGTTTAGGTGCATTGATGCTCAGCATGATGGTGGGCTCGCGCAGTATTGACCCGGCAGAAATCATGCATTTCTTGTTGCATCCGGACTCAGGCGATCCGCTCTCGCAGGTGGTGTGGCAATCACGAGTTCCGCGCACTTTCTTGGTGCTAGTAGCAGGAAGTGCACTGGGCGTTGCTGGTGGGTTGATGCAAGCTGTCACCCGCAACCCGATGACTGACCCCGGAATCTTAGGTGTCAACGCTGGCGCGTCTTTGCTGGTGGTTATCGGCTTGGCCTTTTTCGGAGTCACCGATATCTCGCACTACATGTGGTGGTCTTTTGCAGGCGCCACTATTACTTCGGTGGCGGTCTTTGTCATTGGCAATACCGGCCCCATGCGCGGAAGTCCTGTTCGAATGACATTGTCAGGAGTTGCGCTTGGCGCCGTCCTTGGTGGGTTTACTTCCGCAGTGCTGCTTACCAACTCGGAAGTTCTAGAGCGCATGCGCGGTTGGTCTGCTGGAACAACTGCATCGCAACCACTCGAGGCTACATTATCTATTACGCCGTTTATCGTGGTGGGCCTACTCATTGCCCTGGCCAGTACGCGTGCATTGGATGTGTTATCTCTTGGGGAGGCCGCAGCCGTTGCCATGGGCGCGCATCCGCAAAGAACTCGCCTGGTGGTCTTGATTGCGATCGCATTGCTTGCCGGTGGTGCAACTGCTGCGGCGGGTCCCATTGGATTTATTGGTCTGTTGGCACCGCACTTAGCGCGCATGATTGTCGGTCCGCACCAGGGCTGGATAATGGCTTATTCCATAGTCTTGGCCCCGGCCGTGCTTGGTGTCAGTGATGTCATCGGCCGTGTTATTACATCCGGGGAAGTACCGGTTGGCGTGGTCACAGCTTTTGTCGGTGCCCCGCTGCTTATTTATATGGTGCGCAAATACCGCATCCCGGAGGTGTAACTGGTGGTTAATACAGCAACCTCAACGGAAGATTCGGAACTGGAGTTCGGGCGCAAAATCTTCCGCATTGGGTCTGAAGACCGTCCATTTATGCTCATCGGCGCACGCACTGCGGTCATCACCGTTAGCTTGTGGCTGGCCACTGCGGTGATCGCCATATTTTCGCTTGTCGATGGCTCCGCTTCTATCACCGTCGCCGAAGCCTTCGCGGCGCTGACCGGCAACGGTGATTCCTACACCAACATGATCGTGGTGGAATGGCGTGCCCCGCGCACACTTCTTGCAATCTTGCTGGGTGCGACGCTGGCGATGAGTGGCGCCATCTTTCAAAACCTCACGGCCAACCCACTGGGTTCACCTGATGTGATTGGTTTTCAGACAGGTTCTTATACCGGCGCCTTAATCGTCATGTTGATTATCGGCGGCGGTTCCACCCAGACGCTGATCGGCGCGCTCATCGGCGGAATCACCACTGCGTTGGTGGTGTTCTTCCTGGCCTCGAAGCGCGGCTTTGCTGGCGGCGTGCGCCTGATTATTGTCGGCATTGCGGTCAGCGCCATGCTGGCATCGCTCAACGTGTGGATTTTGCTTACGGCTTCAGTAGAAGATGCCATCATGGCAAGCCTGTGGGGTGCAGGAAACTTGGCCGGTACTTCCTGGAATTCGCTCCTGCTTGCGGTGGTCGGTTCAGCGATATTCATCGTGATGGCAGCATTTTTGGCACGCCCCATGCGTCTGATGCAGATCGGCATTCCCTTCGCCGTGGCCCTGGGGCAAAATGTGCGACTCGTGCAGATTCTCGCCGTGGTTGCTGGTATTGGCCTCACTGCTCTAGCTACCGCCACCGCTGGCCCGATTTCCTTTATTGCACTCGCCGCGCCACAGATTGCCCGGCGCTTAGTTCACGTGGATGGCTTGGCTCTGGCTCCCACCGCAGCCGTCGGCTCTTTCCTGCTGATCCTCGCCGATACGGTTGCCCAAAGAATTGATCCTGAATCCCCGCTTCCAGTAGGTATTGTCACCGTGTCCATCGGTGGCGTGTACTTCTTGTGGTTGCTCATGAGAGAAGGCCGACGCAAATGACACGACTTCTAGTAGAAAACGCCCGCCTTGGATACGCGGACAAGGTTATTTGTCCAGGGGTTGATTTGGAAATACCGGATGGCCAATTCACGGTCATCGTGGGGCCTAATGCCTGCGGCAAGTCCACCTTGCTCAAGAGCTTGACTCGGTTGATTGCGCCGCAAGAGGGCCAGATTCTTCTGGATGGGCAGTCGCTGCACAAAAAGCCCACGAAGGAAGTAGCGCGTGAGGTCGGCTTGTTGCCGCAAGGTCCGGTTGCCCCGGATAGCATTCGGGTTATCGATCTGGTCTCACGTGGCCGCTACCCGCACCAGAGTTTGTTCAAGCCATGGTCGCCGGAGGATGAGCAGGCAGTCAAAGAAGCCATGGATGCCACGGGCATTAGAGAGCTTTCAGGCAGGCTTGTCGATGAACTCTCGGGCGGTCAACGCCAGCGTGTCTGGATGGCAGTAGCGTTAGCGCAGCAAACGCCAATTTTGCTTCTCGATGAACCCACCACGTTCTTGGACGTCAGCTACCAAATTGAATTACTGGAGTTGTGCCGCACGCTGAACCGGGAACGCGAGTACACCTTGGTTGCGGTTCTGCATGATCTGAATCAGGCAGCGCGCTATGCCGATCACATCATTGCCATGAAAGACGGCGAAGTCGTCGCGACTGGCGAGCCCGCCACAGTAATTACTGAAGAGCTAGTGCGCACCGTCTTCGGCGTGGACTCCAAAATCATCGCCGACCCCGAGTCCGGTGCACCGTTGATGATTCCAACCTGGAGCCACCAACCAGCGCAGTAAGTCACCCAAGATTCCCGTGTGGCTTATTGCGTACGCTTGGGGTCGTGCGTGAATTAATTGTCACTGAGATGGTAAGCCTCGACGGTGTTATGGAAGCACCCGGCGGTGAGGACGGCTACCGCAATGCGGGCTGGACCTTCAATGAAATTGAATTCGACCCGGCGGCCTATGAGCTCAAGGGTACTGAGCAGGAAGAAGCCGGTGCGCTGCTGTTAGGCCGCACCAGCTATCAAGCATTCGCACCTGTGTGGCCTCAGATGGAAGACTTCGCGCGCTACAACGCCATGCCGCGCTTCGTTGTCTCCACTTCCTTGGACACAGACGATGAGCACTGGCCGGCGACAATCCTGCGCAACCTTGAAGAAGTCCGCGCGCTCAAGGCAGGGGATCTGGGTGACTTTGATGGCCCCATCCTGGTCCACGGCAGCGGCACTTTGGTGAAGTCACTGCAGGAAGAAGGGCTCATCGATAAGCTGCATCTGCTCGTCTTCCCAGTACTTTTGGGCCAAGGCAAGCGGCTATTCAGCGAGGCCGAGCTATCCGCCGAGCATCTGACGCTGGAGCAGCATGAAAGCTACTCCAACGGAATCCAGAAGATGGTGTTTCGCATTAAATGACAACGTTTACAAAGACCACCAATACTCCTGACCAGGCCGGGGCCGAAGCGGCCGGATTGAAGTGGTTGGCCGCAGCAACGCCCGAAGCCGCGAAAGCTGTCGTCGAGGTTGTAGAAGTCACCGGCACTAAGCTAGTTGAGCAACGCGTCGAGACGGTACGGCCGGACCCAGAATCAGCATTTGAGTTTGGCAAGGTTCTGCGCGGCATCCATGAAGCTGGGGCAGAAGCCTTCGGTGCCCCGCCGGAAGGCTGGACGGGGAAGAACTACATCGGGCGAGTAGAACAAGACTGCATTCCCACTGAAAGCTGGGCGCAGTTCTATACCGAGCAGCGTGTGCTCCCGTTCGCGCGCCGAGCCAACCTTCATCCGGAAATTTTGCAGAAAGTGGAGAAGGCGTGCGAGAACATCGTCAAGCATGCCGATGCCCCCGAATTTGATGTGCCACCCGCTCGCATTCATGGCGACCTGTGGGCCGGCAATGTGCTCTTCAGCGCTGATGGCGTGGTCATGATTGACCCTGCCGCGCACGGTGGCCATCCGCACACTGACCTAGCCATGCTGGAGCTATTTGGCACCCCGCACCTAATGGACATCTTGGCTGGTTATGGCGACCCAGATGTAGATTTCGCCCTACACCAGCTGCACCCCTTGGCCGTGCACGCCATGACGCACGGCTCGGCCTATCACCGCGCTTTAGGTGACGCCGCCGCTGAGGTGCTGCAGCACTACGGCAACTAGTTATTTCGGCTGGTTACCAGTGTCGTCAGCGGTAACAGGGCCCTGCGGCATGCGGCGCTTGTGCGCCCCGCGGTGCCAGTGGCGTTCGATGGTCGCGGCGGCATCGGCAGGCACTTGCTTGCCTTCCAAATAATCATCAATGTGCGCATAGCTCACGCCCAAAGCCTGCTCATCCGGCAAACCTGGCTTGTTATCTTCCAAATCGGCGGTAGGAACCTTGCGCCAGGTTTCCTCCGGCGCACCTAGATACTGCAGTAGATGCGCGCCCTGGCGCTTATTCAAACCTTCCAGCGGTAACAGGTCTGCTGCGCCATCGCCCCACTTGGTGTAAAAGCCGGTTACATTTTCGGCCGCGTGGTCAGTTCCAAGAACCAGAAGGTTCTTTTCACCAGCAACCGCATATTGCGCAACCATGCGCAGCCGGGCCTTAACATTGCCGCGGTTGAAATCGCCCAAGTCCTGCCCGCCGAGGCTTTGCGCCACCTGGTCATCAATAGCCTTGGTGGCCTCCGCAATGTTGATGACTAGCGAATGATCCGGGTTGATAAACCGCAGCGCCGTTTGCGCGTCATCCTCATCCAACTGCACGCCATGCGGCAGGCGCAGCGCATAGAACTGCGCACCTTCGACCTTGTCCACTGCCATCTGCGCGAGCTTGCCTGCCAGCGTGGAATCCTGCCCGCCGGAAATACCCAGTACAAAACCTGCTGCGCCCGTGGTGGTGAGATAATCCACCAGGAAATTCACCCGTGTGGTGATTTCCTGTACCGGGTCGATGCTGGGCTTGGTGCCCATGGCGTTAATAATGGTCTGCTGCAAGTTTTCCATGTGGTCATTCTAACCCCAAAGCAACTTGGTAGTAATCGTCATCTTGATGGATTCAGAAGAGATAGATCCCTCGGTGAATTAACTAGCTGGTGCTTTAATGGTCTCTTGTGAGTACTGACAGATATGTAAAGCTAGTTGCCCTGATTGCGGCATTGGGCGGCCTGCTCTTTGGCTATGACACCGGCGTGATGTCCGGTGCTTTGTTGTTTATAAGCCCCGAATTCGACATGACCGCCCACCAAGAAGGCTGGGTTACCTCCATGCTGCTGGTCGGCGCCGCGGTTGGTGCTCTGACCGCCGGGCGTGCCGCCGATGCGCTGGGACGTCGCATGACGCTGCTGATTGGCGGTGCTGCATTCGTGATCGGCTCCATCTGGTGCGCACTGGCTGATTCCATTGTCATGCTGGGCGCGGCGCGTACTTTCCTTGGCGTTGCCGTGGGTGGTGTTTCTATTGTCTCCCCGATGTACATCGCGGAAATGGTGCCACCAGCGGTCCGTGGACGCTTGGTCTCGCTAAACACCTTGATGATTGTGGTGGGGCAGCTAGCTGCCTACCTGGTCAACTCGGCCCTGGCGACTACCGGGAGCTGGGAATGGATGCTGGGACTAGCCGCCGTGCCTGGTGCCATGCTGTTTGTGGGCATGCTCTTTGTCACCGACTCGCCGGTCTGGCTGGTCTCGCGCGGGCGCGTGGATGAAGCACGCACGGTGGCAGGCAATCTGGGTATGAGCCTGGAAGAACTCGCCCCACCAGAAAGCAACCGTGGCACCGCTACTGAATGGTCGATTCTGAAGTCCACCCGCTGGATTCGCATCACCGTGCTGCTGGCCATGCTCATGGGATTGACGCAGCAAATCACCGGCGTCAACGCCGTGGTCTACTTCGCTCCCACCATGATGAACCAGGTGGGCATTTCCACCACCAATTCCGTTTACACCTCTATTGTCATCGGCGTTGTATCAGTGCTCGCCTGCTGGGTTGGTCTGAAAGTGGTGGACCGTATCGGCCGCAAGCGCTTGCTGATGATCGGCCTGGCCGGCAACACCATTTCCTTGTTCGTCTTGGCCGTGGCTTATTCCTTTGCCGATGGCTCCTTCTTCTTCGCCATGCTGTCGCTGTTCTTCATGGCTACCTTCATTGCCTTCCAGCAAGCCGCGGTATCACCAGCTACCTGGCTGCTGATTTCTGAGCTGGTGCCCGCCAAGGTACGTGGGCTGGGCATGGGCATCGCTGGACTTAGTCTGTGGGTAACCAACTGGGCTGTTGCGCAGTACTTCTTGCCGCTGGTGGAATGGCTCACCGGCTCCGTTGCCTTCGCCGTATTCGGCGTCCTGGGCATCATTGCGGTGGGATACACCAGGACGCTTGTGCCGGAGACCATGGGCAAGTCTTTGGACGAGGTTGGTGCCGAGATGCGCAAACGCTATGATCGATAGTGCAATTGATATACGGACTCGCGCGGCTGAAATAGCGGTGCGGAATCCGGAACCTGAAGCATCGTGTTGATTGAGCTATTTTGTGTTCACGGTGCTATAGGGTAATATTTTCCCTCGTGTCATGACCGGGGTTTTCATGTAAAACCTCGGCGCGTGCTTGAACAGTATTAACCGCAGTAAATCTGAAGACTCCCCAAAAGGGTGGGTCAGGATGCGCATAACGAAAGGAGCGCCCGATGAAGGTTCGCAAGTCGCTTCGGTCGCTGAAGAAGAAGCCGGGCGCCCAGGTTATTCGCCGCCACGGTAAGGTCTTCGTGATCAACAAGAAGGATCCACGTTTCAAGGCTCGTCAGGGCTAAGATACGCTTTATCCAACAAAAGCCACCCAAGTTGTCTCCAAGATGACTCGGGTGGCTTTTTCTATGGCCCCGATCGTCAGTCACTGGGGGAGTGTTGACTAAGATATGTTTGCGGCAAAACTGAATTATTGGGATGCATGATATCTATGTGACCACTGTGGCTAAATGGATGCCGGCAACCCGCGTAATTGTGAGCTTGATCACTTCTGTGCGGGTGGAAATCCTAAACCCGCAGGTAATTTCATCAATGTGGTTCCGGGAAGCTCCACCGATGTAATTGTGAGTGGCTACAGATGGCCTACATGTGGGGTTGGGTTGATGTCTATCCTGGTAATTCCATGGCTGTAACTACTATATGTTGTGATGGTTGCAGGTTATTGCCACAAAGTATAGTGTTATGGATGTTGCTCACCGGCGAGGAAATGCCGGGAGAGAATAATTCTAAAAACGCCTCAAACAGTGCCGATTAACGGCCCACAAGAATTTCTAAGGTTAGGTTTGCGCCATGTCCATCACTCTCTACACCAAGCCAGCTTGCGTCCAGTGCACCGCTACTAAGAAGGCCCTTGACCGTGCGGGATTGGCATACAGCACTGTTGATATCTCCCTCGATGACGAGGCACGTGACTACGTCATGGCACTGGGCTACGTACAGGCTCCAGTAGTAGAGGTAGACGGCGAGCACTGGTCCGGTTTCCGCCCAGAGCGCATCAAGCAGCTGCAGGCGGCCTAAGAAGCCCCCACACCGCGGGGTACTACGCACCGGCAAGATTCGGAGCTAAACCCCGCACCTCTTCCAGTGAGGCTAAGTAATTCCTGGAAGGAACTCGTCAGTTTCAAAGGAGGAAGTCGGCCATGTTGGTCGTCTACTTTTCTTCTGTCACCGACAACACCCACCGCTTTGTACAAAAGCTCGGCCTACCGAATGTGCGGATTCCGCTGCGGTTAAAGGACGAGCCTTTAGTAGTTAATGAGCCTTATGTGCTGGTGTGTCCAACTTATGGTGGCGGAGTCTCACTCACTCATGAAAACAGCCGTCCTGTCCCTAAACAGGTCATCCGCTTTCTCAATGATGAACACAACCGCAGCTTGATACGTGCGGTTATCGCCGGAGGCAATAGCAACTTCGGCACAGACTTTGGCAAGGCCGGAGAAATCATCTCAGGTAAATGTAAGGTCCCGTACGTTTACCGCTTTGAAATGATGGGCAATGAAGAAGACGTCCGCATCTGCCGCGGGGGCCTTTTAGAAAATGCTCACAAGCTGGGGCTGCAGAAACAAGCAAGCTAAAACCTAGGCCCGTAATTACTATGTGGAATTACGTCGCGAAAAACTTTAGACAAAACTCTATTGCAAGACTCTATTGAAAGGCTGAGTGCTTTAAGTGACTCAACAATTGGGAAAGACCGTAGCTGAGCCAGTCAAGACGTCTGAGAAGCTGGACTTCCACGCCCTCAACGCACTGCTTAACCTGTACGACGAAGACGGCAAGATCCAGTTCGACATGGACCGCGAGGCTGCGAACCAGTACTTCTTGCAGCACGTTAACCAAAACACTGTCTACTTCCACGACCTGGAAGAAAAGATCCAGTACTTGGTGGACAACAAGTACTACGAGCCAGAAGTAATTGAAGCTTATGACTGGGAATTCATTAAGTCCCTGTTCAAGCGCGCTTATAGCTTCAAGTTCCGCTTCAAGTCTTTCCTTGGCGCGTACAAGTACTACACCTCTTACACCCTGAAGACCTTTGACGGTCGCCGTTACCTGGAGCGCTTCGAAGACCGCGTATCTATGACTGCATTGTTCTTGGCTGACGGCGACACCGCTGTTGCGGAGAGCATGGTTGATGAAATCATGTCTGGCCGTTTCCAGCCAGCAACCCCTACCTTCCTAAACGCTGGTAAGGCACAGCGCGGCGAGCTCGTCTCCTGCTTCCTTCTGCGTATCGAGGACAATATGGAGTCCATCGGCCGCGCAATTAACTCCTCCCTGCAGCTGTCTAAGCGCGGCGGCGGCGTAGCGCTTCTGCTCAGCAACATCCGTGAGACCGGCGCTCCAATTAAGCACATTGAGAACCAGTCTTCTGGTGTTATCCCAATTATGAAGCTTCTGGAAGATGCCTTCTCTTACGCGAACCAGTTGGGCGCACGACAGGGCGCAGGTGCTGTTTACCTGAACGCGCACCACCCAGACATCTTGAATTTCCTGGACACCAAGCGTGAGAACGCGGATGAGAAGATCCGTATCAAGACCCTGTCTTTGGGCGTTGTTATTCCGGACATCACCTTCGAGCTGGCTAAGCGCAATGAGGACATGTACCTGTTTAGCCCTTATGACGTAGAGCGCGTGTACGGCAAGCCATTCGGCGATATTTCCGTGACCGAACACTACGCAGAGATGGTTGAAGACCCACGCATTAGCAAGAAGAAGATCAACGCTCGTCACTTCTTCCAGACTGTTGCTGAGCTGCAGTTTGAGTCCGGCTACCCGTACATCATGTTCGAGGACACCGTTAATGACGCGAACCCAGTCAAGACTGGCCGCATCAACATGTCCAACCTGTGCTCTGAGATTCTGCAGGTCAACTCCCCATCAGTATTCAATGATGACCTCAGCTATGAGACGATGGGCAGCGACATTTCCTGCAACCTGGGCTCTATGAACATTGCTCTGGCAGTGGATTCCCCAGACTTCGGTGCGACTGTTGAAGCAGCTATTCGTGGTTTGACCGCAGTGGCTGATAAGACCGGCATTGATTCTGTTCCTTCCATTCGCCACGGTAATGACCAGTCCCACGCAATTGGTCTGGGCCAGATGAACCTGCACGGCTTCTTGGGCCGTGAGCACATCTACTACGGCTCTGAAGAAGGCTTGGACTTCACCAACGCTTACTTCGCGGCAGTTCTGTACGCAGCTCTTCGTGCGTCCAACAAGATTGCTAAGGAACGCGGCGAAACCTTCAGCGAGTTCAAGGATTCTGAGTATGCCTCCGGTGTATTCTTCGACCGCTACGATCCAGCTGAGTTCGCGCCACAGACCGACAAGGTGAAGAACATCTTCGCCAACTCCACCGTTCACACACCTTCTGCGGAAGACTGGGCGGACCTCAAGGCTGAGGTTATGGAGCACGGACTGTACAACCGCAACCTGCAGGCAGTCCCACCAACAGGTTCGATTTCCTACATCAACAACTCCACCTCTTCGATTCACCCAATCGCTTCCAAGATTGAGATCCGTAAAGAGGGCAAGATTGGCCGCGTTTACTACCCGGCTCCTCACATGGACAATGAGAATCTGGATTACTTCCAGGATGCATACGAGATCGGCCACGAGAAGATCATCGACACCTATGCAATCGCTACGAAGTATGTTGACCAGGGCTTGTCTTTGACCTTGTTCTTCAAGGACACCGCAACCACCCGTGACATCAACCGCGCGCAAATCTACGCATGGCGCAAGGGCATTAAGACCTTGTACTACATCCGCCTGCGTCAGATGGCTCTTGCCGGTACTGAGATCGAAGGCTGCGTATCCTGCATGCTTTAATGCTTAGCCGCTGTCAAGTGTCCTAGTGGTGTTAGACAGTGTTAGGTCAGATAGGAAAGCGAAAGGCCTGAGGTAGTTCCATAGAGATGGAGCGCCTCAGGCCTTTCGCTGTTTTAACTACTGGTAGAGCTGTTCTGTTTCATCGCGGCTATCTAGCAAAATACGCCGCGAAATCTCCTGCGCCTCAACATGGTTGCGGGCAATGATTGCCTCTGCGAGTTCCACATGCAGCCCGGCAGTATTGCCCACTGGGTTTCGCTTTTGGGATCCAAATACGGACTTGCCCTTCAGAATGCTTAAAAGCGATGGCGCTAACGCCACGAACATTTCATTGTGGGACGCAGTAAAAATCCGGGTGTGGAACTTTAAGTCCACTTCCAAAGCTTCGCCTACACGCGTGGAAGGATTCTTTTCCAGTTCCAATAGCCGGTGGGCCAATGCCAAGATTTCTTCGCGTTCTTGCTCAGTCGCGGAGCCTGCAGCTACCGATGCCGCAATCGGCTCAACAGCAAAACGCAGCTGATTCAGAGAGCGCTGTTGTGCTGGGCGAGCCTTGTCATTGCTGAGTCGCCACTGAATCACGTTCGGATCAAAACTCACCCAGCGAGACTGGGGGAGAACAGTCAAACCCACGCGCGGGGAAGTCTCCACCAAGCCCATGTGTTCAAGCGTGCGCATGGTTTCGCGCGCGACCGTGCGTGAGACATCGAACTGTGCCTCAATATCAGTCAGCGTGAACTTTTCCCCCGCAGCAATAGTGCCGGTAACAATGTCATTGCCAATGGAATCTAAAACGGGGTTGACCAAGGGCACGCGCCGAGGATCCGTCATGGGTGTCTTCCTTTACATTGTCGAACCCGAAATCGGGTACGTAGACCTAAACTTTCAACCCAGTATGAACTAGTCAAACCCAAGATAGGGGACTGGCCGAACACGTGGGTCCGAATTATTCAGCATCACCTTCGGCGTATCAACGAGCACTCAAATTTCACGGTTGTCTCGAGCCAAGTGATTTACTCCGAAAATAGTGTGTTTCAATAGGAAATTGTTGAATGTTCTCGCAGGTCAATATAGCTAAATTTACAGTGACTTTAGCCATAGGGATTATGTCCACCCGCCCCAGCTAAGGAGCTGGGTGTTGGGTATGCTTGGAGGCTGATAAAAAATTCACTTTCGAGTTAGAGCAGGTAGGTTGATTTCGTGTCGAACGAATATGACGAGTACGTCGCTAACCACACGGAACCGGTTAAAGCGATTAACTGGAACGTCATTCCAGACGAGAAAGACTTGGAAGTTTGGGACCGTCTGACCGGAAACTTCTGGCTACCGGAGAAGATTCCAGTGTCAAATGACATTCAGAGCTGGAACAAGATGACCCAGCAGGAGCAGGAAGCCACCATGCGTGTGTTTACTGGCCTGACTCTGCTGGACACCATCCAGGGCACCGTCGGCGCGATTTCTTTGCTGCCGGATGCAGAGACCCTGCACGAAGAAGCGGTCTACACCAACATCGCCTTCATGGAGTCGGTGCACGCGAAGTCTTACTCCAACATCTTCATGACTTTGGCGTCGACGCCGCAGATTAATGAGGCATTCCGCTGGTCTGAAGAAAATGAGAACCTTCAGCGCAAGGCGAAGATCATCATGTCCTACTACGAGGGCGATGATCCATTGAAGCGCAAGGTTGCCTCCACCTTGCTGGAGTCATTCCTCTTCTACTCAGGCTTCTACCTGCCTATGTACCTGTCTTCCCGTGCGAAGCTGACCAATACTGCGGATATTATCCGCCTGATTATTCGTGATGAGTCTGTTCACGGTTACTACATTGGTTACAAGTACCAGCAAGCCGTTAAGAAGCTTTCTGCCGAAGAGCAGGAAGAGTACAAGGCCTACACCTTTGACTTAGTGTATGACCTGTACGAAAACGAGATCGACTACACCGAAGACATCTACGATGACCTGGGTTGGACCGAGGATGTAAAGCGCTTCCTGCGCTACAACGCCAACAAGGCGCTGAACAACCTGGGCTACGAAGGCCTCTTCCCATCGGATGAAACCAAGGTGTCCCCAGCAATCTTGTCTTCCTTGAGCCCGAATGCAGATGAGAACCATGACTTCTTCTCTGGCTCTGGTTCCTCCTACGTTATTGGTAAGGCAGAAGACACCACCGATGACGACTGGGACTTCTAAGCTTTCTCACAGGAATTAGCTTCAAATAAGCGAAGCGGTGACTGATCCGGTTCAGGATCGGTCACCGCTTTTCTGTATCGATAGGGCCGAACCGGGACCGAAATATCGTTTTGATCTGCGCCGATTCATGCGGTGGGTAAGTTGCCAGGCTTTAGAATACGCGCGTCATAGTTCTAAAGGATGACATCAACTGGGGGTGCAGCGACCTGCGGTTTGTCAAAGTTTTGCCCCAGAATTCAAGTCAAAACTGTGGCGTATCCCACCTAAAACGATGGAACCGTTTTGAAGGTCAATTTGCTCGCCCCGTTCGTACTGGGGGAACGGTGTCACTCTAGTAACAAAGCCCTAATCAGGTGGGGGAGTGAAGATTATGATGAGCTGGCAATAAGGGGGAAGAATGCCTAATATAAGGCAAGTAAACCTTTAAGCACTTCAGGTTTGGTTCTGTTGTGCTTTGTATTCAGGAGGAAAACAATGACCGCTGTGGCGCCACGGCTAGACGATTACGTCCAGCCAACTCGTCCAGAGCCTTCCGGTAATGAGAAGACCGGTTCCAAGGCCTGGATGATGCTGACCACCACCGACCACAAGCAGCTGGGCATCATGTACATCATCATGTCGTTCGGCTTCTTCTTCCTCGGTGGCTTGATGGCACTGCTGATCCGCGCTGAGCTTTTCACCCCGGGTCTCCAGTTCCTTTCTAATGAGCAGTTCAACCAGCTGTTCACCATGCACGGCACCGTGATGCTGCTGCTCTTCGCAACCCCAGTTGTTTGGGGCTTTGCCAACTTCGTACTTCCGCTCCAGATCGGCGCTCCTGACGTGGCCTTCCCACGTCTGAACGCATTCGGTTTCTGGATCACCTCCGGCGGCGGCCTCATCATGCTGTCTGGCTTCCTGACCCCAGGCGGCGCAGCTGACTTCGGTTGGACCATGTACATGCCTTTGGCTGACAGCGTTCACACCCCAGGTGTTGGCGCGGACATGTGGATCATCGGTGTTGGTGCAACTGGTGTTGGTACCGTTCTTTCCGCGATCAACATGCTGACCACCATTTTGACTATGCGTGCGCCGGGCATGACCATGTTCCGTCTGCCAGTCTTCGTATGGGCAATCTTTGTTACCGCAATTCTTGCGCTGATGATCTTCCCATTGCTGCTTGCTGCTGCGCTGGGTGTTCTCTACGACCGCAAGCTTGGCGGCCACATCTTTGACTCCGCTAACGGCGGCGCAATTCTGTGGCAGCACCTGTTCTGGTTCTTCGGTCACCCTGAGGTGTACGTCATTGCACTGCCGTTCTTCGGCATCGTCTCTGAGGTTGTTCCAGTATTCTCCCGTAAGCCAATCTTCGGCTACACCGGCATGGTCTTCGCACTTCTTGCAATTGGTGCACTGTCTATGGCTGTGTGGGCACACCACATGTTCGTTACCGGCGCGGTTCTGCTTCCGTTCTTCTCGTTCATGACATTCCTGATTGCGGTACCAACCGGTATGAAGTTCTTCAACTGGGTCGGCACCATGTGGAAGGGCCACATCACCTGGGATACCCCAATGATCTGGGCCATGGGCTTCATGGGCACCTTCCTCTTCGGTGGCATGACCGGCGTTATGCTGGCTGCTCCAGCACTGGACTTCCACTTGGCTGAGTCTTACTTCCTGATTGCTCACTTCCACTACACCGTCTTCGGTACCGTTGTATTCTCCGCATTCGCTGGTCTGTACTTCTGGTTCCCTAAGATGACCGGTCGTATGCTGGATGAACGCCTGGGCAAGATTCACTTCTGGTTGACCTTCATTGGCTTCCACGGTACCTTCCTGATTCAGCACTGGGTCGGCAACATGGGTATGCCACGTCGTTACGCGGACTACCTGGAATCTGATGGCTTCACCGTCTTCAACCAGATCTCCACCGTCTTCTCCTTCGTCTTGGGTGCATCTGTCATCCCACTGATTTGGAACGTCTTCAAGTCCTCCCGTTACGGCGAGATCGTTACCGTTGATGACCCATGGGGCTACGGCAACTCTCTCGAGTGGGCAACCACTTGCCCTCCTCCACGCCACAACTTCGACTCCATGCCACGCATCCGTTCTGAGCGTCCAGCCTTCGAGCTGCACTACCCTCACATGGTTAAGCGTCTGCGTGCAGAGGCACACGCTGGTGTAAATCACTAGAAGTGGATAGAAATAGTGCTTAAGCACTAATCATCCTCCTGACATAGAGCCACCTCCCGAGTAATCGGAAGGTGGCTTTGTCGTATCATGACAACGTGACTTCCACTCATTTGTTAATCATTGTTGGCCCAACGCTCCCGCAGAACTTGGTTGCAGACCTGGAGGAACTTGGTGTTGTTGTAAATGAACAGCGCCCAGTCCCAACGGAGCACCTAGATGGCATAGAGCTTTCCGTGCGCTATGAAGGCTCTGCTGAGGAGCTCTCAAACCTCGCAGCTTCTCATGGCGTTGATATCGCCTTGCTGCCAGTGGGGGATTCTCCATCGCGCGGGCTGATTTGTTTGGATTGTGACTCCACGCTTATTACCGGTGAGGTCATTGAGATGCTTGCGGCGCACGCGGGTAAGGAAGCGGAAGTGGCTGAGGTTACTGACCGTGCAATGCGAGGCGAACTTGATTTCGAGGAGTCCCTGCGCGAGCGTGTTGCCACTTTGGCAGGCTTGGATAAGTCCGTGATTGATTCGGTTTCTCAAGCGATTGAGCTGACCCCAGGTGTCAAGGAAGCGCTGGCTACGCTGAAGCAGCAGGGCTACCGTGTAGCTGTGGTTTCAGGTGGCTTCATTCAGGTTCTCGAGCCGCTCGCGCGCGAGCTCGAACTAGATTACGTTCGTGCCAACACCTTGGAGATCGAAGATGATCGTCTTACCGGCCGGGTTACAGGCAAAGTAGTGGACCGCAAGGCCAAAGAAGAGTTCCTGCGTGAGTTCGCCGCAGACTCAGGCCTGGATATGGCACAGACGGTTGCTGTGGGCGATGGCGCCAATGACATCGACATGGTCACCGCAGCAGGTTTGGGCATCGCTTTTAATGCCAAGCCAGCTTTGCGTGAGCATGCCGATGTCTCCATCAACTTGCCCACCTTGGCGGGGCTAGTACAGATTCTGGGAGCAACCACCCCTGGAGATATTCAGTAATGGGACTGGAAGACATCTCGCCGGAGTTTGAGCTGGCGCATAGGCGCCTGGTCGATGCCTGCACCGGACGCTCGTGGCGTGACATTGATGAAGACCCGGAACATCCGGAAACCATTCAGGCGATGCAGATAGCACTGAATATGCCGAAGCAGAACCCGCCTTCGCGCACGGAGCTGCTGGAATCGGCAGCGCGTGCCGTCGTCGGAGTATGCCTGGATGAACGCGCCGGCGAAGAAGGAGCTTTCGCACAGGACTTAGGGCAGTGGTACGGGCACCGTATCCGCAAGGTCGCACGCCGAGCCCGCAACAAGGCCTGGGAGGACGTACAAGGCCTTCCAGGGGCAACGGTGAACAACCAAGCGCGTGCGTTTACTCCATCCGCTGTAAAAGACGTCCATCCGGCGATTGCGAAGCTGCAGATCGGGCACACAGATATTGCTTATGATGATCCGGGCGAGCCACGTGCCGGTGTGCCAACCATCTACGTGGACCAGACTTTGGAGATGTCAGCCGGTAAGGCCGCTGCGCAAGTCGGGCACGGTTCCATGCTTTATGCCGCCGCATTGTCTGCGGAGCAGGCATGGCAATGGGCGCAGCAGGGCTTTGACTTAAGCGTGCGTGAAGTTGACCGAGAGCTCTTTAACAAAGCTCTCGCAGTGCCAGGCGCAGTGGTAATCCGCGATGCCGGCTACACCGAAGTTGCACCTGACTCGGCGACCGTGGTGACGCTGCCAGTACCTCTGGACGACTAGGACGCCACCAGACGCTTGAGCGCCCCGCGCACCACCTTGGGGTCGGTGGTGGTCCAGAAACGTGGCATGGAGTTCTTCAAGAAGCTGCCATAGCGTTTCGTTTCCAAGCGGTTGTCTAGCACTGCGACCACGCCGCGGTCGGTGGTGGCGCGCAGCAGACGCCCGGCACCCTGCGCCATGAGTAGCGCCGCGTGGGTGGCAGAGACCTCCATGAAGCCACTGCGCCCGGCGGCGTTGGCGGCATCGGTGCGTGCCTGCAGCAACGGCTGGTCCGGACGCGGGAACGGAATGCGGTCAATGAGCACCAAAGAACACGCCGGACCGGGCACGTCCACGCCCTGCCACAGGGTGAGAGTGCCAAACAGACAAGAGTTCTCATGCTTGGAGAACTTGTCCACCAAAGCGCCCGTGGTGTCTTGACCTTGGACAAAGATCTCAAACGGTACCTGCATGCGCAGCTTTTCCGCCGCCTGTTCAGCAGCGCGACGGGAAGAAAACAGCCCCAAGGTCCGCCCACCAGCCGCCATGATGAGGTCTTTCATCTCGGCGAGGGTTTCATCGGCAAGCCCATCGCGTCCTGGCGCTGGAAGATGCGATGCCACATATAGAATGCCGGACTTGGCTGGGTTGAACGGCGTCCCGGCATCCATGGAATCCCACGTGCCCTTCGGCATACCCCACTGCGCGGCCATGACATCAAAGCGCCCACCCAGTGCCAACGTCGCGGATGTGAGCACCACGGTGTTTTCACCAAAGAGGTTATCGCGCAGCAAATCCGCCACCGACAGCGGCGCCACCGCCAGGGAAGTGTCATCCACCCACACCACGTCATCTTGCTCCGCGGCATCATCGGTGTCGAATACTTCCAGGATGCGGTGGATGGTCTCCGCCATTTCAGAGAGGTGATTGGTCAAATTCTGCCGCTCGGCGAACTTCTCGGGATCATTTGCGGCTTCACCCTCACTAGGCCGCGACACGGCAGTCTTGCAGTCGATGATCGCGGTGGCCAGGCCATCTAACTGATTCTTGGAAGGCTCATCCATATCCACCCAACGGCCGGACTCATAAGTGCCGATGAAAATCGCGAAATCGTCCGCTAACTCGCCCAGACGCACATCCTTGCCCTCAGCGCCCAGGGACTTGGCGCGGTTGGCGGCCATTTTGATGGCTCGGGCATTGATTTCTGCGGTGGAAACCGACGTGATGCGGGCATCCAACTCATGTGCCTCGTCCACAATCACTACGTCATGTTCGGGCAGGATGTCGGTCTCGGCGGCGGCATCGATAGCCAACAGCGCGTGGTTGGTCACCACGATGTCTACCTGCGCAGCCTTCTGCTTGGCCAACTCCGCGAAACAATCCTCACCCTGCGGGCAGCGCGATGCGCCCAGGCACTCACGGGAGGTGACAGAAACCTGCCGCCACGCCAGATCCGGCACGCCCGGGCTCAAATCATCACGGTCGCCGGTTTCGGTCTCATCCGCCCACTCAAAAACGCGCTTGACGTGCTTGCCCGTCCAAGAAACCTCTTCGTCTTCCAGCAGGGTTTCATCTGGCTCGAACCCCGCCTGCGCCACCTTATTCAGGCACACATAGTTGTTGCGGCCCTTCATAATGGCGAAGGTGGGCTTGCGCTCCATAATGGGCTCCAGCGCGTCCACCAGACGCGGGAGGTCACGCTCTACCAGCTGGCGCTGCAAAGCAATTGTCGCTGTAGAGACGATGATGGTGGAGCCAGTGTTATGCGCATGCCGGATAGCTGGCACCAAATAGGCCAGAGACTTGCCGGTACCGGTGCCGGCCTGCACAGCCAGGTGGCGGTCGGACTCCAAGGCTTTGGTGACGGCCTGAGCCATAGCGTGCTGGCCGTCGCGGCGGGCACCTCCCAAGGCAGCCACGGCTTGATCAAGCAAAGTATCCGTCGTCTGATTGAGGGGTTCTTCGTTCACCTCACCGAGTCTAAGCCATGTACGGGGCTACTCCCGAACCGCCTGTGAGCATCGTTAGAACAACGATGCTCACAGGAATAGAACAGCGATGCCCGCAACAAAACGCAACGATGCTCACAGTAAAGAGACTAAGGATGCCCGCGAGAAAATAACGCTTTATTCGAAGCCGACGTAGCGGGTGTGCACCGCAGGTTCGTCGCGGGTCAGCGCCAGGCCTTCCCACGGCAGGGTCTTGATGTTTTGAGCCAGGTACTCGCGGGATTCATCCAGAGTTGGCTGACCATCTACAATCTCACCGTCTCGAATCAAAGGAACGGTGAGCATCTTGGAGGTCAAGTGGCCGGTGTCCGGTTCGTCGTCGTGGAAGGGGAAGATGATTTCTTCTATCGCCACGCCCGAGGAACGGTAGGAGCGGATAGCGCGCTTAGCGCCGCCCACAGACTTTTTCGACTCGGAGCGCTTGGCCACTGGATGGCCGTCAACTTCGACAATCTTGTACACCATGCTTGCGGTTGGAGCGCCAGAGCCAGTGACCACGGAAGTGCCAACGCCGTAGACGTCCACGGGGTCGCCGCGCAGACCAGCGATGGCAAATTCGTCCAGGTCGGAGGAGACCACAATCTTGGTGTTGTGTGCGCCCAAGTCATCGAGTTGCTTGCGCACTCGGCGGGTAATCGCACCCAAGTTGCCGGAGTCAATGCGCACACCGCCGAGCTCAATGCCGGCTACTTCAATGGCGTTGTTGACGCCTTGGGTGATGTCGAAGGTGTCCACCAACAAGGTTGTACCCACGCCGTGTGCTTCAATCTGAGACTTGAAGGCAGCCTTTTCATTCGCGCTGCCATCATCGTTGACGTGCGCCAAGGTCCAGGAGTGCGCCGCGGTGCCAGAAGCCGGAATGCCGAAGCGGGCGGCAGCTTCCAGGTTGGAGGTGGATTGGAAACCCGCCAGGTAGGCCGCACGCGCAGCGGTCACAGCGGCTTGCTCGTGGGTGCGGCGCGAGCCCATTTCAATAATCGGACGGCCATCAGCGGAGACCACCATGCGCGATGCCGCCGATGCCACAGCCGAATCCGAGTTCATGATGGACAAAATGACGGTTTCTAGCAAAATAGCTTCGCCGAAGGTGCCGCGCACGGTCAGCAGCGGAGAATTAGGGAAGTACAGCTCGCCCTCACGGTAGCCATCAATTTGGCCGGAGAAGCGGTAATTGCGCAGGTAGTCGCGGGTGGCATCATCTAAGAACGTCAACGTCGCGAGTTGTTCTTCCGTGAAGCGGAAGTTCATCACCGCATCCAGCACGCGCGGGATTCCGGCCACGACACCGTAACGGCGCTCGTTGGACAGCCGGCGTGCAAAGACTTCGCAGACTACCGGGCGTTCAGCCGTGCCGTCAGCGAGCGCTGCCTGCAACATGGTCAGCTCATACATGTCCGTGAGCAACGCCGTGGATTGAGGTTGATTCGTCTTAGGGTTCACAGCGAACAAGTCTAGCGCGCGACATGGCTTTTCTGTGCCATTCAGCTCCATTCAGGCTAAGCAGTCAGCCATGTCTAGCCTATGCAGTGCTTTTCGATGCCCCACCGACGCACCCCGAACTGCATTTAAATAATTACTCGCAATTACTTATTCGAATTGCAGAACCAGCCATACCTTGTCATCGGATGCGGAATAAGCAACGCCGACTGCCATGTGCAGGTTCGTTGGTTCCATCATGACTGCCAAGTGAGATTCTGAGGTGCGCAGGCGCTCAATAAACTCGTAGCCGCTGGCCTCATTTAGTGGCAGGTGTGCCTGCAGCATGCTGATGTTTTCATCGACAATGTCTTCTTGTCCCGTAACAGCATTGAGCTCTGCCTTGTCTTGGGCTGCTTCCTGACGGTCGGGGTATTCGAAGATCATGCTGAGGTTTTGCTCAGTGCGCATGTCATTGATGGCGGTATAAACTTCAGTCTGGATGGTGTCCAACTGCGCTTGAATGTGCTCTGGTGGTGCGGTGTAGTCCGGATCCTCTGGCTGCTCCGGGGCAGGATCATCATTGGAAGAGCCGTCATCGTTGGGGGTGCTGCTGCCGGCAGCGGTTGCTGCCAGGAGAGTGAGTACCAACGTGATGGTGGTGATTCCGATGCGAGCAAGGTCTGCAGGGTTCTTGCCCGAGAAAATCTCATTCATCAAACGGGCAATAGGCTGTGGCAGTTGCATGGTCTTATGCTCTCTTTGGCTAGCATGTGAAAATCGTTGTGCCCAACTCTAGTCAAAATCTGCTACTAAAGAAATAAAATTAGTTAAGCTGGTTGGCATGTACGTGCAATTAAGTTCACCCATGGCTTCCCCGGAGCTAGATGAGGCAATTGACGTCTCGGTAGCTTCGGAAGAGAATCTGCCGTGGATGTGCGTTGTCTGGGACGATCCCGTAAACCTGATGAGCTACGTGTCCTATGTATTTCAAACCGTGTTGGGCTATGACAAAAAGCGCGCCAATGAGTTGATGATGCAGGTGCACACTGAGGGTAAAGCCGCAGTAAGTTCCGGTGAGCGTGACAAAGTAGAAGCCGACGTGAAAAAGCTGCAAGTAGCAGGGCTTTGGGCAACAATGCAGCAGGCAGGTTAATTAGATGCAACCTTGGAGAAGGAAAAAGGCTCTATTGCGCGGAGCGAAGTTTCAAACCGTGCTGGAGCCTATGGAACGTGAGGTTCTAGGAAATCTCACCTCCACCGTCAGTGAAGCCATCATCCAACGCGCACAATCAGCGCCGAAGGATGAGCTGGCAGAAATGATGGATATGCCCACCGGGCATAAAGAGGCCCCGAAAGATCCATCGCTGGCGCGGCTTTTCCCAGACTTCTTTGCTGAAGGCGAAGAAGAATATGACGGTGATGCCGGGCTGATGCGCAGTCTGCACGAAAATGACATTGCCAAAGAAAAGCTGCGTAATCTGCAAGTCATCAACCATGCACTTGGCCCGGTCGGTGGGGTAGAGGTCGCAATTGAAGAAGCGGACGCCCATGCCTTCCTCGCTGGATTAAACGATCTGCGTCTGTATTTGGCTAGCGGTGACATCTTCAGCGAAGAAGATGAGCAAAACCGCGACACCTTGGTGGAGTGGCTTGGCTACTGCCAAGACTCCCTCCTCGAAGCCCTCATCGGCTAAGCACCCTTGTGGGTGTGTTTGGCACTTGCAGGTATTTGGGGCTTGCAAGCAGCAACGCCACGTTGCGTTGCTGAAGCTGTGACGCTGCCGAAAGAACCCCGGATATAGCCGTTGAATTGGCCGCCTATGTGCATCGGTGGCGTCTTCTTTGCGGCAGAGCTTGCTTGGCTGGGTTAAACTTGTCTGCACTATGACCTACCCAGCACCCATCCCGCAGCCCTCCGGCAAGTCTTCGCGCAATAGTGGTATTTCAGCGAATTACACCAAGCGTGGTCGCATTGCTACGGGGCTGACTTTCGCGTTTGGGTATGTCGCGGTGCTGTGGATTGTGCACCTGGTAAACACTTTTATCTTCGGAAGCCGGCTGACATACTTCGGTATTCACCCGCTGGATTTCAATGGTCTGCTGGGCATTATTACCTCGCCGCTTCTGCACTCGAACTTTGAGCACCTGATTTCAAACTCAATCTCAGGTGCCATTTTCTGTTTCCTCGTAGGCCTTTCCGGGCGTAAAGCCTGGTGGGAAGTTACCTTGCTGGTCGTACTCATTGCTGGCATTGGTACATGGCTGCTGGGCGGCCCGGGTACCAACCACATCGGTGCATCGGGAGTTGTCTATGGCTGGTGGGCTTACCTGCTCATCCGCGGTATCTTCAACCGTTCCCTGAGCCAGATTGCACTGGGCATTGTCCTGGGCATTTTCTACTCCGGCATGATCTTCGGTGTGCTGCCCATCTATGAAGGCGTGTCCTGGCAGGCGCACCTCTTCGGCGCCGCTGGCGGTGTCGTGGCAGGTAGCGTGATTACCTCCGATGACACCAAAGCGCAGATCGCACGGCGCAAGCAAAAGGCGGTTAGATAAGTGGACAGTCTAGCTCCCATCGGCATCTTTGATTCAGGTGTCGGTGGTTTAACAGTCGCGCGCACCATCATGGAGCAGCTGCCACAAGAATCCATCATCTACGTCGGTGATACCGCGCATGCGCCATACGGCCCGCGGGAGTTGGAAGACGTGCAGAATCTTTCCCGCGCCATCGCCGATGACTTGGTGGAGCGCGGCTGCAAGATGTTGGTCATCGCATGCAACACAGCAACCGCAGCCTTCTTGGAAGAAGCGAGGGAGCGCTATGACATCCCGATTGTGGAAGTCATCCGCCCAGCGGTACGCCGTGCGCTGGCCACCACGCGTAACCACAAGGTGGGTGTGATTGGCACGGAGGGAACTATCAACTCCCAGGCCTATCAACATCTGTTTGCACAGACGGACACCGTGGAAGCCCACGCGGTGGCTTGCCCGGACTTCGTGCCTTTCGTCGAACGCGGGATTACCTCCGGCCGCCAGATTCTCGGCGTGGCGGAAGCCTACTTGGCGCCGTTGCAGGCAGCAGGCGTGGATACCCTGGTGCTGGGCTGCACGCATTACCCATTGCTGACGGGCATTATTCAGCTGGCCATGGGCGATAGCGTCACCCTGGTGTCATCGGCAGAAGAAACCGCGAAAGACGTACTGCGCATCCTGACCGAACGTGATGAACTAGCGCCGGTGGACAATGTGCCCACCAGACTTTTTGAGTCCACCGGTGATGCAGAAACTTTCTCACGCCTTGCGCAGCGCTTTTTAGGCCCTCAGCTGTAATTTTGACAGCTGGTGAGCATCCCCACATACGGCTATAGATAGTGTCTTTAAACGTTAGATGGCCTGTTATTAAAGAAATTCTGCCAAATTCATGACAACATAGCCTCATGAAGTTGACCATCTTGGGGTGTTCGGGCAGCGTGCCCAGTCCTAATAACCCTGCGTCGGGTTACTTGGTTTCTTTCCCAGACGCACCGTCCATCATTATGGACTTGGGCCCTGGTACTTTTGCTGCTTTGCAAGAAATCCAAGACCCCTGTGATGCCCACCTGACTTTCAGTCACCTGCATGCGGATCACTGCACTGATTTCCCTTCGTTGATGGTGTGGCGTCGTTTCCACCCAGAGGCCCCAGCAGCATCGCGCAATTTCATGTTTGGTCCGAAGGATTCCCCGGTTCATCTGGGGCGCATGAGCGCGGATCACGTGGATGAAGTAGATGACTTCTCTGATTCCTTTGCGTTCTCTTCCTGGGAGCACGGTAAGCGTGAGCTCATTGATGATGTGTACATGACGCCGTTTCACGCCATTCACCCGATTGAGGCGTATAGCTTGCGCATGGAGCACGCCAAGACCGGCAAGGTTATTTGTTACACGGGGGATACGGCTTATACCGAAGACTTGGTGCCGGCAGCACAGAACGCGGATGTATTCCTCGCAGAGGCAGCTTGGGGTTGTGAGACTGAGGGCCGCCCGCAGGGCATGCACATGTCGGGCAATCAGGCAGGGCGTTTAGCAAAGCTTGCCGATGTCAAGAAGTTGGTCCTCGTCCACCTGCAGCCTTGGAGTGATCCGCAGTCCACGGTGGATGCGGCACGCACTGAGTTCGATGGGGAAATTGTGTTGGGCGCGCCGGGCATGGAGTTTGAACTTTAAGCTGGCGCGGTACCCTTGAGGACATGACTGATTTTCAACGTGCTGATGGTCGTGACCTAGACCAGCTGCGAAGTGTCCGTATTACCCGCAATTTCACCACTAATCCTGCCGGCTCCGTTCTGGTTGAGTTCGGCAACACCCGCGTGATGTGTACTGCTTCTGTTCAGCAGGGCGTTCCACGTTTTAAGAAGGATTCCGGTGAAGGCTGGTTGACTGCGGAATACGCAATGCTGCCGTCCGCAACGCATGACCGCATGCCACGTGAGTCCATGAAGGGCAAGGTCAAAGGCCGTACCCATGAGATTTCTCGTCTGGTGGGCCGTTCCTTGCGCGCGGCTATTGATTTGAGCCAGCTGGGGGAGAACACCATCCAGATTGACTGCGATGTGCTCCAGGCTGATGGTGGTACCCGCACCGCGTCGATCACGGGCGCATATGTTGCGCTTGCCGATGCCATTGCGGTTCTCAAAGACCAAGGCGTTGTACCGGGCGAGCCATTGTTGGATCCAATCGCCGCGGTATCTGTGGGCATCGTCGAGGGCAATGTCTGCTTGGACCTGCCTTATGAGGAAGACTCCCGCGCTGAGGTCGACCTGAACGTTGTGATGCAGGAGTCCGGAAACTTCGTGGAAGTCCAGGGCACCGGTGAGAACGGCTTGTTTGGCCGCGATGAATTGAACTCCATGCTGGATGTTGCGCAGAAGGGCTGTTTTGAGCTGATTGCTGCGCAGCGCGCGGCACTTGGAATCTAGGGCTTATGAAACTTCTTGTTGCATCGAATAACGCGAAGAAGCTGATTGAGCTGGAAAAGATTCTGGCGGATGCCGGTATCGATTCGGTTGAGCTGGTTCCACTGCGTGATGTTGAGCCTTATGACGAACCCGTCGAAGACGGGCGCACCTTTGCCGACAATGCTTTGATTAAGGCGCACGCTGGCGCGAAAGCAACGGGCCTTGCCTGCATTGCTGACGATTCCGGCATTGCCGTGGAAGAACTCAATGGCATGCCAGGAGTGCTTTCTGCACGCTGGTCGGGCCAGCACGGCAATGATGCGGCGAATAATGAACTATTGCTGGCGCAGATGGAACATGTTCCGGCCGAACGCCGCCAAGCGGCATTCGTATCTGTTTGCGCGCTGGTTACTCCAGCCGGCCAAGAACACGTTGCAGAAGGCCGTTGGCCCGGAACCCTGCTCACCGCACCGCGCGGCGAGGCAGGCTTCGGCTATGACCCACTTTTTCAACCTGAGGGCGAATCCCGCAGCTCCGCGGAGCTCACCCCAGAGGAAAAGAACTCGGCTTCACACCGTGGACGCGCACTGGCACAACTGGTGCCAGTGATTGAAAAGCTGGCTGCTGGAAACGCTAGCTAAATCACGCTTTCACACAAAAGTAGAAAGAGGAGGGGCGTGCAGCAATGACTGCACGCCCCTCCTCTTTCGGGATGACAAAGCCTATGAAAGCTGGAACATCTGCTTTACTTCGTTGCGGCGCTTGATCTCCATCCAGAAGGAGAAGAACGGGATAACACCCGCAAGGGCAGTGGTGAACCACTTGCCAACGGACCAACGTGCCTTAGGAGCCAGGTTCAAGATTGACAGCAGGTAGACCATGTACGCGAGACCGTGAGCCTGTGCCACCAGGGTTGCCCAGTCTGGCATTTCCATACCGACGATGTATTCCAGGAACATGCGGATCACCAGGATGACCAGGAAGATACCGGTGATGGTTGCTGCGACGGTGAAAAATGTCAGTGCGGTGGAAACGCGCTTCTGGCGTTCTGGGTGAACCTGCTGCTGGGAGGTCATGGAAGAAGAATCCTTTAATTTTCTGCGTGCTATTGGGGAAAGAATTTCAGCCGAACTTTGACTGACTGATTCTTAAAAATCCGCGTGAGAGTCGGAAGAATGTGGCTCAGATGAGTGCTGCCCGCGTCTTTGTCGGTTCATGGCGTTGAATTCTTCAACGCTGATCTGCTTGCGCTGTGGCAGGAAGTCCTCGTCGATTTCAGTTACCTGATCATCGGTTTCTTGCGGCGCTTGGTACATGTAGTCATCACTGCCGTCTTCGGCAGCTTCGTTTTCTGCTTCGATACGCTCATTTTCGTACTTCATTGCGGTGCGATAGGCGTAGATGACAAAAGCTGCGAACAATGGCCACTGGAAGGCGTAACCAAGGTTCTGGAAAGTGCCAGAACCCGACTGGAAGCGGGACCATTGCCACCATGCGAGACCGATAAATGCGACAACAAAAACCGCGATGAGCACGATATGCCACCACCGTGTTTTAATTTTATTCCGCTTTTCACTCACATAGCCCACCTTACCTATCCTTTTCCAAAAGCCATATTTCCCCAATTATTAATTTTGACACGTTCTGTTGTAATATCAGTTGCGCAAGCGCCCGTGGCGGAATTGGCAGACGCGCTAGATTTAGGTTCTAGTGTCCAGAGGGCGTGTGAGTTCAAGTCTCACCGGGCGCACAGCATAAAGGCTGTACTTGGATAACCAAGTACAGCCTTTAAACATTTCCGCGATGCACTACGATACTCCGTCCGTGTTCGTTCGCGCGCTGTGAATAAAGGCATTGAATCTTTCAGTAACTCGGCATATGGTTAGGGACACCTAACATTGTCCTCATTGATGGCATTCCTGGCGGGGTTTCAACCAGCGCATGAGGCGAGCGCTGAACAGGGTAGGCGTGAAGCTGGACTATAACGAGCTATTTGAACCTCAAAGCGAAGATGCGTTGCGGGTGACTGTGCCGGCGGTGTCCATTTCGGAAAGAGTTCACCAGGAACACCACATTCTCTTTTGGCAGGTGCGCGGTGGAAGCCACTTCACTATTGATGGCGAAGCAATACGCCTATTCGCTGGGCAAGCTTTGTGGGTGCCAGTGGGCACGAGCCACGAGTTTAGCGTGGGGGACAAGTCTGTCTTGCTCCCACTATTTTTCGAAGCGGAAGATGATTCCTATCCGTTGTTGGAGTTAACTGTGATCCGAGTAAGTCGCAGGTTACAGTCATTAATGCTGCCATATATGCAATGGCAAAGTTCCATCTTGCGGCCGACCGATGACGGCGGAGCAGAGATTCTTCAGCTCCTAGAGCACGCTTCAGCTATCGCGAAAAATCCACCGCTGGTTGAGCCGGGCGAATCCAGTGATGACGGGGTTTCAATTCCATCAGAGGCGTGCATTACTTTCGGGCAATGGCGGATGCGTAACCGGATAGAAACTGCGGCCTTGCTGCTGCAAAGAAGCGGAAGCCTCAAAGAGGTTGCCAGCAGTGTGGGCTATCTGGATGTCGGTTCCTTCGGGCGGTCTTTTAAGAACCACTTTGGTGTATCTCCTGAAGAATACGCAGAGCATTATGCAGCGCAGCGTGGCGCCTAAGACTCATAGCAATCTGGGACTTCGTGAGGCTTGCGTGAGGGTAGCTGTGTAATTGTTAACAGTTGGGGGAGAAAACGGGTGATGCGCATGTTGTAGTTTTGTGCAACGATGGAAACGAAACACTTTTTCATATTGTTCAGTACATAGTGTGATGTCTCGGTTTAAAAGATGCATCCACGTCTATAACGGTCGGTGATAATTTTGGTAGCCCTGATAGTCCTCGCAGTATTCCTCCTCATAGTTTTGTTCACCATTTTTGATGGCTACTTTATTGTTCGTACGCGTGAGGCAGCCATCGTCGAGCGCCTCGGCAAGTTCAATAAGGTTGCTCATGCAGGTTTCCACTTCAAGCTGCCTTATATCGACCGTGTGCGTGACAAGATCTCTTTGCAGATCCACCAGCTCGACGTCATGGTTGAGACCAAGACTAAAGATAACGTCTTCGTTCAGATTCCAGTAGCTGTTCAGTATGAAACCGTTGAAGGCCGTGAGCGTGAAGCGTTCTACCGCCTGTCTGACCACGAGCAGCAGATTATTGCTTATGTCCAGGACAATGTTCGCTCTTCTGTCGCGAACATGAACTTGGATGATTCCTTCTCTTCCAAGGACACCATCGCACAAAACGTTGGTCTGTCCTTGCGTGACAACATGGCGGAGTACGGCTGGAACTTCGTAAACACCCTGGTCACTGATATTCGCCCCGATGCCCGAGTTCGTGAATCCATGAACTCCATTAACGCTGCTCAGCGTGAGCGTGAAGCAGCAGTTGCTCAGGCAGAGGCTGAGAAAATTCGTGTTATTAAGGAAGCGGAAGGTTCCGCTGAGGCTCGAAAGCTTCAAGGTCGTGGTGTTGCAGAACAGCGTAAGGAAATCGTTGAAGGTATCGCAGCACAGTACGAGATGCTGCGTGCTGCCGGTATTGAAGAATCCCCAGAGGCTCTGATGCTGGTTTCCCAGTACTTGGATGCAATGGTGGATGTTTCCAACAACTCAAACTCCAACGTGCTGTTCATGCCTTCTAACCCAGGCGGCATGGGCGACATCTTTGACGGCATGCGTGACGTGCTTATGTCCACCCATACGCTGCAGGAAAACGGCGGTTCGTCCAATTCCTCGAACAATAAGCCACGTCAGATTGCGCAGGCTCAGCCGCAGCGCAACCCGGCGCAGCAGCCAGCGCCGCAGCGCCAGCAACAACCGCAGCCACACCAGAAGCAGCCAGAGCAGGTGCAGTCCGCTCGTGACTACTTCAAGGAAATGCGTGACCAGCTCCGCGGAGACGGACAGTAAAAGCTA
>JAUNRU010000078.1:0-5313 GCA_030535535.1 Corynebacterium casei
GCACTCGGTGCGGGTGCGCGCCCGCAAGGAAAGACCATCGGTCTTTATGCGGGGGTCTGGGCCGCTGGCGTGGGCGCTGCGGTGCTTGCAGCGAAGTCCAAGAAGGTCTCGAACGATATGGTCCCCGCCGTCATCTTGGGCGGTGCGGCTTCTGTGACCACCGCTGCGTTGGCATCGGATGAGTCCGTCTTTCGTTCTGGTTCCATCGCCGCGCGCGGCGCAAGCCACGGCGCGAACCTACTCTTTGCTGCAGAAGCCATGACCTTTGCCCGCGCGATAGTAGAAGGCAGCATTGATGCCAAGCGGCACAAGCGCGACTTCTTCAAGCGCAATCTGTACTCAATCCTGGGTGCGGCGGAAAGCTCCACCAGCTTCATTGGCCACCTGCTGCTCGCCGATGGCCTCAACCGCCGCTAGTCCTGCCCCTGCTCAAGCTTCTTGCGCTGTTTCGCGCTGTAGAGCTCCGGCTGCAGCGTCGGGCCGTAGGACAGGCGGCGGTGGATAGCCTCGAAAGGACCACGCTTGTTGGTCTTTTCTAACACCCACGCCAGAAGCAGCGAGGTTACCCACACGCCGAATGCCAGCGCCGTTTGCGCGGTGACGCTATCAGGCGTGATGCCAAGGACAACGGGGTAGCAGATGATGAAGAAGGCAATGGACTGGAAAACGTAGCCGCTCATGGAGCGCTTGCCCAGTGCCATTGGCACCTGCAGCCACACCGGTAGGGTTTCGCCGTTGTTGACACGGGCTTGGAAAGGCTGCAGCAGCAATGCGAACATCGCCAGCAGTGCTGGGCCGGTGAGCGTGCCAACAAAGGAGTTGGTGGCTAAGAACAACGCTTCTAGCTCATTCGGCAATACGCCGATTGCTGCCAGGCCCCACGGCAGTCCGATGCCGAGAATGATGATCCAACCGAATACCGTCCAGGCGATGAGCTCTTTGCGGTGCGCGTGGACATCGGCAAGCACACCGCGACGCGCCCAAGTAAAACCGATGAGCATGATCGGGCCATAAGCAATGAGATAAAACGGGTAGCCGGTCAGACCCAAACCAAAGGTAATGGCGTTGTACTGTAGCAAACCCCCGAGGGTGCTGTAGTCCGTGCCAGCGATGCCAGCCGAGGTAAACGCGCTCATATCAATCCCGGAGAAAAGACCCCACAGCAAAAACGCGACGCTACCAACAAAGGTCAAGCCGATAATGACATAGGAAATAATGGCCAGCACTTTATCGCGCATGGTCAACAACAAACCGATGATCATGCCGGAGAGACCGTAGTAGAACATGATATCGCCATAGAAAATCAGCAACAGGTGCACAGCGCCGAAAACGGCGAGGAAGAAGTAACGGCGGACGATGATCTGTCGTGCGCGTTGTGGTGGAAAGCGCTTGCGCCACAAGCTCATGGCAATCAGACCCACGCCGAATCCCAGTAGCGTGGTAAACAACGCCAAACCACGATTATGCGCAAACAACGTGGTCAACACAGCCAGAATCTGGTCAAAAACACTATTGATGGAGCCGAGAAACTCCGAATGTGCCGCCCCGGGCGTTAACCACGCGGTGGGGAGGTTCGCCACCGCGATGCCCAGCAATGCCAAACCACGCGCGACGTCGGGTACCACCATGCGGGTTGTGCTTAAGCCCTTCGATGGGGATTGTTGCATTCCATTGTCATCTACTGCCATGCGGCCAAGAATAGCAGCACAATTCCCGCACGGTTATTGTGCGGCGTTGCCGCGTGCTTCCAACTCTCGGCGCTGCTTCTTAGTGTGCAACTCTGGCTGCATTGTTGGGCCATAAGACAGGCGCCGGTGCGCCTTCTCAAATGGGCCTTGCATGTCTGCCTTTTCCAACACCCAGGCCAGGATGAGGGACACGCCCCACACTCCGACTGCCAGGCCTATCTGTGCGCTGACGCTATCGGGCCTGATGCCAAGGACGACGGGGTAGCAGATGATGAAGAAGGCGAAGGACTGGAACAAGTAGCCACTCATGGAGCGTTTGCCCAAAGCCATCGGCGCCTTCAGCCAGACTGGCGGGGTTTCACCGCGGTTGACGCGATCCTGGAATGGCTGCAGCGCCAGCGCGAACATCGCCAGCAAAGCAGGACCGGTGATTGCGCCATTCATCAAGTTGGCGAACATGAAGGTCTCTGCGTATTCATTCGGCAGTACCCCAATTTCTGAAAGCCCCCACGGCAGGCCAACACCGAGGATATAAATCCAGCCGATGACCACCCAGGTCCACAGTTCTTTGCGGTGGGAGGGGACATCAGCAAGCACACCGCGACGTGCCCACGTAAAACCAATGAACATGATGGGTGCGTAACTCACCAGGTAAAACGGGTAATTTACGAAGTTGATAGCAAAGGTCGTGGCATTAAAAGCCAGCAAACCGCCAATCGTGGTGGTATCAAAGTCACCAATTCTGGCGGCCTCAGTCACCCCACTCATATCCAGCCCGGACATCAATGCCCACACCAAAAACAGCGTGCCCGCGGCAGTCAACACGGCAAGCACCACATAGGCGATGATGCTGAGGATTTTATCGCGCACGGTCAACAACAAACCGAGGATAATACCGGTGAGTCCGTAGTAGAACATGATGTCGCCGTAGAAGATGAAGATGAGGTGGATAGCACCGAATAAGGCGAGGAAGAAGTAACGGCGAACAATGACTTGCCGGGCGCGTTTTGCCGGAAACTGCTTGCGCCACAAGCTCATGGCGATGAGCCCAACGCCGAATCCTAGCAGGGTAGAAAACAGTGGCAGCCCGCGATTATGCGCGAACATAGTGGTCAGAACGGCCAGAATCTGGTCGAAGGTATTGTTTATCGAACCAAGAAAGGCCGTGTGCGGGGCGCCTGGGGTCAGCCACGCGGTGGGGATGTTAGCAATTGCGATGCCCAGTAGCGCCATACCGCGCGCTACATCGGGCACAACCATGCGTGTTTTAGTGGTTGTGCCGGCTAGTGGTTGTTGAGATGGTCTGTTGTCATCTACCGCCATGCGGCTAAGAGTAACAGCTACAACTCCGCGCGGTCGGCCAACGTTGCGCGGATCGGGCGCGCCAGCTGAGTCATGCGGCGGCGTCCGCGCAGCTCAATGGACTTCATGAAAGTCCAGCGGGCCTGTTCAGTTTCATTTGCGTTCTTCAACGTCGAGGCGTTGGTCAGAACTCGGCCTGGGGTTTCCTTCGCCAACTCCGTTAGACGTGCGGCTTCATTCACGGCGTCACCAATGACGGTGTATTCGAAGCGGTCATGGCCACCGATGTGCCCGGCCACCACGTGGCCCGCGGCAACACCAATGCCGGCTTGCAGTTCCATGTTGCGCAGCTCGTGGCGCAGTTCGCGCGCAGCTTGCAGGGCCATCGACGTGGAGTCATACACGTTGAGCGGCGCACCGAAGATGGCCAGTGCCGCGTCGCCCTGGAATTTGTTGATGATGCCCTTGTTGCGGTGCACCACATCCACCACGTGCTCAAAGAAGTTGTTGAGCTCTTCCACAACGCGCTCAGGAGTGTTATTAACGGCGAAGTTGGTGGAACCAATCACGTCAATAAACAGCACCGCCACCTTGCGGTCCTCGCCGCCAAGTTCAGGACGCTCATCCAACGCGCGCTGTGCAACTTCATCGCCCACATAACGGCCGAAGAGATCGCGCAGACGCTGGCGTTCATGCAGTCCACGCATCATTTCATTAAAACCCGCCTGCAGCACACCCAGCTCTGAGCCGTCATAGATGTCTACTTCTACGTGGCGTTCACCGCGGCGCACGCGGTTGATGGCATCTTGTAGCTCATAAATCGGATCCACCACGCTCATGGTGGAGTAGGCAGTAGCGATAGCGCCCGTACCCAAAGCCGTCAGTGTCAGCGCAATAACGGCCGGAAGGATGTCATCGGAATCCCCGGTAAACAGGCCAGAGCGCTGCGCCAAGAACACCAAAATAATGCCCAGCAACGGCACAGCGGTGGACATAATCCACGACAGATACAGACGGCTCTTAATAGGTGGTTCCAGCGTGGAGTCCTCGAAACGCCGCGCCAGCGCCGACGCTGCAACGGGGCGAACCATGCGCTCTGCCTGCAGATACGTAATGAGCACCACGATCATGCCGGCCAGGGTGGTGGATACGCCCACCACGAGTGCGAGTTTGCCATCAGAAGCAGAGGTGGTCACCACGGCGAGAACAATGCCGATAAGCCATACTAGGGCCGCGACGGCAGCCTGATAAATAGGAATGCGCATGACCAGGTTGCGCACCATATTCGGGTCATGGGCATCCGGGTTGCGCTGCCAATCCCACACGGGCCTAAACAGCAGCATGGTGGCAGCCATGCCCACAAGCACCGCGAAGATAACGTAAGCGGCGCCAATCACGAAGAGGTTATCAAAGTCAGTGGTAAACGCGTGGATCTCCGGCATGGGCAGGAAGAAAACCACGAAGGTCATAATCGCAATTGCGCCGACGATATTGGTTCCGAGCACGATCGCGGCATAGGTGGGCCACGAGGTGCTCATCAACCAAGAAAAACCGCGCATGACTCTGCTCATAGCTTCCCACTCTATCGTTATTACTAACCCCTTCGTGCGAAAAGGTCGGACATCACTTAACTCGGTGTGAAGGCGGGCGTTCAGGGTGGGGAGAAGGAAGAAAGTAATATGGTTGGGGTGAATGAGATTTCAGTAGCGCAGCGCTTGGCCGACCGCCCCGGGGTGCAGGAGACCATCATGGCAGCTGCCCGCGCCGCACGTGGTTTGCCGGGGGCAGATTCGCGCGCGATGAGCCATTCGTGGTTGTTTACTGGCCCTCCCGGTTCGGGCCGTTCTAATGCGGCGTTGGCATTCGCTGCGGCGTTGATGTGCACCGACCCGGAGACCAATGGGCCGGAGGCGGAGCTGGGCTGCGGGCAGTGCGATGCCTGCCGTTCGGTGCTGGACACGCAGTCGCACACGGACTTGAAGTTTTGGGCTCCGCAGGGGCTCACCATCAAGGTCGATGAGGTCCGCGGGGTTATTAAGGATGCTATCGCTTTGCCGACGCAAGCGAAGTTCCGCGTCATCATCTTCGATAATGCTGACCGCATGACCCCGGGTGCGTCCAACGCGTTGCTCAAGACGGTGGAGGAGCCATCGGCGCAGACCGTCATCATCATGTGCGCGCCATCGGCGGATCCGCAGGATTTCTCGCAGACTCTGCGCTCGCGTTGCCGCCACCTTTATATCCCGTCGCCGTCGGTGGAGTACATCGTGGAGCAGTTGGTGTCTGAAGGGGCATCGCCTGCCGATGCCCACCTCGCCGCCCT
>JAUNRU010000078.1:5413-10089 GCA_030535535.1 Corynebacterium casei
GACTACCTGGACTTGGTTCTGGTGGACTTGGCCGGAATTTACCGCGACGCCCTGATGCGCAAAGTCGGCGCCGAGGTGGAGCTAACCCACCCAGATTTTGAAGGTCTTGCTGATGAACTGGCCAACCGCGTTAGCGAAGAAGGCCTTTTGGCCTGCCAGAACGCCATCCGGAAATGCCGTGAACAAATGAATCACAACGTCACGCAGCAAATTGCTTTCGATGGTCTTGTCGGACGCCTGCGTTTAGCCTGCAAGACCAGGTGATTTACCCGCTAATAACCAGCTGATTTCACGCCCGCATATCGGCTGGGCTATTCTTTATGAGCGCTGATTTCTTATCTCGGCGCAGGCCGCTTTAGCTCAGTCGGTAGAGCGTCTCACTCGTAATGAGAAGGTCAGGAGTTCGATTCTCCTAAGCGGCTCAAATAAAACCCCAGTCAGAACACGAAAACTGTTCCGGCTGGGGTTTACACGTTGCGAAGGTTGTGGGCAGCAAGACCTGATCAAGCCCCGCCAGAAGTGCTTGGGTACTTCAAACGGGGCTTGAATCCAATCCATTGAGGGGAGAACTCCGTGGAGTCTGTCTCCAATTGCAATTTAACGCTCTTTTGGCAATCTTGACCAGAGCTTGCTCACTCCAGTGGCATTAGCTGCGTACTTCATCCAGCCGCTGCAGAGTTGGTTCCAGCTGCTCCAGCGCCCACGGCACGGATTGAACGGTCGGAGTGCCGATGGCGTTGGCGGTGATGAAGTCTGCGCTGAAAACGGTGTCGTTTTTCACCGGTTCTAGATCGTTCCAGCCCTGGGCGTCGGCGGGGTCTGCGCCGGTAGGCCAGGATAGAAGCAAGTCGGTGTTGAAGATTCCGATGTTTTCTTCGGAGATGAAAGCGCGGCCGCCATCTTGACCTGCTTCTTTGATTTCTGCTGGAACGATGACACCGAGATCTGACAGGAATTCGTTGGCTGGGTCGGTATCTTCCGTGACAACCGCGAAGCCTTGAGGACTAATCTGCACGAATGCTCCAGTCGCGCCTTCGAGCCCTGGGTGTGCCTCGCGCACGGCTTCGATTTGGGCGTCGACTTCATCGATGGCTGCTTGTGCTTCGCTTTCGCGGTCTGTGATCTGCCCGGCAATAAGTGTTGCTTCGCGCCAGTCGTTGACCAATCCACCGCCAACAACACCGACGGTTGGTGCAATCTTGCTGAGCTTGTCGTATGCGTCCTGGTCTGGCAGGTATCCAGCCAAAATGACATCAGGTTTCTGGGCGGCAATCTTTTCTATATTTGCCAGGATGCTTTCACCAGCAGCGGTGTCATATGAAGCAGTGTTCTCGGCTGCGTAGTCAGCCCACGGGCCACCATCTTCCAACTGGCTGACGGTGAGCGCCATAGTGATATCAACGCCCAGCTCGCCCAAAGCATTGGACCACGTGCCATCGAGCGTGGCGATGCTTTCCGGATTGAGCGGCACTTCAGTTTCGCCGTAGGCGTGGGAAACCGTAATGTTTTCCGAAGCTTCCGAGGTTTCTGCGTCTCCCGAATCTTCACCGGCCTCAGCAGCAGAAGTTTCGGCAGTCTCGGTTGCTGGTTCTCCATCTTCGCTGCTACACGCGGCGGTGCCTGCGAGCGCGAGGCTAGCCATCGCTAAACCTGCTGCTGCCTTTGTGCCCAGGTTGAATTTGCCAGTCTTCCTATTTATAGCCAAGTTCTTTGCCCACTTTCTTGTGATTGTAGGAAAGGAGCGTTCCCCGGAAGCACACCCCATTAACTGGCTGAAAGTAGCATAGGCTTACCTAAGGTGAAAGAGGTTCTGTGCTGAAGCACAAAGAAACCCCAGGCGAAAGCATTGAAGGATAATGCTCTTGACTGGGGTTGCTGAGCTCTAGAGATTAGAGCAGGCGCGGCACGACCTTGCCGGTGGGGTTGCGGGGCAGTTCGTCGATGAAGTGTACGTCGCGCGGCACGGAATGGTCGGCGAGGTTCTCGCGGACGAATTCGCGGATGGATTCATCGCTCAGCGAATTGCCTGCTTCGTCGTCGTTGCGAACAACCCAGACCGCTACGCGGGCGAACGTCAGGTCATCTTCAACGCCTTGGGCGTGAACATCTTTGATGCCTGGCATTTCTTCCAGGATTTCAATGACGGACTGCGGGTGGACATTCTCGCCACCGACGATGATCATGTCATCGGCGCGGCCCACGATGTGCAGGTGGTTATCCTCATCGATGAAGCCCAGGTCGCCGATGGAAACCAGGCCTTCTTTCTTGTTCACCTTCTTGTCCGGATTGGTGTAGCCAATCAGGGCGGTTTCATTGGTGAGGAAGACTTCGCCGATTTCACCGCGTGGCTTCTCGAGGCCGTCCTTGCCGATGATGCGCAGCTTGGTGCCCGAGGCAATCTTGCCGGCGGTGGTTGGATCCTTCGCTACCTGCTCGGCGGTAGCGGCAGAAGCCAGCGCCAACTCGGTGGAGCCATAAGCGTTGCACAGAATTGGGCCGAAACGGCCGTGGACGTCTTTGACCAGCTGCGGGGACACAGCATTGCCAGCGGAGGCAATGAACTCCAAGGTGGAGGTGTCGTACTTCTTGTCCGGATCTGCCTGGATCATCTGCTTGTAGAAGACAGGGGAGGAGACCATGCCCTCGAGCTTGTAGCGCTCGATGTCATCCAGGACGACCTCAGGGTTGAAAATGCGGTGGGTGACAACGGTGTTGCGCGCACCGAGTGCCAGGTTGATGGCTGCCCAGCCCCAGGTGTGGAACATGGATGCGGTGACCTGCACCTTTTGGTCCGCGCGCCACGGGATAGTGCCCATCAGCGTTGCGACAACAACCGGGAAAACCGGCTCATTTCGCATGATGCCCTTCGGGATACCGGTGGTGCCTGAAGACATCAGCACAATCATGCCGTGCCGGGGGAACATCGGCAGTTTGACGTCCTTGAGACGCTCAGGGTGCGCCACAATGTCCTTCATCAGCGGGTAGTTGTGCTCAGCTACCTCATAAGGCTCGGTGCCAGTGCCTTCCGATGCCGTATCGAAACCAATAATGACCGGGGTATCACCCAGGATCTCCGTTGGCATGCGGTCGGCGAACTCATCATCGATGATGAGCACGTTGATGCCGCATTCCTTAATAGATCCCGCGAGTTGCTCCTTAGAAGAGCTGACGTTGAGCAAGTAAATGGAAGCGCCGGCGTAGCCCTTCGCCGCCATTGGGGTGACAATACCGCGGCCGTTGCGAGCCATGATGCCCAAACGGATTTCATCAAGACCAAGTGACAGCAGGTGCTTAGCTAACGTGCGCGCATTATTGCGAAGCTGATGGTAAGTAATGGCACCAGTGTCATCGATAAGAGCAACGCGTTCTGGGCACGTGGCGTAGCCCTGCTCCAACTCACGCGCGGTGGTCAGGCGGTAACGCGCCAAGTTCGCCGGTAAAACGGCGGTCGCCTTCGCGCCGTGTGCGCCAATAATGCCAGAGTTCACCAGTGCCGGTACCAGTGCAGCTACACCCTTGGCCTGGAAAATGACTTCCTGGATCCCTTTGGGGGTAAATAGTGCTGAAACGTTTAATGCCATGGCGACGATGAAATCCTTGTAATTGAAAATAAGAAAATTAAGAGTCTAGTTCCTCAACGGGTGTATCGCTCCGGGGACTCCAGGCGTTTCTCGCGTTACTAGAGTGACAATTGTTAGTTATGATGTTTTCTATTAACTAACCTACGCTAGCGAATATAGTGTAATTTTGTCTGGGAACACAAACATAGATGAGGAATCGAAGGCCTAAGAAATTGAAAAAGCTTCGTACATTACTCGCCGCCGCACTGCTTGCGCTCACCGTAGTTGCTGCACCCACCGCCTCGGCCGCGCAAAAGAACCTAGTCGCCTTCGGTGATTCCATCCTGGCCGACCCCGGTGCAGATATTTATCTGTCTTCGCGTTTGACCTCGTCTACCGCCAACGGCGCTAACTGCCCGTCATCTAATAACTTTGCCAAGCGCACCGGCGCTAAGGTTGGCCTTCCGGTTCGTGACTACTCCTGCTCCGGTGCAGTCTCGATGTCGCAGGGTCCGCAGATTTCCACGCAGATCGACACCGCCATCCGCAACGGTGCGTTGACCGCTGATACTCAGCGAGTGATCTTCTCATCTGGTTTCAACGACACCTACAACAACTCCAACCTGTCGCGTGACCAGCTGCGTGCTCGTTTCGTGCGCACCACCGCGCCGCAGATTGAGCGCATCAAGCGCGCCGCACCGAATGCCCGCGTTCAGATTGTTGGCTACCCAACCATCGGCTCCGGCAACCGCTATTGCCTGCTGCACTTCGGTCCAAGCCCATCTGATTCCACCTACCTGCCGCAGGTTCGTGGCTGGGAGGACTCCGCGCAGTGGATGCAGGTTGACCTAGCCCGCGCCACAGGCACTGAGTTCGTGGACATCAAGCCACAGACCCGTAACAACGGCATGTGTGCCGGCGCCGGTGACCGCTACTTCGCCGGACTCATTGACTTCACCGGCGGCAACGGCAACCTGCCAATCCATATCAACGCCCGTGGCCACGAAGCCGTCGCGCGCATCCTGGCACGCAGCTGAACTGCTTAAGTTCTTACAACGTTCCTGCCCTCGAATCACGAGGTGTGGGAACGTTTTTCATTAGCGGACGGAAACTGGA
>JAUNRU010000016.1:0-36835 GCA_030535535.1 Corynebacterium casei
TCACTTGCATCGAAGAACGGCACACCAGCTTGTCGCAACAGCTCATCAATAGGATGCGTCATGACCCAAGTATGACACGCGAATACGACAGATGCCGGTGCGCCCTCGAACAGACGTGCCTAGGGAGATTTTTAAGAGCCAGTGATCATTGCTGTGAACATGATGTAAACATGCTGGGCTGATACGTTATTAGATAACTATCGATCTATTAATCAGCTCACCCTATAGCATTATCATATGAATTGAGGCCCTGCCATGTCCGAGTTAATGTCCGCACCAACTAGCGCTAGCAAAAGTACAACACAACCGAAATGGCGCTGTGCAGCTGCAACTATTGTGGCCGCGATGATGTTAGCCGGCTGTGGCAGTAGTGGAGCCGAGAATCAAGCCAATTCTGACACTGAGGTTTCAGAATCTGGATCGCTGCAAACCCCGGTCATTCCTCATGCGGAAATTGATAACTGGGGTTCACTGCGCGTGCCCATGGAGGGTGAGCTACCAGAAGGCACCATTTATAGTGGCGCAGAGTCTAACCAGCCTTGGGTAAAGGTCAACCGCTTTACTGGCGAGGTGCACTACGATCCTAAAGATAGCCGCATTAAATTAGGCAACTATGACGTGACCATCGAAGCAGAGTTACCTAATGGCGAGGTCATGGACATAGACACCACGGTGGAGATTGTGACCTACGAAAGCTTGAAATCAACGTCTGCACCTGAGCCTTTAGAGGCACCGACTCTGCCACGCGCTACTGTACGGCCAGGAGAATCCGTCACCGTGGAGCTAGAAGGCGGCGACCTGCCGGAAGGAACGAAGTACTGGGAAGGTAAGGGCCCAATGTGGATTCATGTCGATGAGGACACAGGCGCTGTGACATATGATTTAGCTGGGCCAGTGGGTTTGAATTATACAACTAATCATACGACTGAGATTAGTGTGAGAATAGTATTGCCAGATGGCAACACTATGCCCGATGTTGAGTCTGAGTTAGAGATTGTCGTTGATTAGTTTTAAAGAATGAATCACCTCACGGAGCGCTAAAACACCCTGTAGTTAATGCCACTACAGGGTGTTTTAGCATCTTGTTGTCAAGATTTAAACATCGCTGCGGCGGTCTTTGAGGCTTAGGCAATCCGGCGACCGTGGGTCTTGGCCAGGGCGATAATTTCACTGTCAGATAGCTCGCCGTCTCCAAGCAGAGTCGGATCGACGGCATAGAGAGGGCTGCTGACGATAGTGAAGCGTCCTGAGTCAACGCGAGAGATAGTTATACAGTGTTGTTCGACCAATACCGAGCCTGCGCGCAACCTCAGCCTTCGGAACGCCCGCATCCACCCACTCTTGTGCCTGGGCAAGCTGCTTGTCTACGAGCAGAGAGAAGCACAGGCTGAGGAAAAAGCGCCGAAGAAAGCGGAAGGCAAAAAGTAGGGCGAAGCGTTACTGGGGAGAAAGTCGGGAGTAGTTGGCGAAAAGCAGCTCCTGGCGTTGACGCTCATGAGAGAGCTTGCGCTCCGCGCCAAAGGCCTTATCTACCTCCCTATCCAGCGCATCATGAGCTTTTACGAGCGCTCTATCCATTGCGAGGGGGCTATAGTGCTCGGCTAAAGACCGTTCAGGGTGTAGCTCACGCGCGGCAATGACTCCTTGACCAGCCTTGATAATTCGCTGACGTGAAGCTTCCTCTAGCTTAGGGACAGGGAATGTGTACCACGTCAATGTAGAGCCAAAGCGCAGACGTGATTCGAGTCGGCCGCCAACAGTTTTTTGCCAGGTGATGAACATCGACGATGACATCAACCCGAACTGCAACCCATCAGGATCAGGAAGAGTGAAATTAGCATCGCCAGCAATAACGTCTGGTGAAAACCTAGCAACAGTGAAATACCTACGATTCTCACTGACATGCCTAGGTATGCATAAGTATTCCACTTCTTGCTTCGCAAGCTGGCGGAAAAGGTGAGGGAATTGTGCGTAGTCGCGAGTAGATTTAGCTTTAGACTTAGACCGGAACTCACCCACTGCTTCTACACGCTTTCGCAGTAAAGCAGAACGAGACAAATCGGCAGGATTCATACCATCGAGCCACAAACACCATCGGTTCGTGCCTTCCAGGAGCTCTTTTGCGCCTAAGTATCGGTGGACATACTTTGCAGCTATAGGGTCCGAAACGACTTCCTGATAATCTTCTGCTTCAACAATTAAGTTTCCATCGTCTGTCGGCATTGACCCTCGCCAAGAAGGCGCTACCTCAGTAGAAATCGGCTTCGATGCTTTCTTTACCAGGACATTAGGGCCGTCAACCAGATAGGCGTTGATAGAGCGCTCAACCGGGATTTTCACCGCTTCTTCATCAACCTTTGGGTAGTCCCATAGCTGTGGACGTGGCTCATGCTGACGGTCGAATCCCACAATCACGCAGTGGACAGCTGCTTTCCCTGGAGCTTCGGAGTCCCAAGCGAATGTGCGGTGTGCAAACCGTATTCTCCAACCACTGGCAAAAATTGGTTCAAATAGCCGTGGGGTCTGATCGCCCTGAACAATGGAATTGGTGGTGACGAAAGCAAACATACCTGGACGCTTAGCCAGCATGTCTAAGGTCTTTGCGTGCCAGGATGTTACGTAATCCATGCGGGAGATTTGCTTATCTTCTCCCCACACATGCTTCATGTCTTCAAGCTGTTCACGTTCACGCCCGTCACCTCGAAATGGAGGGTTGCCAAAGACGTAAGTCAGGCCGGTAACTCTAGGTATTGTTGCTTGCCAATTGAGGCGGAGGGCATTGCCGTGGATGATGTGTGCAGTGATTGTGATAGGCAAGCGTTCTGGCGCAGCACCAATTGCTTCGGCAAGTTCACGATTTGCCTGGTGATCAACTAAAAACATGGCTGTTTCCGCCAGTTTCGCGGGCCACCAATTTAGTTCAAAGCCATAGAACTGACCGATTGAAAGCTTCTGCTCCCACGAAACGTCTATGGCCATGTCAGACTGGCCCTCACGGCGGCGGATTTCGACTATCACCGCCGTTTCAATCTTGCGCAATTCACGGTAAGCGACAACTAAGAAGTTGCCCGCTCCGCAAGCTGGATCTGTGAAAATCATGTCGGCCAGCGAGTCTCTAAAGTCTCGTAACTTTCTCACTGGCGTGGACTTTGCACTGATAAGGCGCTTGGCCTCAGCGCGAAGTTCATCCAGAAACAGTGGATCTAAGACTTTCAGAATATTCTTTTCGCTGGTGTAATGCTCACCGTCATTACGCCGAGCTTCTTTAGACTTGACTAGCTGGAACATGGAGCCAAAAACCGCAGGCGAGATGTGCGACCAATGGAAACGGCAAGCATTAATCAGCGCGTCACGCATCTCTGGGTCGAAATACTCAGTGCGCATCTGGTCAGCGAAAATTGAGCCATTGACATAAGGGAACTTCGCCAGGTGTTCAGGGAGCCGCTGGCGGCGGCGCTCGGGGGTGTTCAGTACCTCGAACAGTGAGTTCAACTGTGGCCCAAGGTTCTCGGAAGTGGTTTCTTCCAGTACGAAGCGATAAAAGAGGTCTTGTTCCCACAGTCCTGCATCGTCTCCGAAAAGGAGAAACAGCAGGCGCGTGAGATACATCGATGTTTGCTGGGTGCGGTGGTCTTCTTCCTCCGGATTGGTTGGAGCTTCATCGCCTACCGCTTCATCTACATCATCACCGGCCATGGCAGTAAATAGGTCTGCCATAAGTTTAGAAGCCTGGATGGAGGCTTCTTCCTCTTCTTCTTTTGTGACTGCTTCAAAACCAGCCAGAAAGCGGAGCTGGTCAATGTGAGCAGGTAATTCCGCAAGGGAAAAGGTGATGTCGAAGCGGGTATCTGGGTCACCGAGCTTGCTAAGACGGATGGACTCAAAATTAGAGCACAGAATATAGCGCGGCATCTCGAAGTCTTTGACGGAACCTCCAGCGAGATAGTCACGCGCCTGGACGTGCGCTACATCGAGGCTTACCCCAAGCGATTTTGCTTCACCGATAACTACGCCAGGCCAGAACAAGTCAATGTATCCACTGCCGCCAGTGGAGCTTCGTTGTGCATCTTGCTCAAAGAGATCCATGCGGGCGGCATTGACTCCGAAACAGGCAAAGAGATCCGACCAAAATTGTTGGGCGTATTTCTTCTCTGTGGCAGTTTCTTTAGTTTCTTTCCACTCCCCTACTCGCTTTAGCCAAAAGGCGGTGAAATCATCAAGACTGCGGCGAATCTGGGCGCGGTCAATTAGCTGGGGAGTAGAAGAAACCATGGACTAATCATAGTCATATCCAGCGCGTATCTACTGAGATAGGCCGCGAATTAGTGGAACATTGAATGGCTAAATGTTCGAGGACGTGCCGGACATCCACCGGCACGTCCTCGAATATTTGTACGGAGGCTTGGTCTAGATCAGGTCAAAGAGCGGTGCCATGACGTAAATAGCGCAGCCAACAGCAACGGTGCCCGAGATAGCGCACACAATAAAAGCGGGAAGATTACCATCTTTACCTCTGCAAATCTTAATGAGGGAAATGACGAAAATGAGAGAGAAGAGCATGAACAATGCGAAAAGAAGCATCTGTGAATCTGTCATGGGTACAGTGTCGCAACGAGGTGTGCACATCTCGCCGAAAAAGACGTTGAGAGCATCGCCCAAGCCGTCATTTGCCAAATGTTTTCCCACAAATACGCTGGTCATTGCACAGAACTATCCACCTAGCCCCATGTGGGGGTGGTGTACTCTGGCGACTTTAATCCATGAATATTTGATTGCAGCCCGCTAACCAGTCGGCACAATAGAAGAGTGAATTCCCGGAACCCTAAAGCCGAAGCGCGTGAGCTGGATGATGTCTTGCTAATTCCCCCAGGGCGGAGAGCGACAGCAATGCGGAAATTTCTGAAAATAACTTATCCGCGAAAGATGAACGTGGCCTTCCACGACGTGGCGCTGTCACTTCTCCCCGTCGTATTAACTTTGCTCGTGTCGTTCTCTTTTGAAATATCGCTTAAAAATTTTAGCTGGACTCGCCTTAGCGCTCTGTGGCCACAGAGCGAAGGTGAACGCGCATGGTGCGTATCCTTTGCGGTTTATGCTGGACTCATTCTTATCGTAATAGGTCTGAGGTGGGGAGCTGAAAAGCACACTTGCGGCAAAGGGCTGGGCCTGAAGATGATGGTAGGCTACCTCGGACTTGCGTGTCTAGGAATAGCTACTGGACTAACAGAAGTATTCACGCCGCTCGTGAAGCTATGGGCTACACTCGCCGCAGCGATTTTTATCGCGCTTTACTCACAGTATGTGCTCATGCTGCCTGAGCAATATAGGTCAGCTGCAAAAAGTGCACCTCCACTCTCACGCGAATCTTGGATACGGCGATGTGCGCTCTGCAACTTCGTTCTTGCAGCCCTTATCGAGCTCTCAATTATTCGCTACTACCTTTGAGGTAGCTATAGAGCGTGGTTCTACCAATGCCGAGCCTACGGGCAACCTCAGCCTTCGGAACACCAGCGCCCACCCACTCTTGTGCCTGGGCAAGCTGCTCATCAGACAGCGCTTTCGCGCGACCTTTATAAACCCCGCGGGCTTTCGCCCGCGCAATCCCCTCCGCCTGACGCTCACGAATAATCGCCCGCTCAAACTCCGCCACCGAACCAAGCAGCCCGAGCATGAGCTTCGCAATAGGCGTCGAATTCAACGAATACGTTTGCCCCTCTTTTAAAAACTTCACCGAAACATCCCGCGCGGTCAACTCATCGACCAGGCGGTGCAAATCAATCAACGACCGCGCCAACCGATCCATACTCATAACCACAAGCTGGTCACCAGGACGCACATAATTCAACGCACCATCCAACCCAGGACGGTCGGTGGACGAACCACTGACAGTATCCTCGAAGATGCGAAAGCACTTCTCTTTCTTCAACGCTGCGGTTTGCCGCTCTAAGTTTTGGTCTTTAGAGCTAACCCGCGCGTAACCGACTTTCTGCCCGGAAATAACCTCAGAATGTTCAGGAATATCTAGAGGTAGTGACGATTCTGTTCCATTATCCATAACCTAACCCTAGTGAACATTAAGTTTGCGAGCGCTTTTGTAATTCAAAAACTGTTCTTTTGAGGTGTACCTTAATTGAACCAATGGTTAAGGTTTATGCTAGAGAGCAAGGTATGAATTTCACCCTATCCTCACAAGGAATATCTATGGCTAAATCGCTAAAACTACCCACGCATCAAAATCCTGTTATCCGCGACGGGAATGACCTTAAAAGCATCTTCCTAACTCCTCATGGCTACGACAAGCAGATGAGGGATATGTCGGAGGGGGAACGTGGGGCTTATGGCCAAGCGGCAGTGAAGATTGTTGAATACTTAGCATCGGACGATGATTGCGAGCTTTACTGGAGCCGCTCCCAGATTCTTCATTTGAAAGACGGAACCGTAGTTGCGGATGGGCTGGCGCAGGCAGCGGATATCATCAAGAAGCTTCAATGGAGCAATGGGAGCTCTATTAAATGGAAAGAGATTAATGGAGCCGATGTCCGTAAAGATATGTTGACTACAAGTAGGAATCTGGGGTTCATTTAGATAAATGGCGTTACCAGAGCAGTCATCAGCAGAAAATGCCCACCTGTGTATTGCCTTTATGGTCGCGCACGCCAGGACACGAGATATTGCGGAGGCTAAAGATGCCGCCGAGCGCGCGATGCAGCATCTGGCCCAACTTGCTAAAGAGATTCCGCACACTTCCCCACTCTCTCCTGAGATTGGACGGCTGCGGGCAATTACCTATGACGCGCGCCAAAAGCTTGCGCGGCGGCAAACTCCGGAGAATATGGAGGAAGGTATAGCGCTCATCTTGAAGATTAAAGAAAGTCTAGAGGGCAAATAATAATCCCCACGCTATGAGGCGTGGGGATTAAGTCGGTTTCTTATGGACAACCCCCACGGTGCCAACCATAGTGGTCTAGCTTTGCCTTCCAGGACGAACAGTAACTATTTGACGTTATGTTACGTAACGTGACGTGACGGTATTGCACGTTACGTTATAGTACGTTACGCTATGTAACGTTACGTTCCATCACGTACCGTAACGTTATGTGGCGTTACGTAAACAGACTTGACCACCAGGCCAGACATGGCCAACTACGAAAAGGATCGACATGATAATCGCATTGGGCGCTACAAAAGGCGGCGTAGGAAAGTCCACCATCGTCACTAACCTGGCCGTCGCTTTCCAGCAGCGAGGAAAGCAAGTCATTGTCGTAGAAGCAGACCCGACCGTGCGCACACTCAGTACGTGGAAAGAAGACCGAGCCACGACCGAGCATCCCCCAGTAACAGTCGTGCGCCAGGCGGGAAACCTGCGGGACGATCTGCGCGACCTGGACGGCAAATACGACATCGTTCTTGTAGACCTCCCCGGCAAAGACTCACGAGAAATGCGCACCACGGCCACCGTTGCAGACCTATTGCTCATCCCATGCCAGCCGCACCAAGTCGATATTGACCCGACTATCGCAATGCTTCCCATTATCGAAGAAGCACGCGACTTCAACCCAGGCTTGATTGTCTCCGTCGTGCTTAACCGCGTACCCACCCACGCATGGAGCACTAAAGAAGAAGATGCCAGGGCAGTGCTAGAAGAAAGCTTTGAAACAGTTATTGGCACCCCTATTCACGACCGCACCGTCTTTAGCACCGCCAATGGAATTGGCCTATCCGTACTAGAAGCCAACGACAAAAAGGCACAGCACGAAATCACAGCACTGACCGACGATATTGAAAGGATGCTTACCAATGACTAGCCCTCGCAAACCGTCCGTGCGCAAGCGCACAGTAAAGACTTCTGACACGCCCGCTAAAGATGAAGCTGCAATGGAGGAATACTTCAATGATGTCGAAGCGATACGCCCCGACGAAATGACTTTGCAACAGCGCATCGACAAGCGAGCACAAGGCCGCTACTTCAATTCCACAAGCTTTCGCACGACGGAACGGCAAAAAGAACTGCTCAAATTCGCGGCCAGTCGTTCAGGAAAAAGCGTCCAACAATACATGGAAGACATCCTCATGGCCGAACTAGAGCGCAGCTACGGACAAGACTTCGACGCTCAACGCTAATACATAACGTTACGTGCTGTAATGTACCGTCACCTGCTGCAATATAGCGTCGCAGCCGAGCAACCAACCTTGGCAGAGAAATAAAAAAGCCCCCAGGCATCCCTGGGGGCTTAGCCTTAGGCATCCCCAAGGCTGGCGGGTAACCGAAAGTATCCAATCACCACTTGACCACACCCCAGTGTAATCAGAAAAGCAATAAACAACAACCAGAATCCTATAATGGTCGCAACCACTACAAAAGTAGGGTGGACAAGAAAACAAAACGACCAGAAAAGAGCGAGCCGTGACAAGTAGGCCCAACTACCTCAGATCCGAAACCTCCAACGACGCAGAGCAATACCGCCAAGCAGGAGCCACCAGCGCCACCACCGTCAAAGCGCCCAAGGAAATCTACGAAGCTATGCAAAAAATGCGAGAGAAAACCAACACCGGCCCAGGCCGACAACTTCTCGAAGCACTACGCCACGACCCACTAGGCGGCGACCCCTACGACGGAGACACAGACACACGCCCCAAAAGAGGACCCACCAGTGGCACAAACGGCACCCGCGTCGCACTACGCATCCCCACCGACGAATTCATCAGAATCCAAGAAATCTCACGCACTAAAGACATCCCCATCGCACAACTACTCCTCAACGCCTGGAAGCGCGAGCACAACTGGAAAACGCCACCAGCGGATAAAAGGTAACGGAATGTGCCAACTGGAATTAACGTACTATAACGTAACGTGACGTTACAGTACGTAACATAACGTCACGTTATAGTGTGTGAGAAAAGGGCTGTCTATCAAACGGAGGCAAGTCCCAGCGCTCCAATTTCCTCGCTACGCTCCGAGAATTTCCACGCACAACAATCACTGCCTCACCGCCAAGGGTGTGCTCGTGCGCAACTCCCGTGGAAGAATACCCCCAAGACGCTAACCGCATGACCCGCGCCCAGGCGCAGGCCATTCCCGGCACAGTCGGAAAGAATCTTTTTAGTCTTAATAAGCCCTACGGGCAGCTTAACCTCCGGCTCATTCCGCGCAAGGGCTTTCGCGGCATAAACCGCTCCGCTATTTATTCCACGATCCCTTGCGCTCCAATCGCCAGAGGCCGCAGGTGCAAGCACCTTATTAAGCCAAAAAAGACAATGGGGGAGGGGTGCTACCGAAACTCGTTTGACACAATGTGAAACGGGTAAAATGCCAGGCCAGGCACTAAAAATAAAAAACCAAAACACTTGCTATACTGGTAGCTACCATGATAGAATAAGAGTATCGCCAACAGGGGACACCCAACCGGCGAAGCACTTGACCACCAGGCCAGACATGGCCACCCACACCGAAAGAGAGTCAGACATGACCACCAAAAACACCCCAACCCTCGCAGAAGCAATCGCACTACTCGAAACCGAACTAGGTGCACGCCCAATCGGGCACGACCACACGCTAAACGCGAACTAACACCAGCAGGGAGGGGCGCGCATTCCCACAATCACGCGCACCAAACATCCAATCACCCAATCACCCACAAAAGGAAAACCAATGAGCATCCTGCTATGGCTAATCCTCATACTCGCCAGCGCCACCGCACTAGTCGGATAGCACCACCAACACTTGACCACCAGGCCAGACATGGCCACCCACACCGAAAGAGAATCCGATATGACCGGCACCCACACCATCAACTACATAAGCAGCCGTGGCGAAGCGCTTTACTTCAACACCCCACTTGGAAAAGTTCGAGTCACTAATCAAAGTTTGCCGACATTTGTGTTCGACTACGACAAGTCCCACAAGTCGAAGAAGACCTTCATTGTTGACTATCTGATGCAGGTGCGCCGAGAGGAATTCAACGCGCAGGGTGAAAGAATCTATGCCTACGCAACGCAAGACGAGGCGGTCATTATTGACCAGCTAATCATGGCAGTCAACTCCAAGCTGGACAACTAGCAGAATTGGGAGGGGCGCGCATTCCCGCAACCACGCGCACCAACAACATCCACAAGCCCACGTAGTAACCTAAAGTCCACGAACGTAGAGCCAGGCCACCGGGGGAGTAGAAACCGACTGAGAAAACAGAAAGCAGCGCTCGGACACCTAGTGTCCGGGCGCTGCTTATCGCTCTGGTTAAGGCGCGCTAGATTGTTGGTGCTCCTTCTACGATTTCAAAGTCGCTGGCCAGCCAAACATCATCAATGAGGGTTAGATCAACGCGGACGGAGAAGGCGCTAAGTGGGATTGTGCCAGCATCTCCAAGCACCGTTTGGCGCGCCCAGACGGTCACTGATCCTTCCTTATCGCCGTGCATTTCTATTGGGCCGGACTCTGTAGATGTCGTTATCTGGTCGCCTGATTCTGCCCAGCCGCGCCATGTGGCACTACCACTGGTGTTTTCCGGTGGGTTATCTGCTGCTTTAAGCAAATCTCCGGTCATGTACATTTTTGCCCGCTCCATTGCTGCGTGAGGTGTTTCGTCCTCGGAGGGATTGAATGTGTACATCGTGGCCACGACTCGTTCCGCAGTGTGAGTGATCATCTCATTAGGGGCGGCGGAGTCGTGCGGTAGGTGATCGCTTGCGTCTGAGGCTGGTGGAACCATCTCTGTTGTTTGTTGGGGCTGAGAATCTGTTGAGGGTGCAGGGGCATCGTTGTCGGTGCGTAGCCATGACCAGCCGAGCAGAATCAGGGCAATTACTAGTAGTGGGCCAAGGATTATGCCAACTTTTTTCATTTTAATCTCCTACGTAAGCGTTGCGGGCTTCTAGAATTTTCTTCGTATAGCCCTGAGTTTCTGCGTATGGCGGGATTTTTCCGTATTCGAGAACGGCACCTGGCCCGGCGTTATAAGCTGCCAAAGTCAGTTCAGTAAGGTCGCCTTCTACTGCGCCGGAGGCTACTTGTGGGGCGAGGTCTTTTTGGATGTCGCACATGTAATTGGCTTGAGCCATAACGGCATCTCCTGGATTGTTGGGATCTCCTGAACCTGGTGGGCCAACGGCGTTGCCGTTTTCATCGACTTTCCTGCCGTACGTTGCCCATGTGCCCGGCATAAATTGGGCATAGCCTTGAGCGCCCGCACCCGATACTGCATCTTTTTGAAAGCCGGATTCTGCGTCTAGCTGAGCTGCCAGCAAGGGAGCATCTACGCCTTCACAGACCTGGCCTCCACGGTCGAGCCATGGTTCAAACTCTTCTGGCACCGTGCCAGACATGAGCGTTTCGCTGGTGCCTGCCTGTCCAGAGCCGTTGCAGTCGGGATTAACGGTGTAGCCGCCGACTGAGCCAGCGCCGCTCATTCCTTCTGGCGCGGCATAGCTTTCTTCACCAGTTGGGTGACCTCCGCCGACGGTCGTGATGTGTACGTGGTCGAAGTGGTTTTGAGTAGGGCTACCTCTATCTTCCATGGTATTTCCGGCACCGGAGCTTGGGATATAGGTCTGCTGCCAAATCATGTATTCCACATTGAATTCGGCGCGATTAGCAAAAATCCAGTCTTTGACGCGGGTGCCGAGGGCTTGGCCTTCGCTAGTTTCCCAGTTTGGAATCATCACATCCACTGCGCGCCCTGATGGGTGATCTGGGAACGCATCGACTGGTCGCCAGCCGCCAATGGATTGAATTTCTGGAAATTGTTGGTGCACAGCTCGCGCGAGTCGAATCGAGTCGCGCTGATAGTTGGCTTCTGAACCCACACTCGGTGGCAGTGGCGGTAGTTCCTCGCCGTCTTGAACCTTGGAGGGAGTATCACCAGTGTCTACAGAAGTTGGCCCTGGAGCTGATCCAACGTTTGTTGCTTTTTCTAGCCATGGTGACGGATCTACTGCTGGTGATGGATAGCCTCCGGGGTGGATTTGAAAGTGTAGGTGCGACCCGCCTGGGCCGGGAGGGCTTACTTGCCCGTTATAGCCTTCGCGTGCGATCATTTGACCGGCACGCACTGTTTGACCTGCTTGTACTAACACGTCCTCGGGGAACATGTGGCCATAGACGGTAGATACGCGCTCGCCGTCAATGAGGTGATCAATAATGATCCACTGACCGAATCCGCTAGCTGGGCCGGCAACGGTGACAACGCCGTCAGTAAAAGCATAGATAGGCGTTCCTGCCCCGCCTGCTAAGTCCACGCCTTGGTGCATAGACCCCCAGCGCATACCGAACCCGGATGTTTCTGTTGCTGGAGGAACAGACTCTGGCATAGCGAAAGAGCCAGCTGGAACCCCTGTTGATGTTCCTTCCTCAGGTTCGCAAAACATATCCTCATCACTAAACATCAGTGCGATAAACATGACCAGACCGATGACCAGCGCTACTACAACCCCCAAGGCAATTGCTGCCTTATTATTCATTCTTTACTGTCTCCCCTAGATAGTCCCGAATTGCTGCTTCTAGAATCTCGGTGACTGTATCCCCATTAGCAACGGCTTTGGAGCGAAACCTGCGCCAGAGCGCGCGCTCCACCGAGATTGATGTTTTCATATTGTCCTTTTTTGGCTCACCTTGATTGGCAGTCGCGTCGTTCGGCATGGCTATATCTCCATCTCAATAAGGCAGGTGCTTGGCCTGGAATTGTCATTGTTACCAGCGTCATTACTACTCCCATACTAGTGGTATGCCAGTCCCGCTCAGGGACTGGCGGCAGGTACGTTACCTTCCGTCACCTCTAGCATAGCGGTATTTGCTTCGAGTGGTATAGTGGTATTAATGGCCAGGAACCGGGGAGGATGAATGAAGTTACTAGGATTAGTGGCGAACGCAGATGGGAAAGGGGAGTGCAGTAATGAGTGAACCGATGACCCCACCTGACCCAGCGAGCTATAACCCGCTAGTAGATCCCGAAGCGCTGTTAGTCTCAGCGATGATGTGGTCAAACGATGAGGAAACTCTGCAAGAGATTGCGGAGTTTCTTACGCCGGAGGATTTCTACCGCGTTCAATACAGCGTGGTATTTTCTGCCATTTGTTCCCAAATATCCAACAGCAGACCGCATGACCCGGCTTCAATCCGCGTCGAGCTGCGAGCAGGTGGGGATGATGTGGGAATTCCACTATCTACGGTCAATTCTCTAATCACTGAGCTAACGACAATTGGAGCTAATGATCTTGCCGTCCGAGCCTATGCGGATCAGGTGGCATCAGAAAGCTACCGTCGCCAATTCGGATCGATGGTTGAAGCACTGCGGTTTGCAGCAGATACGGCCCCGGAGTCTCGGCTATTCGAGATTATGATTGCTCATGGAAAAAAGCAGCGGCGAGCATGGGAGCGCTACCAATCATTTTCGCAACGCCACTCCAGCTCACCAGATAGCCCACAGTCCTAGAGTTCCGGGGAGACAGTCCGCGTCATTTGTGAAGCCCGTGGCGGCATCGTAGAAGCAGCCGAAGGAGCAGCGTCACGAGAAACCTTAAATGACTGAGAACCAAGTTCTTCAAACATTGAACGAGGGCGGGATGAAGCAGCGGAGTAGGAAATATCGCTTTCGACCGACTGAGCGCGCGTGGCTAGGCCTGCGGCTCGCTCGCTGGTCTTTTCTGCATCTGAACCAGTAGATTCTGCAATGGATTCAGCAGGTGAAGTTGCGCGCAATATTTCGCCCGCTGCCTTGACAACGCGCGGGCCGGATTCTTTCACCGCATCGGCGTTAAAACCTGCCCATCCGCCGACATATTTGAAGCTGTAATCGGAGGTATCTAACCCGTAACGCGTTGCGACGATAAACGCTGTGGATTCCGCTTCGATTTCTTTTGCACTGCGGGACTGTTCCGACCCAACGTGCAGGTGCATGTGCGCACACTCATGAATGAGAGTCTTTACTTTGGCTGCGTCATCTAGCTCCTGGCCGATGACGATGCGCTGCTCACCCGTGCGAGGATTGTGCGAAAAATATCCTGATGCTCCTTGGAGAGAATCCAGAGGCTCAAGATGAACCGGAGTGTTGTTATCTTTCGCGAATTGAACAAACGCGTCCCACATTCCTTCCGGCGCTGGGCCTGACAGATGCTGCGGTCGCATGTCATCTGGAATCTGACCTAGGTCTTTGGCACTTGTTTGCCCCATCTCGAAGGTGGGAACAGCTTTATATCCAACAACTGTTGGTTTCCAGAGCACTTCTGACTTAGAGCGCTCACTTGCTTGCTCTTTGGTCAGTGGTTGGCCAGTTTCTTTCTCAAAGGGGAGTTTTCTTTTTACCGGCCCAAATATCCGATAGCTCTTTTCCCCTTTGTTGACGGAATAGCCTGCATCCTTCCACCGCGTAAATGAGGCAAACGCGCGTGGTTCTACCCCACGCTCTTGCGCTTGGGCCATAAGACTGACCTGGTTGTTGAATGAGTACTGGGGAAGTGCTGCCGCTACAGTGAGCCAGTCTTTCCACGATTCCGGTGTGGTCATAGCATCGACTGCATCAGTAATTTTCTGTTGCAGGTCGGCTAACTGCTTCTCGGCTGCTTCCTTTTTTGCTTCACTCGTGCGGGAATTTTTTGCCGCCATTACTCATCTGCCTCAATTGCAGAGATGTTAATTCCTGCCTTCTTGGCAAGAACTTCGATGATCTTCTGCTGGCGCTCTACTGTGTCCGTCAAATCTGACACAGTGGATTCAAGAGACTCAATGACTTCGGCAGTTGTGTAGGACATGGTTACCTTTCAAAAAAGTGTTTGCTGGTCGTTACTAGGGGCAGTAATAGCGATATAGAAAGCATCGGAGTCCCACCCCTTGCGCAACGCTTCTCGGATGCGTTGCGAACGTTCGGCCTGGGGCCGTCCGTCAGAGACTCCCATACTATTTCCCCGATGCCGTCCAAGACGTACGGCATACCTTATGTTGTCGCTTTGAGTGGAGGGGAAGACGTGCTCGTCGCAGACGCGGACACACAGTGGCTCATTGCAGAAGTGCTCGGCTACTAGTCTGTTGAGGTTGATTCCTGATGCTGCAAGTGCGAATCGGTGGGCAAGCATTGTGCGTTGTTTGCGTCCCCGTTGCCATGTAAATCTGCCATACCCATCAGGACTACTAATCGCGCCCGTCCAGAACCAGCATGTCGGAGATTTTACGACGTGGGTGTTAAACCTTTTGATGTCTTCGCTCGTTATTTCCAGAGAGTCATCCCATTGTGCTCTTGGCTCAGGACGCGGTGACGGGTCAACCCTCGCTCTAGTCAGTAGTTCAAGTCCATCCAGAGGTACGTCTTCCCATTGGCTCATTGGTAAAGCTACTCCGAAGCCGACGAAGACAACGGCTTGTTTTCACCCTCAGAGGCAGACGCAGTAGGACTGCCCTCATCCGATCCTTCATCTAGCGCACGAAGAAGCTTTGCTTGTTCCTTCGACGGTAACCCAGAGGCTTCCTCCAAGTCCTTTGCATTCATTTCAAGCTCGCGCAATTCCAGGATTTTTGAGGCGACGATACGCTCCTGTTCCTCTAGGACATCCAAGCCTGACAGAAGCTCAGCAATTTTCGTTTCCCGAAGTTTGAGACGTTCAAGTTTTTCGGCCTGCCATTGACGTGCTTTTTGTCGGTGCTCTTTTTTAACCCTCATGATTCCTCCCTTTGTTCGTTACTACTCAGATTAATGGTAGCTGATTCCTGATTTCAAGGCTGAGAGCAGTGATACTCAGACTCCAAAGCTCGACAAGCCGAGCGGAGCGCTGGCGCGCTCAAAAATCCACACACCTCATGCACTAAAGTGTAGTATCGCAGGTAGCGATATAAGAAGCCCTGAAAAATAGTGCGAGATTGTCCGGAGGAGGTGGCCCTTATGATGACTTTGCATACTTTGTACGCGGGTAGTGGATACACCTATCTCACTGATTCTGTGGCATCTGGCGACCGCGAACTTCAACCAGGGCAGTCTCTTGCTAACTACTATTCTTCGGACAAGGGAACACCAGCGGGGCAATGGACTGGGGCAGGTGCGCAGCGTCTTGGAGTCACTGGAGAGGTCACCGAAGCGCATATGCTCGCCCTATTCGGTGAGGGCATTCACCCTAAGGCGGACGAGATTATTGCCCAAGAGATCGATAACGGTCGTGGTGCACGTCAGGCGCTTAGAAGTGCCAAAATTGGCCGCGTTTTCTCCTCTAATATCAAAGACGGTGACCCAATGATCGCCACAATTGAAGAGCGTATTCGCCTAGAACGTGTGAAGAACGATGGATCACTTTCAGCAGAAAAGCGCCGAGAAGTAGTCCTTTCTGTGGCAAGCAAAGAGTGGGAACAACGTTTTCCAGGAGAACAGGCCACCGATAAACAGCTCGTCCAATGGGCTGCGCGGATCAAGCGAGAGCAAGGCGAAGCCGTTGCCGGATTCGACCTTGTTTTTACTCCGCAGAAGTCCATTACTACCTTGTGGGGAGTCGGTGATGATGAGCTACGTGATGCTATTTCTGACGCTCACAATGAAGCAGTATCTGAGACTTTGTCGTGGCTTGAAAGCAACGTGGCCTTCTCACGTAAGGGACAAGGTGGTGTACTACGCGTTGAAGGTGACGGCTTAATCGTCGCTCGCTTTGACCACTTTGACAACCGTGCAGGTGACCCAAACCTACATACTCACTGTGCAGTAGCCAATAAGATTTATTGCCCGGATGATGGAAAATGGCGCTCACTCGATGGACGCGCGATGTTTCAAATGAACGTTGCAGCATCCAATCTGTACAACCAGACCATCACAAATAAGTTGCGCAACCGTGGTCTAGCTTTCCAGGCGACCTCACGTGGAGAAGGAAAGTCGCCGGTTTATGAAGTCGCTGGTGTGCCGGATTCGCTTCTACGTGAGTTCTCTCGTCGCGATGTTATTCAAGCACGCTTGGATGAATTAGTGGCTGACTTCCGCGAACGTAATCACCGCGAGCCAAGCACTACTACGCAAATCAAGCTGGCTCAGCAAGCAACTTTGGAGACTCGTGGCGCAAAATCCGGACAAGAATCGCTTGAGCAAATGCGCCAACGATGGGCGCACAGGGCCTCTCAGGTGCTTGGCGTTGATGATGTTCAATCCACGCTTAAAGACCTTATTAAAGGAAGTGTTGAGGAGACTGAACGCCTGGATGTAATGACAGCAGCCGATAAAACTCTTGAATTGCTGGAGCGTCGCCGTTCGCAGTGGAACGTTTCTAACATCTATTCTGCCGCTACTGAGTCTGTTGCTTCAGTGCATTTCTCTTCTTCATCTGAGCAAAACGCGATGATTGAAGCGGTTATGTCAGAAGTGCGTGATAATCGCTCCATCATGCTCACAGGCCAACGCTACGAAGACCTATCGGCATTGACTACGACCCAAGGAAAGTCACTTTTCCATCAGTCCATGACTACCAAATTCACTTCCCCGGAGATGATTTTTAGGGAGCAAAAGCTATTGGATGCTACCCGCATGGCAACGCCATACGTAGCTACTCGCAGTCATATTGATGCCACTATTGCTTCGGTAGAAAAAGCCAATGGCTTTGCTATGAATGAGGGCCAACGGCGTATGGCTCACTGGTTGCTTGGCTCTGGTGCGCAGCTATCGGTGGCTGTCGGGCCAGCGGGTGCGGGTAAAACCACTTCAATGAAAGCCGTCTCGGATGCATGGCAGGGCATGGGCTACAACGTTGTAGGACTTGGCCCTTCGGCGGCAGCAGCGAACGTTTTGGGCAATGATCTAGGCATTAATGGTCAGACCATTGCTTCTGTGCTTACTCGTGATAAGCACGGATTGGATACCGGAATTTCCCAAGGAACCCTGATCATTGTTGATGAGGCCGGTATGGCTTCGACCCGTGATCTCTTCCAACTCAATGAGATTGCGCAACGCCAGGGCGCAGTCGTTCGCATGATTGGCGACCCAGCACAGCTTTCCGCCGTTGAATCCGGCGGCATGTTAGAAGTACTTGCTCACGAAACCAACGCACCGAGTCTCGATGACGTTGTTCGTTTTAAAACCGAGGGCGAGGACAAAGCATCGTTGCTTATTCGCGAGGGAGATGCCTCATCGTTTGAGTTCTACAACGACAATGATCGTATCCACACCGGCAGTGCTGATTCTCTTCGTGACTCTATTCTTAGCGCATGGGCCGCTGATACAGCAGCGGATAAAACTTCACTGATGCTTGCAACCACGCGCCGAGATGTGGATGCTCTTAACAAGGCAGCGCAAGCGCAGCGACTCCAGGCGGGGGAGCTTGCGGCTCTTTCCCAGCCGATTCAAAGCCGCGATGGGGCGGTGCTTTCTATCGGTGATCGCATCGTTACACGCAAGAATGATTCAACAATCACCATGCTTGGCGGTGAAGAAAATGGCCGTCGCATCTTTAATGGCGACCTGTGGACGGTTGATGCAATGGATGATTCTGGCAGCTTGCATGTCACTCATACATCTACTGGAGGCAGGGCAGTTTTGCCAGCAGCGTATGTAGAAGAAAACGTGGAGCTAGGCTACGCATCCACCGTTCACCGCGCGCAAGGTATGACCGTGGATTCCTCACACATGCTCATTTCAGGACATGAATCCCGTGAGTTGGCCTATGTCGGTATGTCTCGCGGTAAGCAGTCTAACCATGCGTGGATAGTTACCGAGCAGACTATTGACCCAGAAGCTGAGCATGACTCTCGTACCCCAGCTAATGCGGAAGCAGTATGGGAGCAAGTGATGTCTCGCGGTAGCGATAATAAGGCCGCACTGGCAAGTATTTCTGAACGTGACGATGAACCAGCAGTGCTCATGGATGCTTATGCGCACGTTCGAGAAAGCCTCGTGAGGTCATGGACAACCGAGCTGACAAACACCTATCTGCCACTTCATGCTGAGATGATCACTGACCACCAGCACGACCAACTGGCGAAGGCAGTAGGCATAGCGCTAGATTCCACCGCAGACATCGAGAGACTGTTTACCGATGCAGGCAGCAACAGTACGGCTTCTGTTGACGATATTGTTGGCCGTCTGTGCGCTGGTCTTGAAGAAAACCATGCGCAGCAATCCATTAGTATTTTGCCCCCCGCAGCGCAGAGCGTTGATGCCCAGGCATTGGAGTGGGCACGTACCGCACGTATGCAATTGCTCGATGAGCGGCGCAGCAACGCCGAACGTTTAGCAGCGCTCGGTGAAGGTCTAACCCCACGTCGCGTAGGCGCTGTATCTACAGAAGTACTTTCTGAACAGGCCGCAGTCATTTCTGCCCGTCGAAAGGCAACAGAGACGGTTGTTGCACGCATGGATGAAATTTCTGCTGGTATGAGCGCAGGCGATCCGCACCGGCGACTGCTTGATGCTCACGCCACGGTATTGCACCACGACCGACTGATTGACCGTGTTTTGAACTACCGCGAGACACTTCACACCGCTACTGGCTACCGTCATCGTCAGCTTTCCCGTGAGATTGCGGCATTGGAGCAGGCGCTTCCTCCAGCCGAGAAGTGGGCCGAAATTGGGCAGGCAGCGACTGTAGCGCGTCGAGAAGTAGCCCAGGCGGTGCAGGCTGAGCGCACGCTGTCGGCAGAGATTGGCGAAAAGGCTAATAGTGCTCGACATGACTTGGTGACAATGAGAAGGACTGAATCGGTCATCACCGATGAACTTTCCCGCCGCCAGACGCTATCTGATGATGAACTGGCCGCAGAAAAGGCACAGTGGGGCACGCAGGATGCCGGTCTTACCGTAGCTCGTTCCCAGGAAAGCCGAGCAGCGCGCGAGCACGCCGCAACCGTGGCCACCGAGTCTTTGCCTACTGCTGAGCAGGTTTCACGGATGTTGCTTGATGCAGACTCCATGGCCACCGCACCTGAATCTATTGCGGCACGTATCCAAAGTGCTGCTGATGCTGTCGAGCGCGCGGAAGTCGATCGCATCCGACCTGAGAAGGACACTAGTGGCCTTGACGTACTCATTTCGCAGCGTCGCACGTTGGAATCGCAGCTAGAGAAACTTTCTACTAGCACCGCAGACCCAGCACCATCTAATGCGCGCATTCGTGATCGCATCCGACAGGCCCAGGCGGCGGAGCCAACGCTGTTGGCAGATTTGGAGCGGGCACACAAGCAGCTCGCGGTGGCCGAGAACCACCAAGACACGCTACCGGCAGTACCTACGGGAATTTTTGCATCGGCTAAGAAGATCCAAGACATCACGACATTGCACAAGGCCGCAGAAAAGCGTGTGCAGACAGCGCGCAGCGCCGTAAACATTTTGAAAAACCAGCACCGACAGTTGTTGGAGCAGCTTCCGCCTCGCTCTGAGTGGAAGGAGATTCTTAACGCGAAGCCTGCAACTACTGATGCATCCAAGGCTTTCGCTATCCGTACACAAATCAATGACCTGGATACGCGCATTGCCGCTATCCGGGCAAGGGACAACAGTAATAAGGACAAGGCTATGCGTACTCCACCAGACCAACACACCCAGACTTACTCGAAGAACATCAGTAACCGAAACAGCTACGAGCTTTAAAGAGATAAGGAGAAACTAATGACCCAGCCAAACCCTGAGTCTCAGATGAACAGCGAGTTGCGCCAGGCAGCACAATATACTGCTCGGGTAATGAGGGATCTCTTGGCACTTGCCCAGCGTGCTCAACAGCGCCGGTGGGCAAGCCAGCGAGCCACAGACCGCGCCACTCCGGGGCAAGCGCAAGAACCTGCCGATAGAATGGCCAAACTTGCAGTGGGATGGACTGCTGCCAACCAAACCCGAGAGAGCAATCCTGATCTCGCATCTCGATGGGATCGGGTAGTAAATGCTCATGGGATAGACCCACAGACGCTTTACGACACGGTGACGAAAAACGAAGCATTACGGGCTGAGGCCGCAGGTGATCGCCAGGCGGCAATGTATGAACGTGAGCAAGCACAGGCCTACAGAGATGATGCTGTCCAAGAGAGGACACAAGCCCAGCAATACCGTGGGGAGTCATCAAACGTGGCTGAAACTGCCACCACCGCAGTAGTCGGCGGGGTTGTGGCCACGGAAATGATCAATATGACCGGCAAAGACATCGACTCGGCAGTAACCCAGGAAATCGCCACGTTGGAAAAGGCCACCGCCCCAGAAGGCGCTGTAGACCCAGATTCTTACCTAGGTTCATGGTTTAAATCCGACTTAACAACCGCCCTGAATAATCGTGACACCACTCAATCATCCAACCTGAGTGCGCAGCCGCCGACTGCTGCTCCTTCCCTCGGATTATCCTCCGATAAAGGCCCAGAGCTGTAGTTAGAAAAGACAAAGAAGGCAAGTATCTCCGTTAAGGAAATTACTTGCCTTCTTTATTGCTTTAGATACGTGGTGTTGTCGGTAGTCCTGGAGGGATGGGGCTTCCACCATCAGGGTCATAACGGTGAAACGGGCCGGATTCGCCGTCAAGAATCCTATCCATCATCGGGTCGCAGTGATGCAGCCACCACGTAGACATTGCAGACAGCTCAGATGAGGCGTATGCCTCCTCCCATGCTCTATGCAGCGACTGGAGACGAACCACAACCTCGGGGTAGTGCCACCACTCCGAATCCCACACCAAGCCGCCGCCTTTTTTGGTATTGATTTTGCGCTGGATAACTGGTGCTAGGAGCTGTTCTACAAATTCATCAACATTGGCAAATTGCGGCTCTTCCGCAATGGCTTCGCCGGTATCAGAGGGCATGTCAGAAACTGGGTCGCTCGTGTCATCGTCTAGTAGCTCTTCATCGTCATTGAAGTCATCAGAAAATAGTTCATCGGTGTTCATGTTTATGCTTGTGCTTCTTCCTGGGCGCGCGTCATGGATGCTTCAACCACTTTTTTAAACGGCGACATCGACCAAAATACCTTCTTGGCTAATGTAGGCCGATTACCTGAACTCATCACAACCGCGTGTGATGAGGGAAGTGCTTGAAGGTCATCAATGCCCATGATTTCTTTTTTCTCAAAGCTAGTGCTGAAACTGCTGTGGGTGCCGACTGAGGTAGAGGTGCGCGAGACGCGCATATTTCCAATCATGGCGGAAATATCTCCCAGGAAGCCTTTATCTTTAATGCCACCGCCATAGATAACGATGTTGGATGATTCCATCATGGCACGGAAGCCGTCCGCTCCCCACACCCGTCGAGCTTGCGATTGTGATTGCAAAAACGTCATCAGAAGGATACCTTGCGAACCGCAGTAGGAGTACAAACTCGGTAACTCTGACAAGCGCACAACGTTTGCAGCCTCATCAAGCACACAGACCATCGGAGTGTTCAGGCGACCACCCGGAATTTTTCGAGCTACTTGCTGAGCACCGTCGATGATCTGGCCAACCAGCGCGGTAGTAAGTGCCGAAGGAGAATCCGGCCCTTCCACAGACAGCGCGTAAATCGTATCGGTAGAAGTCGCAAAGTCAACGACGTTGAATTCTTGAACGTTATTTCTCACAGCCCAATCGCGGTCTTGGATAATTTGTCCAGATTCCACCGTTAACCGCGCGCGAGCTGGCGGGGTTACTGCTTTTGCATATCGTGAATCAGTCAATACCGAGATAAAGTTTGAGGCCATTTCAAAAACGCCGTCTTTTTGCCGCTCACTCAGGTTAATCGATGAACGGGCCGTCAACGACGCGGACGTTTCCCCAACGGCACGGAGAATCTGAACAGGAGTGTCATCAATGCCATTTTTGAGCCATTCCAGAACATGGAGAAGGTCACCATCGGCCTTAGCTGCCGCCAGAATATATACGGCAAGTAGGTCTTGAGCTGCGGTATCAAAGTACGCATCCTGCTTAGCATCACCAGAGCGTGTGGAAGCAGCAAAGTAGTTCGCGAGCTTGCGAGCATCGGCTACTGACTTAACCTGCCGTAATGGATTCCACCACCAATCCATGGCGGATTCAGTGGCAATGTTTTGCAGGTCAAAAACCCACACTTTTCCTTTTGCTTCGCGGCCCATACGCGTTAAGTCCACGACATCGCGTTTGTTGGCGGTAGCCACGCATGGCCCCGGAGCACCCAGGATTGAAGTAGTCACATATGCTTGCGTTTTACCCATGCGTTGACCTGCCAAGACAACGGCGGTGTCTTCCCAACTCATATACAAATTGGTTTCTGGTTTTGCCACCGTACGGCCAATAATTAACCCTGTAGATTGTGGATCTTTAGCCGATGCCCCTGAGTAGAGACGCTGTGCTTTTGCAGTGGCTTCCTTACCGCTTAGCCCTTTAAGTTCCGTAGGACGTGCCATCATGCGCGCTGCCTGTCCATTGGTTTTATCATTCGTGGATTTCGACCCAGATGAGAGAAGTAGCCAGGCAAATACAGCGATAACAAATAGCTCCGTTGCCAGAAGTGCCCATGATGCCCAGTTCCACGGAACTTGACCGGTAACAAGGCTAATGATTGCTTGGACGGGATTTAAGATGAAGTCTTCTCCCGCTGCCCACAGTCCTGCGTTAATCGTTGACCAGGCCACCGCGAGAGCGCCTGCTGCGAGGCTTGCCAGAATCAAAAAGCCAGTGCCGTCGCTACCTGCTGGTGTGGAGTGATCCGAGTCCCGGACTACTTTCGCCATGCCTGTTTCCCCTTTATTTATCGAATCGTTTGTTGGTGTCGTGGACACCGAGGTTGTTTTCAATCTGCGTCAAAGTCACGTGAACGGGAATTCCTGCCGCGCCTGATTCACCGACCTTGATGAGGAAATTACCCACACCAGGCGGGGTAGTTTTCCTCTCTCCCGGGCGCGGTGCCTCAGTCATCGCCGCAGTATTAGAAGACCAAGAAGAAACCATGTCAATCTCAGAAGTAGTAAAGGGCTTGATTTCAGCCAGGCGAATCATCTCATCACGTGGCAAAGCACCGACGATTAGTGCACCTGCGCGCTCAATAAAACCAATAGCCTTTTTAACATCTGCCGCCGACTCCAGCGATTCCAAGTCCTTAAAAGTGTGCACAATTTCAACCAACTCTAAACCGATCTGTCTATTTAGTCGGGTCAATGCATTCACACGGTCTACCAAGCCAACGCCCGCACCTAAGACGCGCCACATCTCATCAAGGACGACTTGAAAATTGCGCTTGCGGTCTGCCAATCCCGCATCTTCTAGCAGGTGAGCCGCATCGACTGCTCCAAATCCATCAGACCAGCACGTCATCAACACTGCCGCCATAAGTGGAGAGAAGTCCTGTCCCAGGCTGCTGACATCCATACATACTGCTGGCGCGTCCACATCAATACGCACATCCGTCTGGCCATTAAAGACCTCACCAAAAGGCCCACGCGATACTGAGCGCAAAGCGCGCCTGAGAGGTTTAACACTGTGGCCGTATTCTTCCAGGTCATCGGCGGCAGCATCGAGCATCATATCTTCATCTCCGGCTTTAATAACCTCGATAAGATCACTCAATACTGGTGGATTTTCTGGCCCAAATGATGCAGCAGAAAAGCGCTCGTCGCCCACAAAATCCGGCGCATACAGCTTCCGCAAAGCGGTGCTGATAACTGTTTCCTCGAAGTCTGCCACTTGGCCACCACGGACAATCTGCACCAAACTAGAGATAACCAAGACCTGGCGAGAGATGACTTTTGCCCACACGTCTTCTACAAAGTCATCTTTTCCTGCTTCTTCAAGACGGGGGATAATACGTCCTAGCGCTCCGACATCGAGCGGGTTAATCTTGCCGACACCTGGCCCAACACTAATTACTTGCCCGTCGAGAGCACGAATCAAATCTACGTAATCTGGCTTGAGATCACCAAGGATGAGCGGAGTAACGCCTTGGGCAATTTTTCCGGTCACCATGCGGCGACCCAAGGTGGATTTACCGAAAGCAGGAAGCCCCATAATGAAGGTTGACGGGTTGGCAATGAAGTTTCCGTGCTCGAACCAGTTGTAAGCGTCGTAGCACACCGGCGCACCCGTGCGCAGGTGTGAGCCAAGTGGTGTGCCCACAATAGGAGCGGAAGCGCCAACGCCCCACGGCCACAGTCCACACACCTGTTTTGTAGAGCCGCGATGCTCTTTCGCTGGAGCTACTAGCGCTTGTCGCCCACCGTGTTTCCCGAGAAGGCCAGAGCTATCTGCGCGGGCGACGGGAAACCCAAAGTCAGGGTCAACGCCTACTTTTTGCTTCTTCGCCCTGGCCTTAGCACGGGTGGTTAGAGCTAGTCCTGCACGTGCAGTCAGTGCTGGGCCACCGGCACCCACTGTTTCTTCCCAACGCGCAACACGGACACTGCCCACACCAAAGGCTTTACCAATAATGGTGATTTTACGATTCGTTTGTGTACTGTATCCACCGTCTTTCGCCAGAGGTGCCGCCTCTAGGGCTTCGGTATCGAGTTCCGAAGGGGTATGTGTATCTGCGATTGTGGTCATGGCTTTATCCTTTTATCCCGAAATAAACTTGGTCAGGCTGGTTTCTTCTGGGAGCACAATTCCAGCGCCCAGGGCACCAGCAAACGCTGCTGCTTGCCAGCTACGACAACGACGGACTTTCAATCCACACTGGCGTGCGCGCTGTTCAGTCACTGACTCCTGGCGCGCCAATTCTCCAGCTTCATCAGCCTTGTGCGTCACAGTCACCATTAGCCCAAAGCGAACCAGGCGAGAGCCGCTGTTGACCTCGATACGGGTCTGGTCGGCAGCACCTGCCGCCATGTCATCGGCAATGGAGCCAATACCTTGCGCAGAGCGAGCCTTAAACAGATTGTTGCGGTAGTCGGTATCAGCCAACGTTGCCGAATCTGCTGAGCTGTGAGGTCGAAACATCATGGTGACACGCTTGCGAGGTAGGTCTGGATCAATCGAAAACAGCGGAGTTAAAGACTGTTCAGTCACTAGACCTTTAGGCGCTTGGGTCATTTCAAACGTCGTTGACTTGTATCCATCGTGGGTGTAGTCGGCAGCAGATTCTTTTGCAGACTGCGGGCCACAGTTATCCCAGGTATAGCCATGGTCAGTGCCAGTGACCAGCGCCTGTTCAATCTCATTTTCCGAATCTGGGACATACGCCGAGTGTACGAACCCACAGACTTCTTCAGGACGCATGAGCGAGACGTTAACGCCCGCGTTTTGCAATCGAGTCATAAGTCCAGGAAGAAAACGAGCAATTTCCGTAGCTTCTGCACGGACGTTCTTGCGTGTTTCGGCAGTCGTGGCCTTAAAAGTTACGGCTACGCGAGATTCCATCCGTGCTGCAACCTGCGGCAAAATTCCTGCCGCTTCGTTAATGATCTGCTTAGCCAAGTCCACTGAACCGTGCTGGGTAATACGCTCGGCCTCAGTAGCAAGACGAATCCCCGACTCCGGGCGAGTTTCATGCGTGACCGTGAGGCTTACCAGGTCAGCAATGTTGCTGGCATCTTCTAGGAAACCTGCCCAGTGGTCAACCATGTGATCAATTGAGGATTCTTCTACGGCCTCCGCGCCACTAGGGAAACAGCGGAACCATACAGTGTAAAACGCTTTTTGCTTGTCGTGGCCCAGGGCAAAGTCTCCAAGACCAGCAGTAGGAACATTGTAGAGGTCAGTACGGTGTAGCAAACCAGGAAGCTTGTAGGTACCACCGGGGACGCGAGAAAAACGCCCTGAACGATAGGATGTTTCGCCGTTGAACTTAGCGCGAAGAAATTTGAACATGATAATTGCCTTTTCATAGCCCGTCTCGTCGCCAATCTTGATAACTAATGGCGCTACGACGAGAAATTCAATAATGAGAAGTGGGATACCGGCCTTTAACCCGCCAGACATCACCGTGAAAAGAAAGATGATGATTGCGCCGAGCAAAATGGCCGTGGTTTCAAACGTCATGCCATACAAACCAGCCGAGCGAGGCTTTCCCCAGTTGCCATAAGTACGTGATGTCATTGCTTTTTACCTCCACTAGGCTTTGGGTATTCGCCACCGCCACTGTTTTTCTCGACGTGATTATTTGCAGTCTGGATGCCTCGCTGTGCGCCAGTCGCTGCTTGTTGAATAATGCGTGAGCTATGGGAAGCTCCTGACGTACCTCCCGGACGTGGAGGTACTGGCGCACCACCGCGTGGGGCTGCGCCATTGCCCGAGCCGCCTTGCGAAACCGGTGATGCTGGTGCCGCTCCAGCGCCAGTTGCGCCAGAGACACCTCCCACCCCGTAGCTTCCGCCACTGTGGGATGGAGAAATAATGCCTGCACTATCGCCACCAGTAGGGCCACCAACGCCCGTGGAACCACCACTTGCAAATGACTCACCGGCAACGCCGCCTCCACCACTGGCGGGTGATTGGCCTGCCCCACTAGCTGCTGAATAGGAAGTTCCTCCGCTACCGGAGTAGCCCGAGAATCCTCCACCACCGCTACCAGAGGCAGTTTGTCCAGCTCCGCTAGCTGCTACGGGAGTAGGTGCACCAATTCCGTGACCAGTGCCGGAATCTGCTGGAGAGGAAGCCAAATCTGGGGTATCTCCACCAGTGCCAATAAGCGTTCCAACTCCACCGCCACCAGAATCATCCAAGGAGCCTCCACCGCCACCAGGAAGTCCGCCGCCTGAGCCGCCAGTACCGCCACCGCCGCCAGGTAGTCCACCACCTAGTCCGGCTGAGCCAGCACCGCTTGGAGAAGATCCTCCAGCCATGCCGCCTGTCATGGAAGCAGATTTGGAAAGCGATCCCACGCTTCCGGCAGCGCCGCCGCCGAGTGCGCCTGCCGCCATTCCTCCGGTTGCAAGTGCCGCAGCTCCGGTGGCCACCGCGCCAGCAGCGCCAGCAGCTACACCAAGACCAGAAGCGCCTCCGCCAACTGCTTGAGTTGCCGGTGCGACCATGGACAACAGCGCTGGAAGAGTCATCACAGCCATTGCCAGCAAAGCCATGCCAGTAATGGTGTCCCACGCACCTTCACCACTGCCGACCATCATCAGCGCGACTGAATAGACCAGCGCCGCCATAGGCTTAAACAGCAACAGTGCAATAGTCCAGCCCATCATCTTTTCTACAGACGAATTTCCGGCCCGAGTCAATGACGCGGATGCTGCCAGAGGCATAACCGCAACGACCAGGACGAGCAGTGCGTTTCTGATGATGATGACTACAACTTGCACCAAAGCGGCCAACAACCCAAGTAAAGCAACTAAGAATGTTAGAGCACCTGCAATTGGCGTTGCCGAGAGCATCACGATTCTTTCAGTGAATTGCGAGAGCTGGTCGGGCTGCACCATTTCATTCATCCACCACACTGATAGCGCATCCGTAAAGCGCGTACCAAGAGTGACAAAGACGGAGAACCCAACAGCGATAAGCACCGCGCGGACAATGCCTTTAAACATGGCCATGGATTCTTGCCCTTGAGCCTGCTGGTGAGCCCAGGCAATGCGTACCAGACCGAGCAAGATACCCAGCATGAGAAGCCAAACTTGCAGACTGCCGGTGTAGTCATTGACTGTTTGCAAAAGGCTACTATTTTCTTCCGCAACAGGGTTGCCCAGGCCAGATAGGTCACCACCGTTGCCTACCTTTGGCACATCCTCACCAGATTCTTCTGCCAGCGAGGGAAGTGCTGCCGCAGGATTCTCTTCACCCGTGGCATCCGAATAGGCCTGACCTGCTTGATTAGCAAGGTCTATCAATTGCTCTGGACTGGCACCATCAAGAGCGCCTAGACCTTCCATATCCATTGATGGAACAGCGATCCACCACGAAAAGATGGTTTTCAGTACTTGGCCGTTAGCTACCAGCATCGATTCGATAAAAGCGCCGAGAGTGGAGTCATAGACTTTATCTTTGACGGCATCCTTTGCTGCCCCCGCAACAGACATAACTCCGTCACCCAGCTTGCAATCTCCGCCGCCCATAGCTTGGCCAACGCCGCTGGCTGCCGCGAGAAGCGGGGCAATAGTTTGTCCGCCAGGAATTACTGCTGCTAGCCCGCCACCAATCGTGCCAATATCCGAGGCGACGCACGCAACGTTAACTCCACTATCGTCTTGTCCGGCTTCTTCTTGAGCCGCAGCGGTACCCGCTGTACTGAGCAACAAAGAGATAGCGAAGGCCACAACCACACAGAGCTTTTTTACAGTTGTAGCCATGAAGCTACCTCATCTTCCGATACTTGTGAGGCAGAAGAAATTGCTGTCCCAGGGGCCAGCTGCCAATCTTCATTTTCCCAGACTAGATTGACATCAAACTGCAAATACCCTTCACCAGAAGGACCTGCATAACGAATGATCGCAGAGTCGTCATCATGCGAAAGCACTGTGTATGCCGCGAACGTCGATGTCCACGGAGCTTCTGGAGATTGCGGCCCCGTTGGGTTGTCCAGCATGTGCTGGGCTGCTTTTTTCGCTTCTGGGTCAGCCATGAATTGCTTCATCGCTTGGGCTGCTTTTTCCCCGCCTTGGCCAACACCTAGGAAGGCGTGGATTCCTGCAAGTGCTGCTCCTTGGGAAGAGTGGGCGAAGCCATGCGCAACGCCGTCAGTTACTTCCCATGGGCCAGCGTCTGCCGAGAACGGGTAGTCACGGGCGATAGTAATTTCTGTAGAACGGCTCAGACGCTGCCACTCCACATCTGGCGCAGCATCTTCGCTGGTTTCGCTAGCTTTATCCAAAACGTCGCCTGCCGCGTTATCCGGTACGTAGACAATCCTGCCTAGACGATCTAGTTCCGTTGGACGATCATCACCGTTTACCGAAGCACTGTCAGGGGTAGCTGGAGTAGCGCTCTGCTCTGCATCATCTTGGCGATTGATGAACATAACTGCCCCGGCAATCACGATCATTGCGAGGAAGGTAGCGGCAAGCATAATTCCTAAGCGAGGCCGCGGTTGTTTAACTTGCTGTTGGTCGGTACTTTCAGCCGCTGCTTTTTTCATTACTTCCTTCTTCCTGGAGCTGTTCTACAAAACAACCCACGACTGCATTTGTGTCTCGGTTACTGGCTCAAGTTCTTCAGCGACGGATTCCTCAGACATTTTCCAATCACCATCAGCCCAATGCAGGCTTATGTCCCAGGAGGCATATCCTCCACCATCAGCGAGTCCATAACGGATAGTTGCAGCATCTTTGTCATAATCCACGACCAGATATGATGCGAACGTCCGTGCCCACGGCATCTCTGGAAGCTCAGGAGCTTCTGGCTCTGAGAGCAGAAGATTCATCATCTCGACCGTTTTTTCATCATCTACAAACTGCCTGCTGGCGCGCGCTGCCTTCTCCCCGCCCTGGGCTACCCCGTTGAGCATGTGGATTCCAGCTAGCGCTGCTCCTTGCGGAGAGTGCGCGAACCCGTGGGCAACACCTTCGGTAATTTCCCAGGGGCCAGCAACCGCAGAGTAGGGATAATCCCGGCCAATCGCCTGTTCGGTTTTCCCGCTCAGACGCTGCCACTCCACATCAGGACGTGCTGTGTAATACGTTGAGCTATTTTCATCAGGGCCGGTATTTACTCTTTCGAGAACATCTCCAGCCTCATTAACCGGGGTAAACACCGTTCTTCCGAGCTGGTCGCGCGTGGCGTTTCGTTCATCACGAACAACTTTAGGGATGACCTCTTCTTGAGCGGTTGTCTCTGACCCGCCAATAAAGCTAATCAGCGTTGCCCCTGAAACAATGAGCACTAGCACTAGTGCCATAGCCCCGATTATCAATCCCCAGCGTGCCCCATTTTCTGTCTGTGGATTAGACATTGATACTCCTCTTTGTCTTAGGCGATCAGCATTCCTGCTATCGACCCGATAGTCCCCATAAGCGCTGCAACGACAACGCCGACGAGGATTCGCTGTGCTCCAGCGTTTGGCTCATAACCTTGTGAGCGGGCATATCCAAGCTGTGCCCCACCGAATATGAGCGCTCCTACCAAAAACACCAGGCTGATCCACAGTGCGTATTGCATCCCTTGGATAAGCGGCTCCATGGCATCAGGTGTCATTGCTTGACCACCGACTGTGGTGCCATACGAGCCGCCAGGGACAAAGAATCCATAGAGATCACGAATACCCGCCGCCGTACTTTCCGAAGGGTTACTACCTAACCCTCCGCCAAAAGCAGGATTAAGAGCAGTACCGATGCGATCAAGAATTCCTAGGATTGCTGCCATTATTAAGCACTAGCCCAGTTAATGATCGCAGTTGCAGAAGCGACAACAATAGCGCCGAAAATAACCGCAGCCATCTTCTTAGGTGATTCCACGGCACCGCCCTGCCAGCGCTCATAGCCCATTTTTGCGCCAGCAAAAATCAATGCTGCTGCCGAAGCCAGATACGCCGTCCAAGTTGCTGCCGAACCGAGCGTCAAGAATTTCTCTGCAAACGGTGGAGCAACTGGGGTCAGCTCTGGCAAACCAGCGCCGCCGCCTGAGCCGGTAGGTAGTTGCTGGGCAAGCAATACAGCATCGCTCGCGGTCTGCGCCAAAATCGAAATATCAATCATTGTTCTTCTTCCTGTTCTGTAAGTGCCGCAAGCGCAGCTGTCATAAGGTGTTCTCCGAGTTCCGCAACGGTTGCTGGAACGTCGGATTCATACTTTTTCTTTTTCTCTGGAACCGCATCGCCAGGCCACCAGTCCGGTAGCTCATTGGTGCGCATATGCGTCCATTCCGGAATCCACGCCACGCGAAATGTAGAAGGCGCTAGTGCTGCTACGGACTCCGACCACGCAGATAACTCACGTGCACGTTTTTTGCCGCTGGCCTCAGCAACGAGCACTAGCCCAATCAAATTAATGTTCTCTAGCTCTGGGTCTGTGTGCCATTGTCGTAGTGCCTGCTCAGCCGCATCCAAACCGGATGTGCTCTCGCGGGCAACAACGACCGCGCACGGTGAAATATCTTGCTCAGCTACATCTGGCCACATCTCTTTGCAGTCTCCCGCAAAAGCTAGTGAGTGAGTCAGAAAAGTTACTCCCGCACCACCGTGGGCACCGACAAGCCATACCAACGGTGGGCGTACCTGCTCCACTGGCTCTTTAATGGGCAATGTACGTTCTGCTGGAGACACCGCCGTTAAACGCTCCATCATTCCGTATGCTCCTTTCGCTCTTCTACAGTGGCAATCCGGTATTCACCGTTTTCTTGGGCCGCAACTGTGACTTTTTGCAGGTAGATACGAACTGACCCATCAGGGTCTTCAATCTGCAAATCCACGTTGTACAGCCCCGCCTCTTCATCGACCGCTTCAATCTCTAAGCAATGCGTCGTGTCCTCGGGCGTATTCTCAATGGCAGAAGACAATCCTTCTTCGGATACGCGCGCATCCTCGGTATACGAGTCACGTGCTGCCTCAGCATCACGGGTGACGTAATACGAGTACTGGAGATGTTGGATAGCACCCTCAGGAGATTCCAGCGTTCCATCCTCCGACGTAGCCTTAGCTTGAGAACAAAACGGTGGTGGAGCAGTCGTAGTTGGTGTTGCAGTCACCGTGACCGACTCTGGCGCAGCAGAAACTGCCTCAGTCCCCTGGTCTTGAGAATTGAGAAACACCGCCAACCCACCGCCACCACCTGCAAGGAGAGTCAGTGAAGCCAGCACGACTGCCACGGTCTGCTTCCGGCTCCGCTTTTTTGTGTGCTCTTCGGACTCTGTATCTTCCTCTTCGGCTTCATCAGTGTCCTGTTCAAGCACTTCCGGTTCCGGGTCAGGTGATGGAAGCCAGTCACGCCAGTGCCCAATCTCAGGCCGCTCTGGAGCAGGCTCAGGCGACTGTGACTTTTTCCGTGCCATGCGGGAGTACTCCTTATAAAATTCCGGGTCTATTGAGCAAACTTGGCAGAGACATCAACGCCTGCCGCAGAAGTTTCAACGGAGCTTGGGAAATCATCAGATGCAACTAGTACGGATCGCTCAAGTTCATCAGCCCATGGCTGGTCTTGAATCCACTGGTCAGCCTGCATGGCAAGCGACACATTCCAGCTCATAGACTGCCCCGATAGGTGATCGGTTGCGGTAACATTTCCTGACTTATCTGGGTGAGAGACGTGAACATCAACAGCTCCGCTCGTCCACTCCGTGTCCCAATCCCCGATTGTTGAAGTGCCAGTAGCGTCCTCGGTCACTGCAACACTTCCATCCCCGGCCCCGCTCAAAGACACTTCCACCAAAGGCTCTGGTGCTGCATCTTCCACAATTGGTGCAGGTTCAGGCTGCGAAACTGGCGCTGGTGGCACCTGCTCAGCAATCGGAGTTTCGTATACAGGAGCTACCGCCTCAACGACCGGCGCAGGTGGAGTCTCTTCAACAACCGGAGTCTCGTACACAGGAGTCTCCGGAAGCGGCGCAGGTTCAGGCGCTGGCTGAACCTCCTCTGGCTGCACCGGCGGGTTATCCGTGATTGTCCCTGGCTGTACAGCTCCCCCTGTCCCCGGCTGAGCACTATCCTCCGCAGGTTGGCCTTCTTCTTTATCTTCTGAATCTGGAGACTCGGAACCGTCGGTTTCAGAACCTTGCTCCTCATCCGGAGCCTGTTCATCATCGGCTGGTGCTTCCGTGGTTGTCCCTGGTTGAACAGCTCCCCCTGTCCCCGGCTGTTCCTGAGCTACCGCGAACGTCGTATTAGACAGCAATGCAATACTCGCTGCTGCGATTGAAATTCGGCCGAATGTGCTCTTTTTGGCCATATCAATGATCCTTCCGTGTGCAAATATGGTTGGGTTAAATCTGAAAGCCTCTGTATGGCTACAGAGACAATTTAATACCTTGAAGGGAATCAAGCCCTATGAACCCCATAGAACTTTCCGTTTAGATTTTCCCTTTCGATTTCCAGTTTACCCTATAATCGGGTTTATGCAACAGTTTTTCAGGAGGAGTTTTGTCAGAGTCACGCCGTGGTGCGCGCGGGTGGAGGCCCGACGTGCTTCGAAAATTACGACTTACCCACGGACTGTCTCTAGAGGAGGTGGCCGCAGGCATAGGAGCTGGAGTCGGAACGCTTTACCGCTGGGAACAGGGTATAAATTCACCCTATCCCCGAAGCCTTCAAAGCCTAGCAAGCTACTTCAACGTGTCCACCTGGGACTTTGTGGACATATCACCCAACAGGTCGGAGCTGGCAGATCTCCGCCTCCATGCTGGACTGAGCCAAGCAGACATAGGGGTGGCATTTGAAAGTGCGGGAATGCCTCGACAGAGCTACGGAAAGCTTGAACGGGGCGTTCTCGAACCTACCCCCGAACAGGTGCGGTTGCTAGCCAAACTATTGCAGCAATCCGAGGAGATAGTGCGCGCAGCAATCGTACGGAGCCAATATAAAAAAGAAACAAAGGACTTCCGTTAGCGTTTTCCCTTTGTTAACATCTGTCCCACCAGACACACAACTACAATCAAAGGAAAATCAGTGACCAAGCCAAATGGTGCCCAAGAATGGGATGAAATTGCAGCAATCGTTGCCGAGAACGCCGAAGACTTGAAAGAACTTACTTCTCACGGTGATTTGTTCCGATGGGCAAAAGACAACGACTTAGCCACGAAAACGAAATTCCCGAAGTTTAAGTCCGAACTCCGCAAGCAGATAGGGCACGATTACGATGAGCTTCGAGCCATAGCCAAAGAGAGTTACGAGCAAGACATCCAACAGAAGGCACAAGAGCTAAACGAGAAAGCCGAGCAAGGCCCACGCCTTGTCCTTAACACCGCAGGCGACGCGGAAGTCGGCACTTATGCAGTTTGTGCAGGTGAATCCGTGCTCTGGTACGGAGATTTCTTTGAAGATGATAAAGACTACGAGGAGGGTGACCAGACCTCCGCAGACGTTTCAGCAATGAAAAAAGCAGTCTGGCTCGCCACAAAAATCAAAGAAGCCGCCGAAGCTGAAACTTTAATGCTTGAACTGCACGTTGTTAATCACGAAGTGCCAGTCCCAACCAGTGCTTGCGTAAAAGCTGGGCTGGGACTGGACTTTCAAATCATAGACGGTGTACCAGCAAACGAATGGTGCCGCGAAAATGGCTATAAATCCTGGCGAGAAGTAAGCCTTCCAGAGCTAGTTCAAGCAACCTAAGTCAACGGAGAGATTAAATGTCGCGGATGTCTTTAGAGAACTTTGACCACGACGCGTTTAAAAAACTACGAGTCAAAGCAGGTTTGAGCATCACAGATGTTGCTGTAGCTGCAAAGCTATCGCGCGGCGCTATTTCAAAATGGGAGCACGGGCTAGCAAAACCCACGCCAGAGAACTTTCACACCGTAATGAACGTTCTTGGCCATGCCCCAAAAGACGTTGTTGCCCATAAGGGAAAAGAATCAACCTTATTTGACCTCCGCGCACGCGCGGGATTACCGCGAGCCACTGTAGAGAAAGCGCTAGGAATCTCTAGGTCTACGTGGGGAGACATCGAACGCGGATACGCACGGCTCTCACAAGAACGTGTCCCCAAGCTGGCAAAACTCTTTCAAGTTTCCGAACACTTAATCACTATCGCGGCCAAGAACACCTCACGGATCTAGCCAACATCTGAAGGTGATAATCCATACTAAAAAGCCAGTCACGGCCCGAAATTACATAAATGTGATTTAATAGAAAGAATAGTGCGAAAGGCATACACCCTGCGTTCGAGTCCAGGGCGCGCACGTTACCCAGGAAATGGGTAACCCCCCGCATCATAGAGCTGGCACTCTAGCGAGGGGTTCATACAACGGTGTCACCGTTTGACTATCAGCATACCACCACAAGCGGGTGTGCAAGTAGTTAAACGGTGGCACCAAGAAAGGACTTCCCTTATGGCACTGCCACCAGAAAAACTCGCACAACTAAAAGCCGCCCAAAAGGCTGCTGCGAACCAAGAACTTGAGCATTCAAAAGAAATAATCAACGCCCAAGACATTGGCTACACATCCAAACTCTTCGTCCAAGCATTATTTCCATACCGCAAGACCGACGAAGAAAAGCGAGTCATAGAGACAGCACAAGGCCGAATCGTTGTCTACGCCGATGGAGGATTGCCCTACGGCAAATATCCCCGACTAATAATGGCCTACATCATCACCCGTGCCGTGGAAAACGCTGGAAAGCTCAAAGCAGGCAAAATAGACCTTGAGCAAGCAGTCCGCATCCCTCTCGGCCACTCCATGAACCACTTCCTCCAAGCCATCGGCATCCACGGTCGAGGAACCGGTGGGAAAAAAGGAACTCTATCGATTGTGCGCGAGCAACTATTGCGCCTGGCTGACGCTCGCGTGACCGTCAAAGAGGACGATGGTGTGCGCGCACGTGGTAAGCACACTCAAATCATGGATGAATGGGACTTATGGTTTGATGCACGCGACCCTAATCAGGGAAGCTTCATCGAGTCCTATATCAAACTCACACCAAAATTTTTCCAGCACATTATCGAATCCCCCATCCCTATCGACCTTGCTGTTTTACGCCAGCTCACCAAGCCACGGTCAATGGACATTTATATCTGGCTCACGGTCAAGCAATTTTGGCTTAGCAAAAACAACCGAGACTCCTACCTATTTACCTGGGACATGATGGCACAAAGCTTCGCCACCAAACCTCTCACAAGCAGTCAAAACCTCGCCGATTTTCGGCGAGAATTAAAAGCTGCCATTCAAGACGTAATTCTGGTTTGGCCAGATGCTGGTATTGAAGTCTCAACAGGCGGAGTAACTGTCTCAAAGACCGCTCCCTCAGTTGAGAAAAAGCCGCCACGGTTACAGCTAGATTAGTATCCATCCGCAAGTGAGCGCCCCCTCGTGGGCGCTTTCTTTATGCCCTGGTCAGGCTGCGCAGATGTTCCCATACGTTCCTGCGCAGATGTTCCCATATAAACATATGCCCTGGTCAGACTGCGCAGATGTTCCCATACAGTATTTTTGGTTGCGCAGATGTTCCCATACAGTTGCG
>JAUNRU010000079.1:0-9745 GCA_030535535.1 Corynebacterium casei
TCCTCGGCATCATTGTGCTGCAGCGCGATAAACACCGGTTTGCCGCCGGCTTCCGATGCCACCAGATCCACCAACTTGATAAAGCCCTTTGTCTGCGTGCGGGTGCGGCCCACCAATTCCAGGCGGCCATCATTGAGCGCCATGATCGGTTTAGTAGCCAGCAGCGCCGTGGAAATCATCGCCGTAGTAGCAGACATGCGTCCCGAGCGCCGAATCTCATCCGTGGAGCTCAAATACACCCACGTCCTGCCACGCTCAATCGTGTTTTGCGCCGCTTCATAGCATTCATCTACATCAGCGCCGTCTTTAGCCAGCTTCGCCGCAGCCATTGCTGCAGCGCCCAACACCATACCGGCGGTACCCGAGTCAATCACGCGGACTTTATCGTCAGGGAAAACCGCCGAAGCTGTGACCGCCGCAGACCACGTCGATGACAGTTCCTTAGCCAAGTGCAGGCCAATAAGGCCTTCATCGCCGCCGCGTTCCATTTGCCGGCCATACTCGGCGGCGATTTCTAGCGCAGAGAGCGCTGAGGTGGTTGTATCCGAATCTTCGTTGTCCATCACGTGCAATTGACACACCGTGATATCAAGTTCATCAACGATTTCTTGAGGCAGTCCAGCAGAAGAATCAGTCACAATACGAACTGGCATTAAATATCAGCCCCGGTGCCGCCCACAACGCGGGCGCCCATATTCCAGCCATCAAAATACCAATTCGCGTTCGCAATATTGTCTTCGTTGAAGCTCACCGGTGCATCCGGACGAGCCGGATCAAACGCAGGACGCGCAGTCAGCTGCGCCCAATGGGTGTTCTTCAAACCAGACAGCATCTGATACTGCTGGTTGTGCAGCGCAATCAAATTGCAGGTCAGCGCAGCAATCGCGCCGCCATGAGCCACCACCAAAACGGTATTGGTGTCCCAATCAGAATAGGACTCCATGAACTCATCAATGACCGGGCGTGCCCGCTTCGCCACATCCACGCGCGACTCACCCTCAGGCGGCGCCCACGTCGGATCATGGCGCCAAATTGCGCGCGCCCCCGGATACTGCTCATCCACTTCCGCCGAAGTCATGCCCTGCCACTGACCCAAGTTGGTCTCACGCAGGCGCTCATCAACTTCAACGTCCAAGCCCAATTGCTTGCCGACGATCTCCGCCGTCACCTTCGCCCGCGACAAATCCGAGGCCAAGATGCGGGTAATCCCTTGGTTCTGCAGCAGCCGACCGGCAGACTCAGCCTGCGCCACGCCTTCATCAGAAAGCTGCGTATCCAAGTGTCCTTGCATACGACCTGTGGCGTTATAGGTGGTCTGACCATGCCTGATCAGTATAAGTCGGCGGCTCATGGGAATTTAGCCTAGTACTCTTCGTCGTCTTCTGGCTCTTTTTCAGCCAACGGAATATCATCAATCGACTCAACGTCGCGGATGTTATCCCACGTGCCCGGACGAGTTGCTGGCTCAATGCCCTCAATCTCAATCAGCGGGCAGTCATGGTACAGACGATCCAGGCCGTAGTACTCGCGCTCCTGCTCGCGCTGAACATGCACGATGGTGAATCCATAGTCCAACAAAACCCAACGGTTTTCGCGCACACCTTCACGACGCTTCGGCTCAAAGCCTTCTGCAGTCAGGGCGTCTTCTACCTCTTCAACGATGGATCGCACCTGACGCTCATTATCTGCAGAAGCGATAACGAAAAGTTCCGTGATGGCCAGAACGTCAGAGACATCAATCACTGCGATGTTGCTGGCGGACTTTTCATCGGCAGCATGCGCTGCCAACTCTGCCATCCGGCGTGCCGCGTCAGTAATACTCACAAATATCCTTTACTTACTTTGAAATATGTATAACCCTCAAACAACTTTACAGCGCTTTACCTTCATTTGGGCTATACAGGTGATTTTTCGCAATATACTGCACAACCCCGTCCGGCACCAAGTACCAGACCGGCACACCACTGCGCGCGCGTTCGCGGCAGTCCGTCGAAGAAATCGCCATCGCTGGAATATCAATCAGCTCAATGCTGTCGCGCTGGTCTTCCGGCACCATATCGCGGGTCAGCGGATAGCCCGGGCGGGTTACACCCACGAAGTGTGCCATCTCCAGCATTTCTTCCCAGTCACGCCAAGACATGATTGATGCCAGCGCATCCGCGCCAGTGATAAAGTACAGCTCCGCATCCGGATAGAACTGGCGGATATCGCGCAGCGTATCGATGGTATACGTCGGCCCCTCCCGCTCAATATCCACCCGGGATACCGTAAAACGGGGGTTCGACGCCGTGGCAACCATCGTCATCAAATAGCGGTGTTCTGCATCCGTGACATCGCGGTCTGCCTTTTGCCACGGCTGGCCCGTGGGCACGAAGATGACCTTGTCCAGGTCGAAACGGTAGGCAGCTTCGCTCGCTGCCACCAGGTGGCCGTTGTGAATCGGGTCAAACGTGCCACCCATGATTCCAATTTTGTTCATAGACCCTAACCGTAGCGACGCTGATCAACGAAGCGTCCAAAGGCATCCGCTACTTGCGCATCCCACTGGGATCCGCGCAGGAAGTAGCGGCCATGGTATCCGCCATTACCCTCAGAAGCGCGCAGCGTTCCCACGGTTGCGTTGCACACGCCGTCCAGCGGCAGACAGTAGTTAATGCGGTTGTTGGTTCCCTTGGAAGCCACGGTGTTGTTCGGCATATCGCCCAAGATGCCGGAAGCATTTGGCACGCCCACGGTGTATGGATCATTGCGGTTGGTCATTGGGTTACCCATGTAGACCACGCCCGCGAGCTGACCACGGTTAGCCAACTGCTTCTCATGGCCCGCGAGGATCATCGCGCCCTGGGAGTAACCAATCAGAACGTAGCCTGGCTTGCAGCCAGTGGAGTTTTCATAGTGACCAATGGCCTGCATGACGCCAGCCTGACCGGTTTCCACGGAGTAGCGGAACTGGCCCAAAGCGGACACCGCAGTATTCACAACAGGAGCTGCGTAGCGGTAAGCAATGCGCAGCATGTCCATTACGGTTTCAGGCGCCGCTACGTTTGGCACTTCATATTCTGGGTAGGTCGCTGGGTACACGTTTGGGCTAAGCCCCAGTACGTGAACGTCCTTCATCAAAGAGTTGCCACCATGAGTTGCCTGGTAGCGACCTTCAGCTGTCTGCAGGAATGCGCGGATGGTCTCGCCTTCCCAACCATTGGACGGGCGCGGGCCGCCGTACCAGGTTGGAGAAATATTTGTGTTCTGTCCCGAACCACGCGCTGCAACTGCAACTACTGCTGGGCAGTGTTCTTGAGCAGTAGCGGTAGCTTGAGGGATAAAAGCAAGAGACAATGCAGCTGCTGCTGCCGTAATCAACGCGCGTACAGACTTCATGGCTATACAAATTCCTAGGGATTAAAAGGCGACCAATAACAGACTTGAACGGCTCCTAACACTAGCTTATTAAGGAATTTTTCGCTCACATTAATCTCATTGCCAGCAAAACCATAGCCAAAAGAGTCACTGCAGTTGACATCACTACCACTGACCACACCTGTGGCCGAATTTTTTCTTCCACTAGCCCCGTATTACTCCGCTCATAGCGGCCAGCTTGGCGCACAGTAATATTAAGCGCCGCCACCATCGCAATCACCGCAATGAGCAAGAACGCGATTTCGTGCACTGAGGCAGACACTCGCATGCTCAGCCCCGCAACCACCAAAAAGGAAACTAGGGTCCGCGTCCAGGCCATGGTTGTTCGTTCCGGTTGCAGTCCCGGATCAGGATGCCTTTGCATCACAGCAAGACCACTACCAGGCCAAAGACACAGCCAATCGCGGCGGCCGCAGACAGCACCGGCATCAGCTTCGGCGCAGGCATCGGCTTTCCCAATCGCATTGCGCGCTCGACGATAGCCCATCGTAAAGCTGCTCCCACCGCCACCATTGCTGCCGTGACGATGACGATGACGGAGACCGCGGAGTTAATCCAGGGGCTCACGCCTTCGAACTCGAAAATCTCAATGGCGAGGCCGCCGGCCAGGAATGCCAAAGACGTCCGGATCCATGCCAAAAATGTGCGTTCATTCGCCAAAGTAAATCGCGGATCCGGATCTTCGCCCTCCTCCCAAAATTTCATGGTTACATGCTACAGCCCCCGGGGTGTAATCTCAGATGAAAATTTAGATAAGGAGAACTACATGGAGACCTGGGAACCTACATTGTCCGCCGGTCCGCTGCTGGGAATCGCCCTAGCTGCGATTGCGCTGATTCTGCTACTGGTTATTAAGTTCCGAATCCACGCTTTTGTCACACTCATCATCGTTTCCGCGGTCACGGCGCTCGCCGCTGGCATCCCAGTCGCGGGGGTTGTGCCCACCATGATTGACGGCTTTGGTTCCACCATCGCCTCGGTCGCGCTGCTCGTGGGTCTTGGTGCAATGATCGGCCGTATCGTTGAAGCATCCGGCGGTGCGCAATCGCTTGCCGATGCCCTCGTCAACGCCTTCGGCGCCAAACGCGCCCCTCTTGCCTTGGGTATTGCCTCCTTGATTATGGGCTTCCCAATCTTCTTCGATGCAGGCCTCATCGTCATGTTGCCGGTCATCTTCGCTGTCGCCCGCCGCCTTGACGGGCCGGTTCTGGCCTTCGGTATCCCTGCCGCCGGTGCATTCTCCGTCATGCACGTGTTCCTGCCACCGCACCCCGGCCCCGTTGCTGCCGCTGAGTTCTTCAACGCCGACATCGGCTACATCCTCGGCCTCGGCCTCATTGTTGCCCTGCCAACCTGGTACGTCTCCGGTTACCTCTGGGGCCGCTACCTGGGAAAGAAGTTCCCATACAAGGTCAGCGATGCGTTGCTCGGTGAGCAAACCGAACATGATCCTGCAACCGTCGCTTCCCCACTTAAAGTCATCAGCGTCATGCTCCTGCCGATGCTGCTCATCTTCTGCAACACCGGCGTCAACACCCTCGCTGCGGCCGGCACCATCGATGGCACCGGCACTTTCGCCGATATCCTCACTTTCGTCGGTCAAACCCCAATCGCTCTGCTCATCACCTTGCTCGTTGCGATGGTCGTCCTTGGTCCGCGCAACGGTGACCAGTTGGAGAAGCTCATGGATGGTGCCCTCGGCCCCATCTGTTCCGTCATCCTCATCACCGGCGCCGGCGGCATGTTCGGCGGTGTCCTACGCACTTCCGGTATCGGCGATGCGCTGGCCGATTCCATGTCCGACCTGGGCATCCCCGTCATCTTCGCCGCCTACCTCGTCGCTGCAGCACTTCGCGTGGCGCAGGGTTCCGCAACCGTTGCTTTGACCACCGCCGCAGCACTGATGGCACCAGCCGTTGAAGCCGCCAACATGAACGAGATTCAGCTCGCCCTGCTGGTGCTGGCCACCGCTGCAGGCTCCGTGTTCTCTTCCCTGGTCAACGACTCCGGCTTCTGGCTTGTCGGCCGACTCATGGGTATGGACGTATCCACCACCCTGCGTACCTGGACACTGAACCAGGTGTTCATTTCCGTCATCGGCTTTATCATCGTCCTTATTCTGTGGGCGATCCTTCCAAGTAGTTAGCCGCTTGCTGAGCCACCTCTTCCACGGATGGCTCAATATCAATCACGACGCCCTTTTCATCCGGATCAAGCTGCTGCAACGTCTCAAACTGCGACTTCAGCAGCGACGCCGGCATGAAATGGCCCGTGCGCGCATTCATCCGCTCCGACAGCAGTTCAAAATCACCCGCGAGATGCACGAATACCGCTTCCTGGCAGTAGCTACGAATCAAATCGCGGTAGGAGCGCTTCAACGCACTGCACCCGATCATCAACCCACCCGAGGCAGCTAGCTCCTCACCAATGTTCTTCAACCAAGGCATCCTGTCCTCATCATTGAGCGGGGTGCCTGATTCCATTTTGTCGATATTCGACTGCGGATGCATATCATCACCATCCCGGTACGGCAGCCCCACCAACGGGCTCAACTTCTCTCCCACCGAAGACTTTCCAGAACCGGAAACCCCCATGAGAACGACATAACGCGAAACTAGTGAATGCTCATTCATTCCTCCATTATCCATTGCTTCCGCTACCCCCTTTCGATTGCTACAGCTCGAATGCGGTTTCCCCTGCTTGGATTGGTTTCAAGCCCCTAAATAGCAATTCAATCGATTGCCTAATTCCACCCACGCCCCAGTTCCCTAGGGCGAAACCCTATCCATACCCCCACCCCTTGGATAAAATGTGCAACAGATCATATTTTCATACCAATATGCTGTGCCACACAACACCAGGGAGAATTCCATGAAGATTCGTGCAACCTTGGCATCGCTTAGCGTTGTCGCCCTTGCTTTGACCGCTTGCTCAGACGACGGAGGCAGTGCAGATCAGGCCGAGGGAGACGGGTCCGTAGACTTCGTCACCATCGCTGCCGGCGGAACATCAGGCCCCTACTACCAAATCGGCGCTTCCATGTCGCAAGTGCTTGCCGATACCCTCGGCGCCGACTCCTCCGTACAGGCCTCCGGCGCATCAGTTGAAAATATCGAGCTCCTCACTTCCGGCCGCGCAGAAGTAGCCTTCGTCATGGGTGACGCCACCCGCCAAGCACTCGAAGGCACCGGCCCATTCGAAGGCAAAGAGGCTCTTTCTGAGCTCCAAGCCATCACCGCGCTGTACCCCAACTACGTGCAGATCATCACCACCGCGGGAAGCGGAATTGAATCCGTATCCGATCTTGAGGGCAGAAATGTAGGCGTCGGCGACCAGAACTCTGGTGTGGAACTCAACGCCCAAATGATCCTTGAAGCCCACGACATGTCCTACGACGACATCGATGAAGACTTCCTGTCCTATGCCGATGCCATCGACCAAATGAAGAACGGCCAAATCGACGCCGCCTTTGTCACCTCTGGCCTACCCAACTCCTCCGTCATGGACCTAGCCACCACAGAAGACGTCATTGTTGTCCCAGTCGAAGGCGAAGGAATGGATGCGCTCCAAGAGCAATACCCATTCTTTGACGCAGAAGTCATCCCGGGCGGCACCTATGACCAGGAAGAAGACGTCCAAACCGCCGCAATCACCAACCAGTTGCTGGTTTCTCCAGACCTGAGCGAAGACCAAGTCTACGAAATCACCAAAGCGATTTTTGAAAACATCGAGACCATTCAGAATTCACACAACGCCGCCAAGCTAATCACCTTGGATTCCGTTGAAGAAGGCCTCGCCACCGACCTTCACCCTGGTGCTGTTCGATACTTCGATGAAGTCAACGGCAGCTAAATTCACTCCGCTGCTTGTGCTTCTACTAGTGGTGGCGTTCTTCACGCTAAAACCTGACTCCGGAAATCACGTGATTGTCCGTGACCAGGAGTCAGGTTCAGTGTTTTACGAAGACACTCTTGCCGATGGAACCACTTTCGACCTCACCTGGATCCACTCCATCGAACTCGAGCCCTGGAAAGAGACCTACCGAATCGACGACGGCAAGATTTTCCTCACCGATGTCTACCTCAAGTCCTATGGCGCCGGCGCCCCAACAGAACTAGAAGGCACCACGACCATTGAGGACGGCATCATCCACACCTCGCACATCGACCGTAAGATTCCACAACTGAATTGGATTCACTCGCACGCCACTCAACACAGCTTAAGAATCAACGGAACCACTATTTCTCGCGAAATACCTCATCACACCTTCGCGGAGCTTGTCATCGACTAGCTTTGCATTGAGACGAAAGATGACTCATGTCCACGGAAACTTCCTCCATTGACACCAAAGCCGTAGAAGAAGAAACCCAAGAACTCCTGGAGGAGTACGACCGCGAGTCCCGCACGCGTGATTTCTCATCAAAATACATGTCGATAGTGGTCACCGCATTCGCGGTAATAGTATCGCTATACCACATGTACACGGCATACTTCGGCAGTCCACCGATTCTGCAGCACCGCGCCATCCACGTTGCAGCGATGCTCGCACTAGCTTTCGCTCTCTACCCGCCAATGCGCAAGGCATCCCGCGCCAAACTTCCCTACTACGATCTAGTTCTCGTCATACTCAGCCTATCCACCGCGTTCTATGTCGTCCTCAACTACCAAGAAATCGTCCGGCGGGCAGGCGTACCAACAATGTGGGACCTGGTATTCGGCGTCATTCTCATCTTGCTCATCCTTGAAGCATCACGACGCATCAACGGTTGGGCGCTATCCATCCTGTCAATCGTATTCTTGCTCTACGCCGTCTTCGGCCGTGACCTCCCCGGCACTCTCCGCCACCGCGGTTATTCCTGGGAGAACACCGTAAACTACTCCTTCCTCACCACCGAAGGCATATACGGCACAGCAATTGGCGTAGCCGCAACGTACATTTTTCTCTTCGTTTTGTTCGGTGCAGTCCTCCAAAAATCCGGCATGGGACAATTCTTCAATGACATTGCGCTGGCCCTCGCCGGCCAAACCCGTGGTGGCCCAGCAAAAGTAGCAGTTGTCGCCTCTGGATTCTTGGGCTCCATTAACGGATCAGCCGTGGCCAACGTGGTCACTACCGGTGCTTTCACCATCCCGATGATGAAGAGAGTCGGCTACAAGCCAGTCTTCGCAGGCGCAGTCGAGGCTTCCGCATCAGTCGGCGGCCAGATTCTTCCTCCAATTATGGGCGCATCCGCCTTCATCATGGCCGAAACCCTCGGTATCCCCTACCGAACCATCGCCATCGCCGCTATCATCCCCGCCCTCCTCTATTACCTCGGCGTGCTCGTCCAAGTGCACCTTCGTGCCACCAGCCAAGGACTCAAAGGAATCTCCCGCGAAAACCTCCCCGGAGTCATGGAAGTCCTAAAGGAACGCGGACACCTCATCATTCCGATCCTGTTCCTTATATACATGCTCTTCTTCTCCGGACGAACAATTCTGTTCTCCGCGCTCCTCACCATCATCGTCACATTCGTCATTGCGGAACTTCGGAAAACAACCAGAATGTCCGTCAAGGAGATCCTGGAGTCACTCGCTCTTGGCGCAACCACCTCAGTGTCAGTGTCCATCGCCTGTGCTGCCGTTGGCATCATCGTCGGCGTTGTCACGCTGACCGGATTCGGCGTGACCTTGGCAAACGCAATCGTCGCCATCGGTGCCGGCAATCTCTTCCTTTCTCTGGTTCTGACAATGATTGCTTCCATTGTCCTCGGCATGGGCCTGCCATCAATTCCGACCTACATCATCACCTCAACAATGGCCGCCCCAGCTCTTGCAACCCTCGGCGTCGAACCACTTGTTGCGCACATGTTCGTTTTCTATTTCGGGCTTTTCGCAAACCTCACTCCTCCTGTCGCCCTCGCCGCATTCGCAGCAGCTGGACTTTCCGGTGCAGACCCCGTCCGAACCGGTTTCCAATCAATGCGACTTTCGCTAGCCGGCTACATCATCCCATTCATATTTGTCTACAACCCCGCCATGCTTCTGCAAGAGGTAACGGTCATGGAAGCAATCCAGGTAGCCATCACCGGAACAATCGGCGTCCTTCTACTCTCCGTCGCCGTCGAAGGCCACTTGATGACCAAGGTCAACTGGATTCTTCGAATTGTCTTCTTCGTCGCAGCAATCTGTGCAATGCTCCCTGGAACCTTCACAGATCTCATTGGCTTAGGAGTCGCAGCAGTCGCCCTCATCATCCAGTGCATTGTTGCGAAGAAGGCTGGTCTACTCTCCATCCGAAACATCTGATTCTGATTGAAGAAATTTCGTGATTTTGCGAAATTTCTTC
>JAUNRU010000080.1:0-9545 GCA_030535535.1 Corynebacterium casei
TAATAATCCACCGAATAATGGTGGACAGATAGCCGGCGAGCACTAGCAGCGTCATCAGCCTTATCAGCTGCACGCTGACTACCGCGGGGCTGGAGCCGCCCTCATGCGCGAGCGCGAGGACGGTTTCCAAACCACCGGGACTCGTTGCCAAATAGGCATCAAAGTAGGAGATGTCGAGCCAGGCAGTCAACAGCAGGGCGGTGGCGGCACAGGTCGCAATCGTGATGATGATAAATAGCAAGGTCATGGGCATCTGGCGCGCGAATATCTTCAGCACCGGCACCGAAAGACCGCCGCCGCAGAACCAGCCGATGATCAAAAAGCCAATCACGGCCACAAAATTCGGCATGATAAGAGCTTCCGGAATGAACTGCCCGGCAGCCACCGTGAGCAGCAGCGGCGCGAAAATATGGGGTGCAGGAAAGTGTAATAGCTTGCCGATGTAAGGCCCCACCAACGCAAACACCACCAACAAAACCGCACCCCACCAGGTGCCAGTTTCCTCTGCTACTGCGCCGGCGTGCACGTTGAAAATTGACGTGACCAGCGGCAGCGAAAGAGACACGATGAGCAAGCGCAAGTATTGCGACAGCGCGACCAGGCGATAGTCCGCGCCGGTTTCCATTGCAATCACCGGAATGGTGGAGGAACCGCCCGGAAGCATGCACAAAATGCCCGTCTGTGGGGAAATGTCCTTCACGCTTTTGGCCAGCACCACGCCGGCACCAATTCCGAGCGCCACCGTGATGACCGAAACCACCAGGCCGGGCAGCACGAAGGGCGTGACCTCACCTATGCCCACGCCAACGAGCGGTAACCCTGCCAGCACACCGATGACACCGCGGCCAGATTTTTCAATATGTTTATTGAGCACCAGTTCTTGCTTGCGTACCAGCGCAGTGCCGCCCGCGATGAGAATGCCCGCCAGAATCCACGCGGCAGCAACATTGAAGTAGTTAAAGGCCAATCCAAGTAAAACCGACGCAGGTACTACAAAAATCCACGTCAGCGTACTTTTCATCGCTCTATCAACACTCCATCAGAATCGGCATAAACCATGGCGCCCGGAACAACCTTCACGCCCGAAAAGTCTAGTTTAACCCCGACCTCACCGGTACGCTCCTTCTTACTGCGTTTCGGGTTTGAACCCATTGCCAGCACACCCAGCTCAATCTCCGCCAGCTCAGCGCGGTCACGAATCGCACCGACGATAACCACGCCAGCCCAACCGCTGTCCTTAAACATCTTCGCCATGTTGCCGCCCATCAGCGCACACGTGATTTTCTCGTCACCATCAACCACCAGAACTCGGCCTTGACCAGGCTGCTTCATCAGTTCTTTGAGCAGCTGATTATCTTCGTCGACCTTCACTGTCTCCGCTGGCCCAGAAAAATGCTCAACGCGGCCGAGGTTCTCAAAGTTAAAGGGGAGTGAGTCGAGCTTTTCACCAAGTTCATCGTAGATATCAGAGGTAAAAGTTGTCATTGCGGCTTATTCCTTTTCTTATGTACTTAATTAGGCGGTTAATGCGGTGCTCAGAATGGAGGGGATGACGCCGCCATCGGCAAGCAACTGCGCTTCGTTGCCTGTCTCGATGGCTGCCGTGGCAACATAACTCACCGTCGATCCATCACCCTTAGTCACGGTGATAGATACCTGACAGCGCGGGCTGACCTCATCGGCCTGGATGTGGATGCTGTCGCCAGGAGCTAAATCCACGAAGTCCCGCGGGATCTCCAGTGGCAGGATGCCCAAACCAATGAGGTTAGAGCGATGGATGCGCTCATAACTGGTGGCCAGTACCGCGCGCACACCCAGCAAACGCTGGACCTTCGCCGCCCAGTCACGCGAAGAACCCATGCCATAGCGGTCACCGGCCACCATGACCACCGGCTGATTCTCCGCCGCATACCGGCCGGCGGCATCCCACACCCGCATGTCTTCACCGCTGGGACTGTGCGTGGTCATGGCAATTCCGGACGCATCCGTTAGTTTGTTCTTCACCGCACGGGAGTAGAACGCGCCCCGAGCCATCACTTCCCAGTTGCCGCGGCGCGATGCAAAGACGTTGAGGTCATCGCGGTCTTCGCCGCGCTCGACGAGGAAGTCAGCGACGAAGGAATCCTTCGGAATCGCGCTGGCAGGGGAGATATGGTCGGTGGTGATGTCATCACCCAGCACCATCAGCGGGTAAGCATCATAGGTGCCAAGCAGCGACTTCTGGTCCAGGTCCGCAAACGGCGGCGGGCGCAAAATCGTGGATTTTTCATCCCACGGAAATAGCGCGCCATCGGGCGCATCAATCTCATGCCACAACTTGTTATTGGAGGCCTCGTAGAAATCTGTGCCGAAATCGTCGGGTGCCATCGCCTTGGTAAAAGTCTCATCGATATCGTGCGGGCTTGGCCAAATATCGCGCAAATACACAGGCTTTCCTGCATTATCTGTTCCCAGGGCTTCCGCAGAAATATCAATATCCGCCCTGCCCGCCAGCGCAAAAGCGATGACTGACGGCGGGGACATAAGGAAGCCATAGTCCAAGTCCGGATGGACACGGCCGGGGAAGTTGCGATTGCCGGACAGCACCGCGACAGGCTTTCCTTCTTGTTCATGGATTTCCGGAGTCAGTGGGCCCGAGTTGCCGATGCACGTGGTGCAGCCAAAGCCAACAATGTCGAAACCAATAGCGGATAAATCTTCCAGCAGTCCACCGCGTTCTAAGTAACTCGCCGCGGCAGGGGAGCCTGGTGCCAGCGAGGTCTTCACCCAGCTTGGCGGGGTCAGACCCTTTGCGCGGGCATTGCGGGCAAGAAGCCCTGCGGTGATCAGCAGTCGAGGGTCGGTGGTGTTCGTACAACTGGTAATTGAGGCAATAGCCAGCGGAAATGCTTCTGCCTCCGGCTCAACGTCCGCGAGAACTCCTGCGAGAGTATTAATACTGTGCAAGTCCTGCGGGCGGCGGGGACCAGCAGCGGAAGGAATCACCGTGCCTAGGTCCAGTTCCAAGCTTTGGTTGTATTCCGGGTTGGCTTTCGGGTCAAACCACAGGTCAGCTTGCTTGTAATAAGAACGCACAAAATCAATGTGCTCAGCGCTGCGCCCCGTCATCGCGAGGTAGTCCATGCCGGCTTCATCGACAGGAAAATATGCCGTGGTCGCACCAAACTCCGGCGCCATATTAGCCACCACCGCGCGGTCACCAACGCTCAAGGTGGACACTCCAGGACCGTAAAATTCCACAAACTTGCCGGTCACGCCAAACTTTCGCAGCTCGCTGGTCAAGGTCAGCGCCAAGTCCGTTGAGGTTACTCCCGCTCCCAGCTTGCCGATGAGCCGCACGCCAATCACCTCCGGCACACGCAGAGTGGTGGGCATTCCGAACATCAACGTCTCAGCTTCCACACCGCCGATGCCCCAGCCCAAAACACCCAGCCCATTAATCATCGGAGTGTGCGAGTCCGTACCCAGCATCATGTCGGGAAAAGCATAAGTGCCATCAGTTGTTGCCACCGTGGCCAGCTGCTCCAAGTTGATGGTGTGCATGATGCCAGTGCCCGGCGGGTTGATGTGGATACCCTCCATGGAGTTCGACGCCCACTTGAGGAAACGGTAGCGCTCCTTGTTGCGGCGGATTTCCTCAGCGATGTTCAGCCGAGCCGCGTCGCGCCGGGCAAAGTGCTCCACCGCGAGCGAGTGGTCAATGGAGACCTCTACCGGCAGGTGCGGGCGGATGACCGTCGGGTCGCCGCCTTCGCGCGCGACAGTATCGCGCATGGCCGCCATGTCCACCAATGCCGGGGTAGAGGTGGTGTCATGCATGAGCAGGCGACTGGGGCTGAATTCAATTTCGGCATCCAAGTCGCGGTCGATGATGGGTTGCGGGTCGCGGCCATGGCGGACGAGATTTTCGGCAAAGAGCCGAAGGATCATCGGAAAGCGAGCGAAATCATCGCCAAGCGTGGTGCGCGCAGGGAAGGAAGTGGTCATGGGGGTACCATCTCTTGTTTCTTATATCTTATAACATGTAGGAATTAAGTAGCACTCTATATATGCTGGAATGAAAGATCAATAGAGAGGCAGTTGACATGGATAATTTCCAGTTGGTCACAAAAAACGACTACGCCTACCACAAGCTCAAAGAGCTGATCGTGACGTGTGAACTCGCACCCGGGGAGACCATTCAGCAATCGGCATTGGCTGCCAAAATTGGCGTCTCCACGACCCCGTTGCGGGAAGCAATCCGAAGGCTCAGTGGCGAGGGTCTTATTGACTTGGCGGCGCACAAAAACACCAAGGTTTCAGATGTCTCTGCCGATGAAGCACGCCACCTTCTGGAGGTGCGTCGCGCCCTTGAACCGCTGGCTGTGCAGCTGGCAGCTGAGCGTCGAACCGATGAAGATCTTGCGCAGATAAAGGCGAATCTTGCCAGGTTGGAGCCGGTTTATCGCGACGTCGATGCCCTGCAAGCGCACCGGGTATTTCATCAGTCGGTCTATCTCGCATCAAAGAATCCGATTCTCATCGACGAGCTTGAGCGCCTGTGGTCGAAGGCCGACCGCTATCGCGTTATCGCGCTGTCGAAGAAAGACATTAGCCCCGCCCGTGAGGCGCAGATTAAGAGCGAGCATCAGGAGATTGTGGATGCCATTGCGGACAAGGATGGCGAGAGTGCACGCGCGGTCATGCTTTTGCATGTTGGCCGGAGTTTGGGAAGCCAGGCGGTACATCTGCTCGATTAAGTGATTAAAATGCGCTAAATATGCACAAAATGAGCCAATACACCCGTTGGGCTAAAAGTATTGCGAATCACTATCCACTTCTTATAGTTTGTAAGTCACTCTCATTCATTGGAGTTTAGGAGAACTATAAGTGAGTGCAACATCAAAACGGGTGGCCCAGATCATTGCCATCATCGTCGGCGTTGTGTTGGTCATCTTCGGAGTCAGGGATGCTGCGGCGACTGACACCGGAGCTGATGCGCGCAGCGCCGTCAGTCTTATCGCCCCTGCGGGAGCAGGTGGTGGCTGGGACGGTGCAGCCCGTGAAATTCAACAGACCATGCGCGAAGAAGGAAGCGTTGTTAACCCCACGGTGGTCAACATTCCTGGCGCCGGCGGAACCATCGGCTTGTCCCAGCTGATGGAAATGCCTGGAAACAACACAACCCTGATGGTCATGGGCATCACCATGCTCGGCGCCATCAACATCAATGGTTCAGGCGTATCCATTGATGAAGTAACCCCTATTGCCCGTATCACTGATGACTACGACGTGCTCGTCGTACCAGCCGATTCCCCTTATGAGACCGTCGATGACGTCATGCAGGAAATGGCTAAAGACCCCCGCAACTTCCCGTGGGGCGGTGGCTCTCTCGGTTCCTTGGACCAGATGATCATCGCTCAGCTGGCACAAGAAGCCGACATCGACCCGAAGGAAGTCAACTACATGGCGCACTCCGGTGGTGCGGAGCTGGCAACCGCATTGCTTTCCGGAACCATCGACGCATCCGTGTCTGGCTACAACGACTTCGCTGACCAGATTGAGGCAGGCCGTTTGAAGATGCTCGGCATTTCCGCCGAAGAGCCTGTCGATGGCATCGATACCCCCACCATGATCGAGCAAGGCTACGACGTGTCCCTCGTGAACTGGCGTGGTGTTGTGGCTCCTCCGGGCCTGGAAGATGAAGATGTCGAAGAGTTGCGCACCATCATGCGTGAAGTCCTCGAGTCTGACACCTGGGCTGAAGTGCTTGAACGTAACCAGTGGGCAGATAGTGCGCTCATTGGTGAAGATTTCGCTGCAAACCTCGAAGAAGAGCGTGCCATCGTTGATGATATCTGGGCACAGCTGGGCTATTAAGGACTTTCACCATGACTAATTCAACTCCCACTTCGGAGACTCGAATACCGGATCTCCCATCGTTTAGGGGCTATGGCCCGCTGGTTATGGCGGCATTCGTGTTCGCCTTCGCCTCATATGTCACCTACGGAATTGTCACCATGGACGTGCCGGAATCAGCCGCAACTCCGGGGCCGAAGTTCTACCCAACTATCTTGGTGGTCGCTTCCTACATTTTGGTTGTGCTGCTGGTCATTGACACAATCCGCAAGCCATCGCCTGGCGATGAACCTCGCTACGTCACCCCACTGGGCGAATACGGCGGCGACGCCCGCATCAGCCCCGACACTGCTAACCGATGGAAGCTAACCGCCTCCATCATCATTTTCATCGCCTTCATTCTCATCCTCGAACCAATTGGCTGGATCATCTCCGCGGCGTTCCTCTTCTCAGGGTTCTCCATCGCCATGGGTCAAAAGAACTATGTCTCTGCAATCGCAGTGGGCATCATTTTCTCCAGCGCTGTTCAGGTCGCCTTCTCCGCAGGTCTTGGCCTTAACCTGCCTGCCGGAATTCTAGGAGGAATTTTCTAATGATGGAAACACTCAATAACCTGATGATGGGATTCGGTGACGCATTTTCACCAATGAACCTCATCTACGTCTTCATCGGCGCGCTGCTCGGCACCGCCGTGGGCGTTCTGCCTGGCATGGGTTCCTCCATGGCTGTGGCACTGTTACTTCCTATTACATTCACCCTGGACCCAACCGCAGCATTTATTATGTTCGCCGGCGTCTACTTCGGTGGTCTCTTCGGTGACTCCACCATGGCCATTCTGGTCAACACACCAGGCGGTTCGACCGCTATTGCAACAGCATTCGAGGGCCACAGAATGGCACTCAATGGGCGAGCCCCGCAGGCACTGGCAACCTCAGCTATCGGTGCTTTCACCGGTGGTTTGATCGCTACCACCTTGGTGGTCTTCTTCGCGCCAAAGCTTGCTGAGTTCGCCATCCTCTTCGGCCCAGCCGAGTACTTTGCCCTGGCGATCTTCGCCTTCCTTGCATCGGCAGCCGTGGTTTCTGATTCCTTGCTGCGCGGCCTTATCTCCCTGGTCGTCGGATTGCTCGTTGCCACCGTTGGTATTGATGAAATCTCCGGCGCCCAGCGCTTCACCGGCGGAATTCCGGAAATGTTCGACGGCATCGGCATCATCATCGTCACTGTCGGCATCCTCGCATTGGGCGAAGTCTTCTACGTTATCTACGAGCAAAACAAGCCAGTTCCGAAGCTGCGCGATGGCAAGGTCGCCCGCGCCCGTCTGTCTTGGGCTGAGTTCAAGGAAGCGGCCCCAGCGTGGCTTCGCGGCACCAGCTTCGGCGTTCCATTCGGCGTCATCCCTGTCGGTGGCGCAGAAGTCCCAACCTTCATGGCCTATGCAACCGAGCGCAAGCTCGACGAACGCCGCAAGGATCCACAGTTCGGTGACAAGGGCGCAATCCGCGGTGTCGCTGGGCCAGAAGCTGCCGGCAACGCAACCGCTGGTACTGCAATGGGTGCGCTGCTCGCGATGGGTCTTCCAACCTCCGCCACCGCCGCCATCATGTTGGCTGCATTCCAGCAATACGGCATCCAGCCAGGTCCACTACTGTTCGAACGCAACGCCGACCTGGTATGGCCGCTCCTTGCATCTCTGTTCATCGGCCTGTTCGTTCTGTTGATTCTGAACCTGCCATTGGCTCCGATGTGGGCAAAGCTGCTCCTGATTCCACGCCACTACCTCTACCCAGGCATCGCCGTATTCTGTGCGCTTGGTGTCTACGCCACCTCTGCAGCAATCGCTGACCTGTGGTTGGTTCTGGTCATCGGCCTGGTGGGCTTCGTCATGCGCCACTTTGACTTCCCACTGGCACCAATCATGATCGGCGTCATCCTTGGTCCACTCGCAGAGTCCAGCTTCCGCAACGCGCTGCTGTCCTCTGGCGGCGACTACTCCATCCTGGTTGGTTCCCCAATCGCAATTGGCATGTACGTCCTCATGGGTCTTGTCCTGGTAGCAGCGTTCGTGCGCCGCCTCCAGAACAAGCGAAGCAAAGCAAAGCGGGAACAGAAAGCTGAGGCACTAGCCGAGGTCTAGTTCCCCTAAATCCTTACCTCAACAGCAGATGTACTTCCGCGCCTAATCGGCAACGAAGTACATCTGCTTATTTACGAACTCATCCATTGCCAGTGGTCCCAGTTCCCGGCCAAAGCCCGAACGCTTCACGCCACCGAATGGAATCTCCGCGCCCTCACCAGCAGGCGTATTCACGTTAGACATTCCCACCTCAAGCTGACGCGCAATCTTCTCTGCCCGCGCCTTGTCCTCGGAGAATACTGCGCCACCCAAACCAAACTGGGAGTCATTCGCTAGCTCCAGCGCTTCTTCATCACTGCTTACCTTGTAAACCACAGCGATTGGCCCAAAAAACTCTTCATAATAAGAATGCGAACCGCGCTCAATCCCTGTAACTACAGCAGGGGAGAAGTACGCACTGTCCTCGGCCAATTCGCCGCCAACATGCACAGTTGCACCTTCCTGAACTGAAATCTTCAACTGCTCGGTTAGACCTTCTGCTGCAGAACGCGAAGATAGAGGCGCATAAGAATTCTCAGTCGACTCAGCCAACTGCATCGGATCTGCAGGCTTCATCTGTTGCGCTAGTGCGACCAACTCTTCGACGAACTCGTCATAAATATCTTCCACGACAATCAACCGCTTATTGGAATTGCAGGCCTGACCCGTGTTGTACATGCGGGTCTCCCACGCTAACTTCGCAGCTGCCTTCACGTCCTTGGTGTCCAGCACGATATAAGGATCCGAACCGCCGAGCTCGAGTACAGCCTTCTTCAGATTCCTGCCTGCTTGCTCACCAATGATGGCGCCCGCGCGCTCCGAACCAGTCAGCGATACGCCCTGGATGCGAGGATCCGCAATCATCTCCGCGATGTGGTCATGTGATGCAAACACGTTGTTATAAACGCCTTGCGGCACACCAGCATCATTCAAGATTTGCTGAATCGCGAGTGCAGAGCGTGGGCAAATCTCCGCGTGCTTGAGAACGATAGTGTTGCCCAGCATGAGGTTTGGCGCGGCGAAACGAGCTACCTGGTAATACGGGAAATTCCATGGCATAACGCCCAAAAGCGCACCGATTGGCAGTCGACGGATAACTGCTTTGCCAGCAGAGTTGGTCGGAATCTCTTCATCAGCGGCAAAGCTAGGACCATTGTCGGCATAGTATTTGAAGATTTCCGCTGAGAATTCAGCCTCCTCAATACCTTCAGCTAATGGCTTGCCCATCTCCTCTGCGATGATGGCGCCCAGGTCCTGCTTGCGTGCAACGAAAAGCTCTGCAATCTTGGCGACGATCCTCGCTCGCTTCTCGATAGCTAATGCGCCCCACGACTTTGCAGCGTTATGAGCTTCCGCCAAGACATACTCAATGTCTTCCGCTGTTGCGGTCGGGAAAGTCTCAATAACTTCGTCTGTCATCGGGGTTTGCACACGGTAAGTCACTTTTAATTCTCCTTGTTTCGATTCGCTTTGTCCCATTGTGCCAAAGCCGCACCCGCCGCGCCGCCACTCTTGGAAACGTTGCTAATTCGTTATTTTGTTCGACTGGATTTGTGGTGTCCGGTGCTCGTATTATGGTTATAGAAAACCA
>JAUNRU010000017.1:0-23787 GCA_030535535.1 Corynebacterium casei
ATCGCGGTAGGTGCGCAGGTCCATGATGGTTAGCTCCGCCAAGTCGCCGAAGCTAAAAGAACGGTAGATGCGGCCGTTGTCCGAAGGGCTGGTGGCGCGCACCGGCATCCACTCAAAATAGGCTTGCATAGCGCAATTGCGCCGGGTCAGCCAGTCACCTTGGGTATTGGGGTTGTGGTTCTCCGCGCCGTTGGCCCAGGAATTGTTGGCGGTTTCATGGTCATCCCACACCACAATCCACGGCAGAGCCGCGTGCGCAGCCTGCAGGTCAGCATCGGTGCGATAGCGGGCGTAGCGGCGGCGATAATCGTTTAGAGTGCGCAGTTCATGCGCCGGATCATGCAGACGCACAGGCCCGTTGCCGGCATAGCTTCCCGATGCATATTCGTAGATGTAATCGCCTAGAAATAAGGTGGCATCGAAAAGCTCTGCTCTATTGGCCAAGTCCCGATAAGCGCTGAAGTAGCCAGACTCCCAGTTGGCACACGACGCAACCGCCAAGGTGAGCTGCTCCAACGGCGTGCCTGGTGTTGGTGCTGTTTTGGTGCGGCCGATGGGGGAGTGCTGCCCGGCATAATGCCCGGTGGTGACGATGAAACGATAGAAATACACCGTGGCCGGCTGCAAACTAAACGGATCGACGTGGATGGTGTAATCCCTGCTCGAATCCGTAGTGGCGGTGCCCTGGGCCGCGATGGTCTGAAATTCCCTGCTGGTTGATACCTGCCATCTCACGGTGACCTGCGGGTCTTGGGTGCTAAGGCGCGTCCACAACACCACCGAATTGGATATCGGATCCCCGGATGCCACCCCGTGTGCAAACGGCGGCGGGGCAAGCCGCGGCTGCGGACGAAAAGCTGTTGCCACCGGAATATTGCTGGCTGTAAGTGTCGCTGCGGCCGCGGTACCAGCGGCGGTACCGGCTGCATAGATAACCTTGCGGCGCGACAACTTCCTCACACAAATATCTTGCGCGCCCCGGCTGCTGGCTGCAACTGGGGCGCGCGAAGTTCTTGAGTGATTAGCTCACCGTTTACTTATTCGTGGCTTTTGACGCTAGAGAGCGTTAGCGAACTAGTGCTCCTTCGGGGCTTCTGGCTCTTCGCCGGTGACCTCCTCGACTGGGGCGTCCACCGGGGCGACGGCCTCCACCGGTGGGGTGATGACGGTGTCGCTGAGGTTCTCCGCGGAGTAGCTCAAGAAGCCAAGGTGGGCCTCGAAGCGGTCCAGAACGTCATCAATAACCTGCTGCTTGTCCACGCCGTAGAGGTCATAGCCCTCAGAACCGGTGTGAGTGAAGACTTCCATGCGGAAATACTTCTTCAGTGAAGGAGCAGGGCGTGCGCCGAATATTGGCACCGGAGTTTCAATGGGGGCAACCTTATACAAGAAGCTGCGGTGGCCGGGGATATCCACCTGGAAGAATGCTTCGGTCATGCCGGTTTCTGCCTCAATGCGTGGCTCGACCGTGACTACGTAGCCTTCCTTGCGGAATTCTTCCGCGGTGGTATTCAGTGCCGGCAGCACAGTATTGGTACTGAAACGTTGCGCAGCGTTGAAGTCTGGGTAGGAGCGCAGGCTGGCCAGACGCTGACGAATCGTGCGATCTGGGGTATGACCACCCGTGGATGCCTCGCTGCGACGTCGACGTGTATGGCCCTCGCGGTCGGCCTTTTCCATGCGCAGGGCGCGGCTAAAGGAGAACATGACCAGGTACGCCACGATTGTTACTGGCAAAGCAAAAATCAAGGTTGCGTATTCCATGGTAACCACGCCACCAGCCATGAGCATGGCGATGGTCAACACCGCGGTGACAACGGCCCAGAAGATCCGCAGCCACTTCGGTCCATCCTCGCCCGGATCGGGGATGGAGGAGGAGAAGTTGGACATGACCATTGCACCGGAGTTAGCAGAAGTCAGGTAGAACAGCAGACCGGACAAAGTAGCCAGGCCAACCAGCAGCATGGCGCCTGGGAACATCTCCAGCAGCGCGTACCAGCCTTGTTCAGGGCTTTCGAGTGCCAGGTCACCGAATTCAGTGTTGTTCTGGAAGACCGCCTCGTAGATAGCGGAGTTGCCAAACAGAGAGACCATGACCAGGTCGCAGAGAACCGGGATGGTGATGGCGGCGACGACGAATTCGCGCAGCGTGCGGCCGCGGGAAATACGCGCGAGGAAGAGGCCAACGAATGGGCCCCACGCCAACCAAAATGCCCAGAAGAACAAGGTGTTGCCAGACATCCACTCCGCGCCGTTGAGCTCATAGCCCATGGTCTGAGTTAGACGCTCCGGCAGTGTCCAGAAGAAACGGCCAACGTTTTCCACCAGCGTGTTGAGCAGGAATGCGGTCTGACCGGTAACCAAGATATAAAGCATCATCGCGCCGGCAACCCACAGGTTGAGCTCTGAAATGAGGCGGATGCCCTTATCCATGCCGGAAGTACACGCGGCAATGGTGACCACGACGGCAACCAACACCAGTGCGATCTGCAAGCCTAGACCTTGCGGCAGGCCGAAGAGAATGGAGAAGCCCACGTTGAGCAGAACCACGCCGATGCCCATCGAGGTTGCAACACCCATGACGGTGCCAACCAGAACGATGATGTCCAAAATATCGCCGGTAGCACCGCGCACCCGCTTGCCCAGCAGCGGGTAGAGTGCTGCGCGGATGGATAGCGGCATGCCCCAGCGGTAAGCAAAGTAGCCCATTGCCATACCGAGCAGGGAGTACATGGCCCAGCCACCCATGCCGTAGTGGAACATAGTCCAGACAACAGAGTCCTGCAGTGCTTCGGCGCTGCGTGGCTCCGCGTTTGGCGGGTCAACGTAGTGGCTGATGGGTCCGCCGACGGAGTAAAAGAGCATGTCGATGCCTACACCGGCAGCGAAAAGCATTGCGGCCCAAGTCATCAGTTTATATTCGGGACGGGAATGATCCGGCCCCAGGCGGACCTTGCCCTCTGGTGAGACTGCGACCCAGATGACGAAGCCGATGACAACAGTTACGGTCACGACGTAAACCCAGCCGACATTTCTGCCTACCCAGCCGACGATGGTTTGCATCGTGCTGGAGGCATTATCAGGAGCAAAGATTGCCCATAGGGAAAAGGCGAGGATGATCAGCGAAGAGGTAATCAGTACCTGCCAATTGACCTTTGGGCCGCTGCGATCCGTGAGGTTGGGGCCGTCTTTGAGCAACTCTGCGCTGGTTTTGGGAGGGCGCTTGTTCTCGCGCTCTACGTCCACATTACTGCGTTGGCTTCCGCCGAATTTTTCCCTATCTACCGTCGGTTTGGAACGGTCGTGCTCAGGGATGCTGTTGTCATGCGACTTAGCCATACATACACACTCTCTTTCCATGTTCGGTTATCAATGAAATAACGCATGCAACAAAGTCGTGCTCCCTCATCCGAAGACGAGGGAGCAGATCAAAGGCATGCAAGGATTGTCATGTTAACGCCCTAAATGCTTAATAGCTAAAGAGAAATAACCCCATTAACATTGATATTTAAATCGAATATGTGCATTCTTCCTGTAAGTGCGGCATGTATGAGGGCCCTGAAAAGCTGTAGGCCCTGGTGTTGGATGTGTCCACTATCACCAATATACGATTCTTGAATGTTCATGTTTGACGTGTATAAGTCCCTCCTTGGTATACGCATGAGGCCTTGCCTGTGCGTGGCTATGTAGGGTTTATGCCATGAGCGCATTAGAAAAGATTTCACAGTGGCCAGTCGATAACGTTGCCGGGGCATTAATTAGCCCTGGCGGGGTGGAAACTTTGGGCGAAACTGCTCGCGAATATGACATCAAGTCTGTGACCAAGCCGGTGGTTGCCATGGGCATCATGTTGGCCGTGGAAGAAGGCGCGGTGGAATTAGACCAGCCCGCCGGGCCTGAAGGCTCCACGCTGCGACACCTTCTATCGCATGCCTCCGGCGTGGATTTTGATTCACGCGAAGCCAAGCGCCCAGTGGAAGACCGCCGCATTTACTCGTCTGCAGGCTACGAATGGGCAGCCGAAATCGTCGCCGATGCCGCCGGCATGGCCTTTGAGGACTACCTTCACGAAGGCTTGCTCAAGCCACTTGGCATGAACTCCACCCGCTTAGAAGGCAGCGCCGGGCACGGGCTTATCTCCAGCGTCGATGACCTGGTGAAGTTTGCTTCCGAGGTTCTCAACCCACAAATTATCCACCCGGATACGCTTGGTGAAATGCGCACTATTCAGTACCCAGACCTGCGTGGCATCGTGCCCGGCTACGGCATGCACCGTCCCTGCCCGTGGGGCCTGGGCTTTGAAATCCACGGTGAAAAAGACCCGCACTGGATGGGCGCAAACATGCCTGCCGATGCCGCCGGCCACTTCGGGATGAGCGGCACCTACCTCTGGGTCGCCGGCGACCACGCCATGGTCGCACTTGCCGACCGCGACTTTGGCGAATGGGCCAAGCCACTGTGGCAAGAAACCAACCAAGAAATCTGGGCCGACCTGCATTAATGTTGGCACTAAGTGCCTAATTATAGCCTCTGATTAGACGGCTCTTTATCCATAACTTGTCAGTCTATTTGGTGATTCTTGTTTGTGGATAGATTGTGAAAACACAATTTTGCTCTTCAAAGCATTTTGTGATTTGGAGCACGGCGATTTGAAGCCGCATTAAGAAGCTTAAACAAGCCGCTTGACTTCGACACGGCAGATGCAGACAACTTGTGATACGACGTCTAATCCAATAGAGGACTATGGAGACGAGGCCGAAATACTTGTATTAAGGGGTGCGATAACTCCGGGAAAATTTCGTAATGTGTTGTCTATTTTTCAAACGCCTTGCGTTGAGCATGCACTTGCTCTTCTTGCTCTTCGACCGTGTTATTCCAGTTGTAGACTGCCGTGATGTCGCGAACGATTTGTAACGACATCATCCCTAGTACAACTACCCCGGAAATCGCTAGTGAGCTCGAGATTCTTGCTGCCAAAGAATAAATGTCAATACCGAGTATGCCTGCCAACTGGTTTTTTACAGCTGGAGCAATGACACCAAACAGCATTAGGAGGAATGCGAGTGTCGAACCATTTAGCGCGAATTTCACAGAGCGGTCGACCACATCACGCCAATCGTCCTCTACATGGAGATATCGGGAGCGACGTCCAGTGATTGCGCTTCTCCACGCAGTTAATACGCTGAAAACCCCTAACAGAGCAGCTGAATATAGGCCGAGCGCACTAGCAATTGTTCCGAAATCTGTAGCTCGTGCGTCGAGGACGACGAGTCCAAGGAAACTTAAACTAAAAACGAGAACTCCGACAAAGTAGTGGCACTTCGGGACAGTTACTCTTTGTTCGGGGAATCTGCGACTGTCCATGAGGCTTCTTCACTTTCGATCCATTCGAGTAGCTCAGAGTCTTCAGGGACTTCTATAGCTATACGGGACGTAATTTTAAGTTCATCGATTTTCTTGAGCGTAGTTCGATAATAGGGAGCAAGAGAAGGTTGGCCTGATTGTTTGAATTTGTAATTGAACAGATCTGACAGTTTACCGGGCATTAGAGTTGTCGAAGCCTCCTCACCCTGAATGCGCGCTTTGACCTGATCAGGCTCAATTTTTGCAGAACGTAGATCTTCAGGGCTCATGTCAAGTTCCTCGAGAGTATCTTTGACTATAGATCCGTCAGAAGTCGAGGCCTTTAGAATACGATTGGCTATGCCTATCTTGGCTCTTTCTTCCTTTACATTGATTACGAGACGTTTCTCCGTTTCTTTGTTGTTCTCGTCGAGCTCAATGTATTCGGCTTGCATTGATCGGATGTCTTTGATTATCGTTCTGAGTAACTCGGGATCTGCTAACCGCTCGGCTTGAATACTGATAGTTTTGGGTGCGGCTTCTATTGCCTTAGATTTTGTTACTTTATTTCCATCAGCATCGAAATGCTCATTATGCTGATTGATTTCGTCTAGCACCTGCTTCCTTTTCTCCAGCGAAAGTGCTCTGAGCCACTTTTTAAGCAATGGTACGGGGTCTTTCATCCCAACAACTTCTGTGACTAGGATTCCTTCAAAACCAGATGAAGCAAAGTAGAAGTCAACTTTCCGTGGGGTTTCGGCAGACTTCTGTTCGAGATTTAATAGTTCAGTTTTATCATCTGGATCGATCGCTACGTCGTGCAAGCCGCGTTCACCGAGTGCAATCATCGTATGGATTACACTTAACTCTTGGTTAAAAGCACTACCTCTAATGGACAGCGTTGGATCCGTATTCTTGAATTGCGTTTCTACGTAATCTTCGTCATCAAGCTCATCGGTATCTGGCGAACGCATGTGAGGAGTGCCAACTCGAATTTCCTCACCGACCAATCCAAGACTATTGAGAAGAATCTCTCGATTCTCAGGAATCTCTTGGGCGAGCTTCGTCTGCCCTGCGAAGAGTTTGAATGAATAAACACGGTATCCCCAATTTGCCATAATCCTCGCTCCATTTATGTTCTTTTAACTTACTATAACGAGTCGTCGGCGATTGACGGAGAATATCACTAATTAGTCGTGGCCCCGGTTGAGCTATGATACTAGGCCGGACCATTTTGAACAATTCCACAATAATTCAATAGCCCCGGCGATGTGCACTGTGACGTGCAGGGATCTTTCCGGGGCTTGTGCTACTAAGTGCAGTAGATGGTGTGGCGCGGATTAGTTGTCGCGCAGGAAGTTCCAGACGGTGCGGGTGGCGTTCGGGTTCTCGGTGAACCAGGTGTGGCCGGCGCCGTTGACGCGCTGCAGGACGGAGTTGCCGCCGCGGTCGCAGCCGTTGAAGGAACGGATATCGGAACGGCCAGAGTTGGAGACAGCGACGCTGTAGAGGTTGCAGTCATTGCGGTCGGCAACATCACGCCAGGTGTCTTCAACGGAGTAGTAGGCGCCGCCGGTGCCGTAGCCGCCGGCGTACTTCATGTGGCTATCGGATGTGCCGTGCACGATCAAAGTGTTGACGTTGCCAGCTGAGCAACCGCTGATGACCGGGTTGTAATAAGCGCCCGCGACAGAAGCCACTGCAGAAAACACGTCAGGGGCCTGGCAAGCGAGTGACAGTGCCATGCCGCCGCCGTTGGACAAGCCAGCAGCATAGATGCGGGAGTTGTCTACGTTGTACTGTGAGCGCAGGTCGCTGAGGATGCTGCGCACGAAGTCGACGTCTTCACCGCGGGATGTCCGCGCGTAGCTTGGGCCTTCCCACACGGCGCCGCGGCCTTCAGGGTAGACAATGATGGCTTCATTGCCGGCGGTTTCCGAAAAGCGCATGTAGTTCTTAGTGCGCTCAGCGGTGTGTTCCGCGCCGCCAAAAGCAAACAACACTGGGTAAGTAGCGCCCGCGTTGTAGTTGGATGGCAACTGCAGCAGGTACTGGCGGTTACCCTGGCCAAAGACGCTGGTTGTCTTCCGTGTCGTGCCGGCAGCGGTGTTGGAACCACCCGAATTCTGATTCGGAACCGCATCCGTAATAGCGGAGGACAACTGACGGGCAACCTCCGGATTGGAAGAGAGAAATCCGGATGAAGATTGTGCTGTAGCTACAGGCACCGAAAGTGCCACAGCAGCAACGAGGGACGCCACTGCAGTGGCAAGCTTGTTCAAACGCATGATCAGATACATTAGCGGCTTTACTTTCCCCGGGAAATACTTCGGCGGGAAATGTGACCACTATTGCTAAAACGTGGTGGGAGTGAGCATCGGTTAGCTGCGCAGCGGGCAAAACCGGCACGAAGAAAGTCATGCTCAACCTGAACTTTAACTTTAGTAAGTGGGGGTTAAACCGGTTATTGAGGGTTGCCGGTGGTGCGCAAGTGGGGTGACAATGCGGAAGAGCAGAAAGTAATTCTAAGTGACTGATATTAACGGATGCTGAGCTAATTGCGGTTCAACTTCGAATGTGTCGGAGCAAAGATTTTCTCGCTGTTGTGTACGAATATGAGCTCGTAGGGGAAGACGAAGCTCGTCTTGCGTCGCATTAACGCCGCGGTGTTCCGAGGTGTCTGTTTCAACGATCCACAGACACAGTAGGAAACCGCATGCGGTGGCGCCCAATTGCCGTAAGGAGATTCGGCACGTGTCAACAGCAACACAGGTGGCAGAAGCTACCAACCATGTGAGAAACAATGCGCAGCATGACATCCATGCTGATAACGCTTTTGCCTTCGCGGCAGATGTCTTGGTCGCGGAGGGGAAGCGCGATCAGGAGATCACAGGGTCGCACGTAGCGAACTCGCATGCTTCGCTTGCCGATGCCCAACGCGTGCAGATCGGCACCGCAGTACTGCGCGTCAGCGGCATGCCTAAGCGCCTGCGCCCAGCGATTGAGCGCGCCATGGTGCAGTGCATTTCGAGCTCATCAGAGTATGTGGTGCCGGGTGATGATCCGTTGACCGCGCAGTGGTGCACGCGCTGGTACCGCGATACGGGATTCGCGGATGATTTGGCATCATTAGCAGCATTTCCTGGCGTTGAATTGCCTGAACCCCGCGCGGAAAAGTGCGTGGGCTGCCGCCAAGTCATCACGGGTACAGCGCACGAATTGCGCGCGCTGGATACCGTGGTCTCAACCTTGGCGGATGAGTTCGGTTTCAGCGCGCGCGTGGATTCCGTTTAGCCGTTTACCGTAATTGCCGCAGGCAATCTAGGCAAACGGGTCCATGAGGCGTTCTGGGATGTCCGCTACGGAGTCCAGTACACGGGTGGGCCGGAATGGGTAGCGGGAGATGGCGGCGTCGGTCATGATGCCGGTGCGGACCAAGATGGTGCGCATACCGGCTTCCAAACCGGCTTTGACGTCGGTGTCCATGCGGTCGCCGATCATGACGGTATTCTCTGAGTGCACGCCGATGTTGTTGAGCGCTGAGCGCATCATGACGGGGTTGGGTTTGCCCACGTAGTAAGGCTCACGGTTGGTCGAAGCGGTAATCAGCGCGGCCACGGAACCGGTGGCCGGCAAGATGCCCTGCGGGGCAGGCCCCGTGACATCCGGGTTGGTGGCAATAAAGCGCGCGCCGCCGCGGATGAGGTTGATGGCGGTGGTGATTGCCTCAAAAGAATAGGTGCGGGTCTCACCCAGGACTACAAACTCGGGATCGTTATCGGTGAGAATCCAGCCCTCCTCATGCAGAGCAGTGGTCAGGCCGGACTCACCAATCACGTACGCGGTGCGGGTGGTGGACTGCTGGGATAGGAACTTCGCGGTTGCCAGGGCAGAGGTCCAGATTTTATCCGCCGGGATGTCTAGTCCTTGGGAGCGCAGCCGCGCGGACAAGTCACGCGGGGTGGCCATGGAGTTGTTCGTCAACACCATGAACCTAATCTCATTGTCTTTCAAGACTTGCAGGAATTTATCCGCTCCGGGAATCATCTCACCTTCTTTGATGAGAACGCCGTCCATGTCAGATAGATAAGAAATCATTGTTTTGCCTCCACAAATTTGGCCACATCGTCCACGGTCTCCAGCGCTAGTGCGTCAGATTCTTCAAACTTCACTCCCAGGCGGTCTTCTGCGCGCACTGCAAACTCAATCAGATTCAAGGACGTTAGTCCTAGCTCATCAAGTCGACGCGCAGGTTCGAGATTTTCTAGGTCCTGCCCGGTAATCTCAGAGATGAGCGCCAAATATTCCGGTGCACCGGTAGATTTGGTTTCTGTGTTCTGTGAGGTCTGAAGGTGAGCACGTAGTTGTGCACTGAGGTCATTGGACATGCAACTTAGTCTAGCTTCTACAATGGATGTCCATATGTATAAACGAAACAGGATTGCGGCTGCATACCGTGGGCAGCGCCGGAAAAACCGTGCCGCGCAGCGCCTTTTGCACCAGCGTCTGCATGACCATGAAACATCGCCTGGTCTGCAAAATCTCGACGCTGAGGGGGAAGTCGATAATGAGGGCGTGGACATTGCTTGGTTTGAGGTAGGCAATCCCAATGCTGATGTCACCGTGGTGTTTATTCATGGCTATTGCCTGTCGTCAGAGGCGTGGTGTGACCAGGTTGAGCACTTGCGTAGCAGGAGCGATGTTCGCAGTTTGCTTGTTGATGTCCGGGGGCACGGCATGTCCTCGCGCGTCCCAGCGGCAGACTGCACCATTGATGATGCCGCGGATGACGTGCTTGCCGTGATTTTGGAGCGCCTTCCCAAAGACGGCGGTCGCATTGTAGTGGTGGGCCATTCTTTGGGTGGCATGATTGCTCTGAATCTTATTCGCCGCGCACCTCAAGATATCTTCGAGCGCATCTCTGGTGCGCTGTTAATTTCAACGTCCATGCGTCGTTTCGCCGATAAGGGTGTCACGCGCGTGCTGCAGTCTTCAATTGCCGAGGCTTTTTATTCCGCGATTGACCGCGTGCCGGAGAAATTCAACCGCCTGCGCTTTGCTGTCGCCCAAATTGCAGCGCCAACCATTGCCGCTGTGGTTGCAGGTTTCCCCAAGATGGAACGCCTGCAATTCCACACGGCGATGTTGCTGGATACTCCGCTGCCAAGTTTTGTCGGCTACTTCGATGAATTGACTGACCATTCGGAATTTGAAGCCCAAGAACGCCTGCAAAAACTGCAGGGCCAGGTGGTTATCGGTTCCATGGACATCATCACGCCGAAGAGCCAGTCGGAGGCCATCTGCGAAAAATGGAATAACTGCGAGCTCAAAGTCATCGACGGCTCCGGCCACATGGTGATTTTGGAAGAACCGGAGCAAATCTCCGAAGCACTTGATGAAGTCATTTCAGCAGCAGCAATTTCTAATCACCAAGACACACCCGCTTAGAAGACACAACCTTTAAGGTGTTGTTGACAAAACTTCCTTCCCGCGCTTGACTGGTTGACACTACCTCAACGGGTGCCCAACGCATTGGGCTGAGATGGGCGCTGCAGCTGCGCCGGACCGTTTGAACCTGTCTGGTTAATACCGTCGAAGGAAGCGAGGACATTGGTGAAAACCCGTGCCCAACTTGATCTGCGTTGCTACGTTGTCACCGGCAACGGCTCACAAGATGACATTGTGGCCACTGCCGCACAGGCTGCCGCGGGCGGCGCTGGCGTTATCCAAGTTCGTTCTAAGCCCATTGAAGCAGGTCAGCTGCTCAGACTCGCTGAGAAGGTTTCTCTCGCCGTCGCTGAAGCGAACCCCGCAACAAAGATTCTTATCGATGACCGCGTGGACATCGCCGCCATCCTCATGCGTCGCGGACTGCCCGTACACGGCGTACACGTCGGCCAAAGCGACATCCCCGTCACAGATGTCCGTGAGCTTTTAGGCCCCGATGCAATTATCGGGCTGACCACCGGTACCGCCGAGCTCATACAACAAGCAAATGAGTACGCGGACATCATCGATTATGTTGGCGCAGGACCTTTCCGGCCCACGCCCACCAAAGACTCTGGCCGTGACCCCATTGGTCTCGACGGCTATCCGAGGCTGGTTGAACTGTCGCAACTGCCGATTGTCGCCATCGGAGATGTCCAACCCGCTGACGTCACAGCCCTGGCCTCCACCGGCATCGCAGGTGTTGCCATGGTCCGCGCATTCATCGAGGCCCCCTCAGCCACTGAGCTTGCCCAGCAGATCATCGCTGATTTCTCCGCCGGCCTGCAGATGTCGGGGGCGACGTCATGACAGCACATGCCCTAGTCATCGGCGGCGGCATTATCGGCCTGGCCACCTGCTTTGAATTCCAAGACGCCGGATTCGAGGTCACTCTCATCGATCCTGATCCCATCTCCGGCGCCACCCACCATGCCGGCGGCATGCTAGCACCCACCGCAGAGGTGCAATACCAACAGCAAGCACTGGTTCCACTGATGAAAGAATCCGCACAGCTTTACCCGGACCTCATTCGGCGCGTCACGCAGTACACCGACCTACCCACCGGCTACCGCACCGAAGGCACCTTGCTGATTGGCGCCGACAGGGCAGATGCGCAGCACCTCTCCGAGCTCATCGACTACATCAAGGCCGAAGAACTCGACATTGAAACCTTGACCACCCGGCAAGCCCGCCAATTAGAACCAGCCCTGTCACCGCGCATCGCGAAAGCCGCGGCCATCGATGGTGACCACCAGCTTGACCCGCGCCTTTTCGCCCGCGCACTCTTCGATGCCGTACGGGCTCGGGGAGCACAGCACGTGTGTGACACCGTCACCGCCGTCGCCGAGTTGGCCACGTACCAGGCCGTGACCTTGAGCTCCGGCGCGCTCATCGAGGTTGAATCCCCTGATGTCATCGTCCTTGCCTCCGGCTTGGGCGCAGCGAAGATCACCGGATGGTTCGAAGGCGAGCATCCACTGCAACTTCGCCCGGTCTACGGCGATGTACTGCGCGTTCGCGTGCCTGAATCTCTCCAGCCACTGGCCACGCGCGTTATCCGCGGGTTCGTAGAAGACCGCCCCATCTACGTCATCCCGCGCGCAGACGGCACAGTCACCATCGGCGCGACCAGCAGGGAAGACCAACCGCACCCGCGCACCTCGGCCATCCATGACCTGCTGCGTGATGCCATCCGCGTGGTACCGGGCTTAGAAGAAACGGAGTTTATCGAAGCCACCTGCGGTGCCCGTCCCGGAACTCCAGATGACTTGCCATACCTCGGCCGGGTGCGCGAGAACCTCATCGTGTCCACCGGATACTTCCGGCACGGCATTTTGCTCGCCGCACTCGGCGCGCGCACGGCGGTGCAATTGGCTACTGGCCAGCAGACATCGCTAGCCATCGTGCCCTGCGATCCTTTCCGCCATGCCACATCCAACCTCAACGTTTAGGAGAACCTCATGATCACTTTTCACTTCAATGGCGAGGCCGTGGAGACCCAGCCGCAAAGCATTGAGCAGTTTGTGCACGCCCGCATCGGCCGTGATGAAGGCGTCGCTGTTGCCGTCGACGGCGCCGTGGTGCCACGCTCACAATGGGGCCGCGAGATTGAATCCGGCAACGTCCTGGATGTTCTCACCGCAGTGCAGGGAGGATAGATATGCTGACCATCGCAGATAAAACCTTCACCTCGCACCTGGTTATGGGCACCGGTGGCGCGAGTTCGCAGGCGCTGCTGGAGGAGTCCTTGTGTGCCAGCAAAACTGAGCTGACCACCGTGGCGATGCGCCGCCACAGTGCCAACACCGGCGCTGGTGAGTCCATATTTGAGATGCTGCGCCGGCTCGGCATTGACCTGCTGCCAAATACCGCTGGGTGCCGTACTGCTCGCGATGCCGTGCTAACAGCGAAGCTAGCGCGCGAGGCCCTTGGCACCTCCTGGGTGAAAGTTGAAGTCATTGCTGATGAACACACGCTTTTGCCCGACACCACTGAGCTTCTGGAGGCCTGTGAACAACTCATCAACGATGGTTTCACCGTGCTCGCGTACACCTCTGATGATCCGGTAGTGGCCTCTCGTTTGGAAGACGTGGGAGTTTCCGCGGTCATGCCGCTTGGTTCACCCATCGGCACCGGACTTGGGATCTTGAATCCACACAATATTGAACTGATTTGCTCGCGCGCATCCGTGCCGATTCTTCTCGATGCCGGCGTCGGCACCGCCTCCGATGCAGCATTAGCGATGGAACTAGGATGTGACGGAGTATTGCTGGCCTCCGCTATTAACCGCTCCCAAGATCCGGTCGCCATGGCAACGGCGATGTACCACGCAGTCGAAGCCGGGCGCTTAGCCTTTGCGGCTGGACGGATCCCGAAACGTGAGCACGCGGTGGCATCGTCAAGCTTTGAAGGCCTTGCAAATTGGTCTGAGCAGGTGCTGTAAATGAGCCTTCCTGAGCACGAACTACGCCGGGTTGCCCGCCACTTAGCACTTCCTGGGTTCGGTATCGAAGAACAACAACGCCTTTATAATGCGCATGTCTTAGTCATCGGCGCTGGCGGTCTGGGCTGTCCCGCGATGCAATCTTTGGCATCGGCAGGCATTGGCACCATCACCGTCATTGATGACGACACCGTGGACATCACAAACATTCACCGCCAAATCCTCTTCGGCGCCGATGACGTGGGCAAACTCAAAGTAGAAGTCGCCGCGAGGCGCCTTGAAGAACTCCAACCCGGCATCACCGTCAATGCGATTCCCAAACGCCTCTCCACCGCCAACGCGGTGGACCTGGTGGGCTCCGTTGACCTGGTGCTGGACGGCTCAGATTCCTTCAGCACCAAATACCTGGTTGCTGATGCCGCTGAAATCACCGGTACGGCGTTGATCTGGGCAACAGTGCTTCGCTTCCACGGCGACCTGGCGCTGTTTCATTCCGGACCTGAACTGCGTGGTGTCGGACTCCGGGATCTATTCCCGCAGCAACCCGATGCGAATTCTGTGCCGGACTGCGCCACCGCGGGTGTTCTCGGCGCGACCACCGCCACCATGGGTGCACTGATGGCCACCCACGCCATCGGTTATCTCACCGGTCTTGGCACCACCGAACCGGGCGAAATGCTTAGCTATGATGCCTTCCCGCCCACCACACGCACCTACCGCGTGACCGCAGACCCGAAACGACAGCTAAGCACGGAACTACACGATTCCTATGGCGAAATCTGTGCAGTCACGCCAAAAGCTCAGGACATGCTTAATGCTGCCCGCCGTGGCGACTATCTGGCGGTGGATATCCGCGAACCCCACGAGGTACTACTCGCTGACTTGCCAGCAGACATTGTGACCCACAAGTTGCCCCTGTCTTCCATTAGTTCCGATGACGATGTTGCGGCACTACTTTCTTCGCTCCAGGCACTCACACGCGACTCCGATACAGGGCAGCAACAAGCAATGATCTACTGCGCTGCAGGGCAACGAAGCGGCGCCTTCGTCGAGCGCTATGCGGAGCTCGGAGAGCGCGCCGGCCTCGAATTAGTAAGCCTGCCCGGCGGAGTAAATGGACTCTAACTCCGTTCCGGGCAGTGAGAAAAGAATGCAGTGAAATTGCGAAACGGTGTGACTAAAAGCCAGATTCGTCGTAGCTCCACTGGAGCTTCGTCTCTGGGAGCACGCTGGTGTGCAACGGTGTGCTCTCGCCATTGACCACGGTAATGGTGTAGCTGAGATGGGTAGCAGGATAGAGATACTCGGCATATTCCACGGGCGTGCCCGAAGGCGAAGCCACTTCAAGGCGGGACCCGATGAGCGTTGTTCCTACTTCCAATTCCAATAACCGCGCCATCTCTTCGTCTGCTTGAACAAACTCAATTGAACGACGGCAACTGTCAAAGTTGATGCCTTCCCGAATCAGTTCCTCATGGATATCATCAGTGCCTGGCTCCATTGCCAGCACATGCATTCCAACTTCGAGAGGGAAGTATTGGCGTTCCAGAATAAGTGGCCTGGATTCTGCGAAAAGCACGCGGGAAATAAAGATGATCGGGTCATCAGGTTTCATGCCTAGTGCAGCTGCAACGTGGGCAGGCGCGGGGCGCCGCGCCATCCACAAGATTTTCGAGGTGGGGTTGAGGTCATGTTCTTTCATCCACGCGAAGTTAGACAAAATAGACATGAAACTATCGGCCTTTGACGTGCCCAGAACAACAGAACGGCGGCCCCGTCCAGACGAGATCAGCCCCTCGGCCCGGAGACTAGCAATAGCCTGGCGGACTGGCCCTCTCGAGGCGTCGAACTCCTCACACAATTCTGCTTCGCTGGGCAGCAGATCCCCCGGTTTTAAACCCCCTGAAGTAATTCGATGTTGCAACTCGAGATAGATCTTGGAGTGAATTTGTTTGGTTCTCATGCTTGGAATTCCTTCGGCTACCGGCGCTGTCATCTCACCGCTCCTCGGAGATGTATCGATATTAACTCGGCAATTGTGGCTACATGGCAGGAAGCCGTCTTGTTAATTGCTTCCCTCCACTCTAATGCGTGGTGCTGGTTACACAGGTGGAATTCTTAGCATGCAAGAATCTCGGGGGTAAAACTACAAGGTGCAAAAGTTGTAATACCCGAGGCCTATCAGCGGCTAGGATTTTGGTCGCGTACGGGTTTCAATGGCCGTTGACGCGTGGGAACGCCAGTGTCAACGGTTTTCCAATGGTTACGGAACAGTAAATTTGCAGGTTAGTGCAAGTATTATTCAAACGATTGCAAGCTATGCGTTTGCTGTCAGGATAGTGGTTGTTCCCGTGGGGTCAATGGGGGTGGAAGTATAGGGGGTCGGGTGTGTACTGATTTCTTCGGTCTGGGTGTGCTGTCGTCGCGTTGAGGATGAGGGTTATTGTCGTGATGTAAAAATTTTCTATCCGTGCTCCGCGTGCTAAGCCCGTGGAAGTCTCAAAATGTAGCCGCTTAGACATTTATGTCTACAACCGGGCTATGTTTCCGGAAAATCGGCTGTTTTAATGCCGTGGAAGTCGGATCTCCACATCCCTCACCTTGGGGTTTAGGAACTGAAAATCTCCATGCAGAAAATTCTAACAATTTTAAAAAATCATATAAATATAAAACGGTAAGGAGTATGGCGAGTCAAACACTTTGTACAGCTTTAAAGAACGGGCAGATACGTCTTCCTACACGGCAGTATGTGGGCATAAGAAAGTGCCTGCGTCCCCTCCACACACATTGGTGCGGAAGGACACAGGCACGCGATTGCCTGGGCGTTGGCTTTTAGAACCCTAAGCGGCTCTCCAACGCAATGGCAGGAGCTTCCGAGGCTTGTTTACTCGATGCCAGGAGCTTCAGTGGTGTCGACGGTAGCAGTTGGATCATCGAGCTTAAGATCCTTGGCTGCCTTCTCTACTACGGAACGCTCAACCTTGCCCTCGCGAGCAAGGCCCTCGAGTACTGCGACAACAACGGACTCAGCGTCGGTGTTGAAGTAGCGGCGAGCAGCAGCGCGGGTATCCGCGAAGCCAAAGCCGTCAGTGCCCAAGGTGATGTAGGTGCCTGGGACGTAAGGACGAATCTGCTCATGCAGGTCCGAAACAAAGTCAGAAACTGCAACATATGGGCCATCAACATTTTCCAGCTGGGAAGTCACGAATGGCTTCTCAGGCTCGGTGCCGTGCTGTAGAGCTTCCTTGTTCAGGCGTGCGCCTTCACGTGCAAGCTCAACCCAGGAGGTAACGGAGAAGAGGTTGGTCTTAACGCCGTACTCTTCATCCAGAATCTTCTGCGCGCGCAGGGACTCATGAACACCAACACCAGAAGCCAAGATGTTAGCTTCCTTATCGCCGTTGCCGACGGTGTTGAACTGGTAGATGCCGCGGTGCAGACCATCAACGTCCAGGTCTTCTGGCTCAGCAGGCTGGTGAACTGGCTCGTTGTACACGGTGAGGTAGTACATGACGCTCTCGCTGTTTTCACCGTACATACGGTCAATACCGCGGGTGATCAGGTGAGCAATCTCGTAGCCGAACGCTGGGTCATACTGCAGAACCGAAGGGTTGGTAGACGCCAGGACAGGTGAGTGGCCATCCATGTGCTGCAGACCCTCACCGGTCAGGGTGGTGCGGCCAGCGGTAGCGCCGATGATGAAGCCACGAGCTTTCTGGTCAGCTGCAGCCCAGAAAGCGTCACCGGTGCGCTGGAAACCGAACATCGAGTAGAAGATGTACAGCGGAATCATTGGCTCACCGTGGGTGGAGTAAGAAGTTGCCGCCGCAGTGAAGGACGCAACAGCACCTGCCTCAGAAATACCCTCGTGCATGATCTGGCCATCGGTAGCCTCGCGGTAGCTCAGCATCAAGTCATGGTCTACCGGCACGTAGTTCTGGCCACGTGGGTTCCAAATCTTCAAGGTTGGGAACCAAGAGTCCATACCGAAGGTACGAGCCTCATCCGGGATGATTGGAACTACGCGCTTGCCCAGTTCCTTATCACGCATGACTTCCTTGAAGGTACGAACCAAGGCCATGGTGGTAGCAACTTCTTGCTTACCAGAGCCCTTACGCACGCTCTTCAGCTTGTCGATGCTTGGCGCCTGCAACGGCGTGAACTTCTCACGACGCTCCGGCAGGAAGCCACCAAGTTCTTTACGACGCTCCAGCATGTACTTGATTTCTGGAGCATCATTGCCTGGGTGGTAGTACGGAGGCAAGTAAGGATCCTTTTCCAGCTCTTCGTCAGAGATAGGAATATCCTGCTTGTCACGGAAGTTCTTCAGATCTTCCAGGGTCAGCTTCTTCATCTGGTGGGTCGCGTTGCGGCCCTCGAAGTTGTGGCCCAGACCGTAGCCCTTAATGGTGAACGCGAGGATGACGGTTGGCTTACCGGAACCCTTGTTCTCCATGACGGTGTTGTAGGCAGCGTAAATCTTGCGGTAGTCGTGACCACCACGGCGCAGCGCCCAAATCTCGTCATCGCTCATGTTCTCAACAAGCTTCAAGGTGCGCTCATCGCGGCCGAAGAACTTCTCGCGCACGTATGCGCCATCGTTCGCCTTGAAGGTCTGGTAGTCACCATCGGAGGTGGTGTTCATGATGTGGACAAGGGCGCCGTCTTTGTCTGCTTCAAGCAGCTTGTCCCATGCGCGACCCCAAACAATCTTGGTGACATTCCAGCCAGCGCCGCGGAAGAAGGACTCCAGCTCCTGGATGATCTGCGTGTTACCACGCACAGGTCCATCGAGACGCTGCAAGTTACAGTTAATAACGAAGGTCAGGTTGTCCAGCTCATAAAGTGCAGCCTGGTGGATTGCACCGCGTGATTCTGGCTCATCCATCTCACCGTCGCCCAAGAACGCCCACACGTGCTGCTGTGAGGTGTCCTTGATGCCGCGCAGCTCCAAGTACTTGTTGAAGCGCGCCTGGTAGATAGCGTTGATTGGGCCAAGACCCATGGAAACTGTTGGGAATTCCCAGAACCAGTCCATACCGTGTGGGTGAGGGTAGGACGGCATGCCCTTGCCCGGTCCACGGGAGACTTCCTGACGGAATCCGTCCAAGTCATTTTCATCCAAGCGGCCTTCCATGAATGCACGTGCGTACATACCTGGGGAAGCGTGGCCCTGGAAGAAGACCTGGTCGCCGCCGGATGGATCATCCTTGCCGCGGAAGAAGTGGTTGAAACCAACCTCATACAGTGGAGCTGCACCAGCGTAGGTGGAGATGTGGCCACCGACGCCAATGCCTGGGCGCTGCTGACGGTGAACCATGATTGCCGCGTTCCAGCGAATCCAACGACGGTAGCGCTTCTCCAGTTCCTCATCACCTGGGAACTCAGGTTCCATGGTGGTTGGAATGGTGTTGACGAAGTCAGTTGACGTTAGGGAAGGAAGCGGTACGCGCTTGGCGGTTGCGCGCTCAAGGAGGCGCAACATAAGGAATCGAGCACGCTCGGTGGATGTTTCATCCAACAAGCCGTCGAGCGAATCCAGCCACTCGTTAGTTTCCTCCGGGTCGCTATCGTGCAGGTACGAGGCAACTCCGTCGCGAATGAGTGGGAAATTAGAATCGCCCTGTAGGGAATCCTTTTCAGCCATTCCATGAACCTCCTGGGTTGGTTAAAGACAAGTTGAACTCCACGATACTCCCAAGTGTGTTACACCGTCGAAAAGTGGTGGGCTTAATCACTTGGGAGGCAATACAAACCACTATGCGCAGTTGCTTTACGATGCCACATATTGCGACAACCTCTAGCCAAATTCACATTGATCGATTAACTTTTGCTTGTGTAAGTGAGAAATCTTGCAACGTAAAAGGTAAGGTGCAATGCAATTGCGAATCACTTCGTATCTTGTTTTCAATATAAAAGGAGGAATACCACGGTGGCGGACGCTACTGGCGTAACCAATGACTATGCATCCATGCTCGGCATTTCTGAGGGCATGGTCGCTCTCGAATCTGGCTGGGACGAAGATTGCGACTCTGCAATCTCGGAATCCATCGAGTCTGTTCTGGGGGAAGACTTCCTGGAAGAAGAGTCTGATGAGCTTGTCGATGTAGTTGTGATGTGGTGGCGCGAAGAAGACGGCGATCTCGTGGATGGCCTCGTTGATGCCCTCCGTCCTTTGAGTGAAGGTGGCCGCATTTGGCTGCTGACGCCTGGCGCGGGCAAGCAGGGAACCATTGCTCCGGGGGAAATCTCTGAGTCTGCTCAGCTTGCAGGCTTGGTCCAGACCAAGGCGGAACGCCTCGGCGATTGGCAGGGCAGCTGCCTTGTTGGCCGCGGCGCAATGAAGAAGTAATACGTAGCTAAAATCCCGTGTTACCAGGCGATTTGTTAATGGCGCGGGATGTTGGCTAGTATTATGCAAGTGCTCATGAGGAAGCGAAAAGCTTTTAAGAGAGCATGATGCGGCTTTAGCTCAGCTGGAAGAGCAACTGGTTTACACCCAGTAGGTCGGGGGTTCGATCCCCTCAGGCCGCACAACATTTTAGCAGGTCACGAAGGTTATTTTAACCCGAGTGGCCTGCTTTCATTCGTTTACCTAGCCCGATTTTTTAAACTGTGGATCCGCAGCTTAATTTAGCTTCAGAAATCACCACTCAGGAGTTACTGAGATTTTCGTAGTTCTGAATGAGCGTGAGGAATCGGTCCCACACCGCTGATTGGGCAGGGCTAAATTGTTCCTGGCGGAGTTCTTCAATCAAGCTCATGAACGAGCCATCAGAGGCCTGCTCGGAGTATTGCAATTCTTCGGCAACCAGCACATAGAATTCCATCCATTCCTGAGCCATTTCCTCAGTCGCAGCATCGCTGTGCTCGCTCTCATCCTCGAGGACCTCGAACTTCGACATGAGTTCAGCGGTGTGCTGTTGAACCCCCGGGTCATTGAGAAAGTTTTGAATGTGGCGCAGAGTCTTTTCTGGTAGCTGCCCGGAATTCGCCATCATGAGGCCAACGTCGGCATCGAACTGCGCGGTCCTGCTTGGTTGGGGATTTGCGGCGTGAGTATCCTTCAGACTTTTTAGAGCGGAACGCTGAGCGCGAAGGAGTGCCTCTTTGCGGGCGAGTTCTTTGTCAATGGCATCGATGTCTTCCGCGGTTGGGATGCCGTTGGAATCCAAGATTTGGGAGATGTGTTTAAGCGATGCACCTGACTCGGAGAGCATCTTGATGCGCAGTACCTGAACCACGTGGGCGGCCGTGAAATTGCGGTAGCCGTTTAAGTCCCGAGACGGCTCTTCCAACAGCCCCAGCTGTAAATAGTGCCGGATTGCGCGCGGGGTAGTGCCGGTCAGTTCCGCGAGGTCCTTGCTTCGCAGGATGCTTTCGTCGAAATCTTTAAACTCGGTCATTTTCGCCCTCCCACATAGCAAGCTTCATTGCTTGTTCTACATATCCTACGAACTCTTCGGGCTCAGCAACGTAGATATCTAATTCACGTGCCCTGTAGTTTTCTGGAATCCGCTTTCTCGATATCGGGGGCTGCGCAGAGACAGGTTTTTTGAGCGTGAGGTGGACGTTGGTGCTCGTCAACGAAGTGAGAACCAGCAGCGATTCATCAATTGCGGGCTCCGTGTGCTTGTGATTGCTTGCCCGGCGAATGCTCGCAATATTGTCCAATGGTGTTTCCAGCACCTTTGTATGGCCCCATTTCAGGGTTAGAGACTGAGAGCCTACCAAGTGAGGATGAGTAATACGTGCGGCAAAGATTCCAGTAATCAGAATAAGCGCGTATACCGAAGCCACCAGAAGTACTATGCGCAGCCAGGCCCAAGGGATGAGCACATGGATGACGCCAGCCTCGATGACAGTGACTATGCCCATCGCTATCGGGATAGACAAGGTTCCTTTGGCATAGCTGAAACCGCGGGTGGTGGAACCCACGCCAACTCTTTGCCCACGCACCCACGGGATGAGCCCCAGCAGCGTTCGAGCTTCCATGAAAGCTAAGCGCAGCAAGGGTTGACCTTCGGAAACTGCTTCGAAGAATTCATCACCACGCAAGCCGCGTGACTTCCGCATATGCCGCAATTCAACGATCGTTGTGGCTACGACGATGAACAGCGAGGGCAGCTCAACCATCAGAAACACGAGCAGGACAGTCCGGTTGGACACTAGACCGAGCATGCGAAGCACCAGAACTGCGCCAACCGTGAATAGGAGCAATATGAGGAAGATTCTTTTTACAGCCTTGAGCAGTGACAACGTCATAGTCTGAAGTATCAACTATGACGCTACGTCAAGGTCAAACGCGGCTAGAGGGTCTGGATGGCGTTTGCTAGCTCCTCCTGATTACGGTGGCGCAGCAGGGCAACGGTGCGCCGGCGCGGGGTTTGGGGATCAAGGCCTAGGGCCTGATTAATGGGAGCGGTAAGACGGAGATTGCAGACTTCTTCGCTGGTGGCGGCGTAGTTAATGAGCTCCTGTATTTCAGCAGTATCGATATCGAGTCCGATGAGGTTATAGACGCGAGCGAGGCCAGCCAGGTGCGGCTGCAGCGGGGGCGCAGCGGTGACGTTGAAGGTGTGGTCATCGCCAAACTTCAACCAGACGCGGTCACCGGCCTGCGAGCCGAGCTCTTCGAGGAACCTGCGGATGGAAGACACGTTGAGGTTGCGCAAACGATTAGTACCAACCTGAACTGGTCCAAGGGGACTCGCAAGTTCAATCTTGTCGCCGACGCGCAGGCCAAAATGATTGGCGATGCAGCGGGGAGCACCGAAGCCGCTGCCCCGGATGTGGTCCTTGCTCAACGCCAAGAGCAGATGCCATTGGCCATCACGGAAGTACAAACCATTCGATTCCGAAATGGGGCCGCCGATGACGGTGGCATTGTCAGACTCAGAGCGACGCACATACCCGTTGACAAGCTCTAGACCATCAGAGGCGGCATAAGCGCGGATAGAGCCTTCCGTAATCCGCAAGCGGTCAGCTTGGGAGATGAGGAAAGCCAGACTCACACCTTGGGGCTCCTCGCCGGCTTCAGCGGAGATAGCGGCTTCTTCATCGACTTGCTCAGCGATCCAATCAACAATGGTGCGAAACTCTGGAATGCCCCAGCTAGCCAGTGCCCATTGGTCGCCGGAGACTTTAATCAGGCGCGGATCGGAGGCGTACTGGTTGCGGGCACTGCGCATATTCATGGTGCCCAGGTGGTTCTGGATTTCTTTCATGGTCATTGGGTCGCCAAAAATCGACAGCAGAGCCACAGCGCGTGAGTTGTGCGAGCCAGCATCCACAATCAAATGGTCCTTAATCGCAGTGACCTTCTGACCCAGCTCACGAGTGAGGTACTCGTTCAGCAGTCGCTCGTTGATTCCAGCCTTAGCGATGATGTCGTGCTTGAACACAACGCCGAACTCGTCTTTTTCCGTTTCCAACAGCTGCTGGAAGTCATCCTCGAAGGAAGGAGAAAATACCCACCCATCGCGGACTACCCAGGCGCCGTCGACAGCAGTAAATAGTTTGCCGTAGGTGGTGTCAAAGGGCACGGCCTGCTCGGTCAGATTGGGGAAGCGATCCCGGAGGGTCTCCAGGCGGGTGGCGTGGCCAATGAAGCGCTCAATCTTGGCAAGCACGGCGTCATAGAAAGAACGGTTCTCATTAAAGTTTTGCCGCAAATCGAGTTCGAGCTGACGGACCCGCTCGCGCGTTATTCCAAAGCATTCCCCAACATCATCGAGAGTTTCGTTGCCCACCCAGCGCTGATTGATAATGGCAATCTTGCGCTCATCACCTTCGGTAGCGCGAATGAGCTCCACCGTGGCTTCAGCGAAGACCATGCGCAGTGGGGGATAATCCTGAAACAGCTTGGCAGCCTCATAAAAGTGCTTGGACACCTCAGGAGGCAAGGAAATGGTATCAGCGGTGGGAACCAAGTCATTCTGCAGCGCAATCCAGCCGATGCCTAAGCTGATCTTCTTGTACTTCTCATGCAGAATCTGGTTGGCATAAGCCTC
>JAUNRU010000017.1:23887-35593 GCA_030535535.1 Corynebacterium casei
TGGGCTGCTCGCTGGCATCGAGCGCTGCATACACCGCAGAGATGACGATGGAGTTCAGATTGAGCTTGCCAACCCCAGGGTATTCCGCGAGCTTATTGACGGAGACATGCAGGACATTGGGGAAGTGATCATCAATCTCACGCATGACGCGTGCGCCCTAGCGGTCAATATCCACCATGGAAGAATCGTCCAAGAACGGAGAAATGCTCTTTAACGCAACGTCCGGGTGGGACTCAGTCCACGCCTGGGCCACACACGTTGGCGTCGGAATATGATGAGGAGCCTGTTTAAACCACGGGAAAACCACATGCAGCTGCCGCGGGTCGGCGTCGTTGTTGATGAAATCAACGTCGAACTCAGCGTTGGTGTCAATTTCAGTTTGGGAGCTGAGAATCTTAGCAAACTCGGGTTCAGTGACAATTGGAATTCCGTGCTGCTGGGCAGTCACAATCTTGGGGTTGCGGGAATTCAAATTCGACGCCACCAAAACCTTGGTCTTCTTCGTGACCTGGCCAACGATAAGTCCCGCAGTGGTCGCGCGGTGCATCCACTCTTCCCGCGGAATTTCCATGGTTCCGGTCAGCGCAATGCGGTCACCAGAATTGAGTTGAATGGCCTCGCGTGTGGCCCGCGAGCCCAGCTCCAACAGCTCATCAACAATGGAGCCATCAACATCGAGTTGATTAGCCACCTTCTTGAGCGACTTAAGCTCATCGGAAATTACAACGCCGTCCATCCACGCTTCTAGCGCAATCTGGCGGATGACTTCGCGGTGCAGGGAGTGAATATCTGCGTCCTCAATTCCCTCCGCGCGGGCGGCAGCGTGAAGTTTCGCTATCTCTTCATCGTCAAGCTCTTTGTCTGCGATAGCGTCGCACAACATATCCCGGTATCTCTGCAATGCCGGGTTGGTAAACCGCGGAAGGTTTTTCACCAACTGCATGAGCAGACGCTGTTCTTCCTGCTTAATAGTGGTAGAACGCGCGAGCTCCTTCTGCGGCTTAGACAAACCGGAAGGGGAAAATCTGCAAGGCACCGGTGTTGAGAACAATCTCCGACTCCTGCTCAACCAGCCACTTCAGCAGGGAGGCTGTCGCCATGGCATCAGAAAGCGCGGCGTGTGGGCGGTCATTTAGAATCCCGGCGGTATCAAGGGCTTCCTGCAGCTTGGACTTGCCAAAGAACTTCTTGCTCAAATCCTTGGTATCAATCACCCAATTGCCATACTCCGGCCACTCCACACCCAAACGGGCAAACTCCTGGCGCAGGAAACGCTGCTCAGAAGAAGCGTTGTGCGCAACCATGGTGCGCCCGCCAACATCGACGCCAATTGTCCCGCAATGCCCGAAAACAGCGGGGCATCCACCACATCTTCATCCGAGATCTTGTGAATAAACGTATTCGGAATCTCTCGCTCCGGTTGAATCAGAGAATCCCAGGTTTCCTCCACCTCAAGGTGCTCATCCAAGAGCACAACACCGACCTCGACCACACGATCAAGGGAGCCAAAACCGGTGGTCTCAAAATCCAAGACCGCATATTTATTGTGAGAAGACATTGTTAAACCTCCAGGGGTGGAAGATGACTAAACGGCAAAGTATGCCCCGGCGGCTTAAAAGTTAAGCCACTGTTGCGGGCAGGGGGTGGGGCAGAGGAGCAGAGATTCTTTCAGCTTAATTTGTTGTCTGGTCAGCGCAAGAGAACATCTACTGGATTTATTCGATCTGGAAACAAGAGGGCATTAGTCACATTAGTTAGGCAGTCCGAAATACTGAGTTTAAGCTTGAAGCAGACAATTCGGACCGAAAGGAACACAATGTCACAATTGAACACTCTGCTCGCCACGGAGGCGGTGGACCTCAATGCCCGCGCGACCAACTGGCGCGATGCCATCAACCAAGCGGGCAAGCTACTAGAAACCAGCGGTGCAATTACTGCCGAGTACACCGCGGCCATGATCACCTCGGTGGAAGAAAACGGTCCCTATATTGTTGTCGCGCCGGGCTTTGCTTTTGCGCACGCGCGCCCCTCGGCGGCGGTGAAGCGCACAGCAATTTCCTGGGTGCGCTTGCAAGAGCCCATCGAGTTTGGCCACGATTCCAACGACCCGGTCAACCTCGTTGTCGCCCTTGCGGCCGAGGACGACAAGGCCCACACCCAGTCCATGAAGGAGTTGGCCAAGCTTTTGGGCAACAAGGAAGCCCGCGCCAAGTTGGATTCCGTTACCAGCGTCGAGGAGCTACGCGCGGTGCTGGAAACGACGGGGAAGAAGAAGGTACAGGAAAGCAATGCACAGCTTGCCGATGCCTCCGCGGACAACGCCTCCGCGGCCAATGCCGCGTCTAACGCCGTGGAATCGAAAGGCAAAGTGCTTACCGTGTGCGGCAATGGCCTGGGTACCTCGCTGTTTTTGAAAAACTCCCTCGATGAAGTCTTAAGCGACTGGGGCTGGGCGAAACTGGTCAACGTTGAGGCGACCGACACCATCTCGGCTAAAGGCCGCGCGAAGGAAGCCGACTTCATCCTCACGTCCGGTGAGATTGCCGCAACGCTTGGCGATGTCGGCGTGCCCGTCTGGGTCATTAAAGACTTCACGTCATTGAGCGAAATCGATGCTGCGCTGCGCGAACTCTACGCGCTCTAACCGTGCCAACCATGCTGGAAACTAAGTAGAAAGAAACGACAATGGATGTAGTACTTTCCATCGCGCAATTTTTGGTCAATGAAATCTTGGCCGTGCCCGCGTTCCTCATCGGTATCATCACCGCAATCGGTATGGCTGCCATGGGCAAAGGCGTAGGCCAGGTCTTAGGCAGTGCTATCAAAGCGACCCTGGGTTTCTTGCTCATCGGTGCCGGCGCAGGTCTTGTCACCGCGTCATTGGAACCGCTGGGTGTGATGATTGAAGGCGCCACCGGCATGCGCGGCGTGGTGCCAACCAACGAGGCCATCGCCGGTATCGCGCAGGCCGAATACGGCAGCCAGGTGGCCTGGCTGATGATTTTGGGCTTCGCGGTATCCCTGCTGCTGGCACGGTTTACCCCGCTAAGCTACGTGTTCTTGACTGGTCACCACGTGCTGTTTATGGCAACCATGCTGACCATTATTTTGGCGACCACCGGCTACAGCACCTGGGTCGTGGTCATCCTCGGCGCAGTCCTGCTGGGCATTTTGATGGTGTCCCTGCCCGCCATCGCCCACCCATGGACCCGCCGCATCACCGGCAATGACTCTATCGCTATCGGACACTTCGGCACCCTGGGCTACGTTGCCGCTGCTGCGACCGGCAAGGTCGTGGGCGGTAAAGACAAGGCGAAGCAAAGTCCATCTACCGAGGATTTGAAGCTTCCGGAAGGCCTGCGCTTCCTGCGTGATTCCATGGTGTCCACAGCTTTGTCCATGGCTATCATGTACATCATTTTGGCGCTGCTGTTTCTGGCACGCGCTGGCAAAGAAGAAGCGTTTACCGCATTTGAAGGCGGCGCCACCGACGTGGGTAACTTCATCATGCAGTCCGTAACCCAAGGCCTGCAGTTCGGCGTCGCCGTGGCCGTCATCCTCTTCGGTGTGCGCACCATCCTGGGTGAGCTGGTTCCCGCATTCCAGGGCATTGCCGCAAAGGTCGTACCTGGTGCCATCCCGGCTCTTGATGCCCCAATTGTGTTCCCATATGCACAAAACGCTGTGCTGATTGGTTTCATCTCTTCCTTCATCGGTGGACTCACCGGCCTGGCACTTCTGGCGGTGTGGCTCAACCCAATGTTCGGCGTGGCGCTGATTCTTCCGGGCCTGGTTCCGCACTTCTTCACCGGTGGTGCCGCGGGTGTTTATGGCAACGCCACCGGCGGTCGCCGCGGCGCGATGCTGGGCGCGTTCGTTAACGGCCTCATCATCACCATTCTGCCGGCCTTCTTGCTTGGCGTGCTGGGCACCTTCGGTGATGCGAACACCACCTTTGGTGACGCCGACTTCGGCTGGTTCGGCATCCTCATTGGCTGGTCCGCTCAGCTTGGTGGCGCTTTAGGCATCATCTTGTGCGTCATCGTTGGCATCGCAGTCTTCGCCCTTGGTTGGTGGTCGCAGCGCAAGCTAGTCGATGGTAACTGGGACCCCACCCCATGGCGCGATGCCCCAGAAGGCGCTGCTGAAGCCGCCGGCGACCCAACCGCGGCAGGGGAGAACAACAAGTCAGTTTCTGCCGGTCTAACAGCCGCTTCTGCGAAGTACCCGAAGGTTGCCCCACCACAGGGCGCGCCGGTTCCACCGGCACCGCAGTACTAGCTCAAACAGAAAACTAAGAACGTGCAGCCCGGGCTATTGGGGCTGCACGTTCTTCTTGCTTTTCCAGCATCCTCAATGCTTGCTGGCGTAACATCCGCAAGGCTGTTGTGCGTAATATCCGCAACGCAGTGAGGGCGGGGTTTTCTTGCGTAACATCCGCAACGCAGTGAGGACGGTTACGCGCGGTCCTGGGAGCGTTCGTTGAACTTGGCGTAGTGGTCAGGGTGCGCGTCGCCGTAGCGGGCACGGCGGCGGCGCGAGGCGGCTTGAGCAGGTGCGTCAGGCGCGGCGGGAGCAGCTTCGGAGGCGTCCTTTGAATCGTCGCCGTTGTCCACGTTGGCGCTGGCAACGTTGGCGTTATCGGCGCTGGCTGGGGTGTCAGGGCTTTCGGGTTCGAGCTCGTTCTTGCTGTCGGGGGTCTTGCCGGCAGTGGAGTCGGTGCCGAGGGACTCGAGCTCGGCTTGCTCTTCTTCGGAGCGGCGACGCTCGCGGATTTCGGAGAAGATAAACCAGGCCAGGCCGATGGGCGCGAGGATGCCGAAGGCAATCCACTGGTAACCATAGGACAAATGGTTGCCGCGGTCCATGGATGGGATGGGGATGGAGTTGAGGCCGCCGGGTTGGTCGTCGGAAAGCTGCACGAATGCGGTGCCGAGGCCTTCCACGCCGGTGACCTCAGTGATGGTTTCGGAGTTAATGGAGTAGACCTGCTCATAGCCGTCGCGCTCAATCGGGGGATTGGGGTGCGCGGCTTCTTCTGTGCGGACCATGCCGGACAGCTGCACTTCACCGGTGGGGGCGGGTTCCAAGTCATCAGGGACCACGTTGCCGTCACCGGCTTCGATCCAGCCGCGGTTGATCAAAATGACATCGCCGGCGGTGGTTTCAAACGGAATCAGAGACTGGTAGGACGGGCCGGATGCGACCGGGCGCATGCGCAGCAGCGTCTCATATTCGTTGAGGTATTGCCCGGTGAGGTTAACACGGGTCCATTCTCTATCCGCGTCAATAGAGCCGTCTTCATTGAATACGTCCTGATAAGGAACGGGGTCGGCCTCAAACGCGGCTTCGAGCTGGTGGTTGCGCTCAACAATGTCATCATCCTTGTTGAGCTGCCACGGTGCTAACACCGTAAAGGACAGGTAGGTAAACGCGATGACAAAAAGAATGAAGAGGATCCAGCCGGGCCGAAGAATCTTAGGCCATCGAGATTTTTTCTTTTCAACCTGTCCGCGCATAATGCCCCAGTCTAGCGCTCCACGGCGGCTTTAACCCATTCCACGATGCCCGAAACGCAGGCATCAATTTCTTGACGTGTGCGTTCAAAATCGGACTGTGATCCGTAGTACGGATCTTCCACAATCGCGCCGGAGTTAGAGTGTGGGTCGAAAGAGCGCATCAGGCGGATGCTGTCCGGGGCAATGCCGGCATCGATGAGCCCTTCCACGTGGCCATCATCCATGGCGATGAACAAGTCCGCATCTTTGTGCGCGGCGCCAAGCTTTGCGGCACGGTGGCTATCACCGTCGTGCCCCGCGCGGCGCAGCGCAGCAATGGTGCGCTTATCGGCTTTTTGGCCGACGTGCCAGCCGCCCAGACCACAAGATGAGGTCGTGGTCAGATCATCCAGGCCGGCGGCTTCCAGGGCGTCATGGATAATGACTTCAGCCATCGGGGAGCGGCAAATATTGCCGGTGCACACAAAGCAGAGGTGGAGTTCGGGTGCAGCATCAGTAGGGGTGTGAGGGACTCGAGATGATGAGGACACGAAAGTATCGGACATATGGACTGTGTTTACCAGCAATAGCGGCCAAGAAGCAATCGGAAGTGACATATAGGATAGGAAGCTATGAATTCCTCCCAGACAACCGTTGCAGATATTCGGCAGATTCTAGAAACCGCCTACCCGCCTTATCTGGCAGAGAAGTGGGATGCCGTGGGGCTTATCTGCGGGGACCCGGAGGCCGAGGTACACAAGGTGGCATTTGCGTTGGATTGCACCCAGGGTGTGGCCGAGCGTGCCGTGGAGATGGGTGCTGACATGCTGGTTATCCACCATCCTCTGTTGATGCGTGGGGTCAATACTGTTGCGGCGGATACGCCAAAAGGCAAGGTTATTCACACGCTCATTCGCGGCGGCGTAGCGCTATTTGCCGCGCACACCAACGCGGATTCCGCACGGCCAGGGGTTAATGACAAGCTCGCGGAGCTTGTTGGCATTAAGCCAGGTCGCCCCATCGTGCCCAAAGACCCCAAGGTCATGGACAAGTGGGGTGTGCATGTGCCTGCCGATGCCCTCCCGCAAGTCAAAGAAGCCCTCTTTAACACAGGAGCCGGCGCGATGGGGGATTACTCCGAGTGCGCCTTCCAATGGGAAGGCGAGGGCCAGTTCACCCCACGCGAAGGAGCGGACCCGCACACCGGAGTAGTCGGTGAGCCGTATTCCAGCGCGGAGATGCGCGTGGAATTTGTGGCGCCGTCATCGAGGCGCGCGGAGATCATCGACAAGCTTCGAAGTGCACACCCATATGAAGAACCTGCCTTTGATGTTGTGGAAATGGCCCCGACTGCGGACCTGGAGACTGCTTTTGGCCTGGGCCGGATTGGTGAACTCGATGAGCCAATGAGCCTGAAGGACTTTACCCAGCAAGTTGCCAACGCACTGCCGGAAACCGCATGGGGCGTGCGCGCGGCCGGTGACCCGGAGAAGATGATTAAGCGCGTCGCGGTGTCTTCTGGCTCTGGCGATAGCTTTTTGGATAATGCCCGCGCACTCGGCGCCGACGTTTACGTCACATCCGACCTACGCCACCATCCGGTGGATGAACACCTGCGTGCCGGCGGACCAGCCGTGATTGACACCGCGCACTGGGCCAGCGAATTTCCGTGGACGCAGCAGGCTTCAGAAGTAGTTGCCGCGGGGGCTAATGTGGAGTGTGAGATTATTTCCATAAGAACTGACCCCTGGACCATCTCCGCGCATCCTGATAATGGCCGCGGATAGATTATTTATCGGGCACAGAAGAAACAGAAGAACACAAGGAGAATGCATCCATGAAGCTTGAGGCACAGAAACAACAAACTCTCTTAGAGCTGTCCCGCATCCTGCGCCTGAGCGCGGTGGGCGCGCAGGCACCGGAGTTGGAAGAAAAGCTGGAGCTAGAAAAGGCTGAGAAGGAGCACAAGCGTGCGCTCGATGCTGCTGCGGCGTCGCAGATGGCTGTCGATGATGTGGAAAATGACATCCTGCGCATCCAAGCCGATGAGCGCAAGCTGCGCAAACGTGAACGTGATGACAAGGCACAGCTGTCAGCTGCCACTGACCCGGATGTGCGCCGCGAGCTCGAGCATGACCGCTATGCTGCGAAGTCCCGCATTGGAGATCTCATGAGTGAGCTGCAGGAAGCACACAATGAGATTCACGCGCTGCGCAACAACCGCGACGTACACGGAGCGCGCGTGGATGAAGCAGCACGCAAGCTAGAAACCGCGCGCCGGGCATTTGAGACCGCACAGCAGGCAGCGCCGGTGGCGCCAGAGCGCGATATTGATGCTGAAATCGCCGAGCTGCGCGGCCAGCTTGATGAGCAGACCTTGGCAGAGTTTGAACGCCAGCGCACCGAAAACGGCATTGGCGTAGAAGAGTTCAAAGCCAGCAAGACCTGCGGAAGCTGCTCCATGGTGCTTCCACCAGCTGAGCGCGCCGCGATTGCAAACGCACCAAAAAATGAGATGCCACAGTGCTCTGACTGCGGTTCTTACCTGGTTCGTCCTGCCTAAACGTTTCCCCGGATTTCCAAAAGAGGATTGAATTTAGTGAAGGTCATTATCTACGCCGACGGCGGCTCACGCGGCAACCCCGGCACGGCCGGTTCCGGCACCGTCATCTACGCTGCCGACGGGAAAACCATCCTGGATGAAATCGTCTACGTGGTGGGAAAGAAGTCCACCAACAACGTCGCCGAATACTACGGCCTGCTGCGCGGCGTGGAGCGCGCCGCTGAACTCGGCGCCACCGAAGTGGAGTTTTTCATGGACTCCAAGCTCGTGGTGGAACAGATCAACGGCCGCTGGAAAATCAAGCACCCCGACATGCAAAAGCTTGCCGTCGAGGCACGGAAGTACATCAATACTTTTGATTCTTTCTCGCTTACCTGGGTTGCCCGTGCCAAAAACTCCGTGGCCGACAAACTCTCCAACGACGCCATGGACGCCTGCGCCGCCGGCCACCCCGTCGGCATCGTTCGCGGCAACAGTAAGTCTGTTGCCCCCGAAGAACAAGAGGACGAAGCTGTCGCTGAGCCTGCCGAAACAACCGAAGGCTCGTCCACGAGCCTGCAGCCACAAGACTGGATGGGTGAGCGCGGGGATGTGACCCGCTTCGTGCTGCTGCGCCATGGCCAAACGCAGATGAGCGTGGACAAGCAGTACTCGGGTCACACCGATATTGAGCTCACCGAGCGCGGCCAGAAGCAGGCTCTTGCTGCGGCGCAAGCTATTGCGAACCGCGGAATCGAATTTGATGTCATCGTGTCCTCGCCATTGAAACGCTGCCAGCAAACCGCACAAGCGGCAGCAAAGGCGCTGGGCATTGATGAAGTCGAAACTGTTGAAGACCTCATTGAGCTGGACTTTGGCAAATGGGAGGGCGAATCCTTCGACGAGGTGGGCAAGCGTGACAGCGACCGTCTGCAGGAATGGATGACCGATAGCTCCGTGTCGTGCCCGGACGGCGAATCCTTGCAGCAGCTGCACAAGCGCGTGCGTAAGGTGCGCAAGGAACTACAGGAACGCTACGCCGGCAAGACAATATTGGTGGTCAGCCACGTCAATCCCATCAAATCCTTCATCCGCCAGGCACTCGACGGCAACGCGGCGGTGTTTGAGAAGGTGTTCTTGGGCGTGGCATCGATAAGCGATGTGGAATTTTGGTCCGAAGGATCCCTCGTACGCTGCGTAAATGATGTTGGGCACCTCGGTGCGCTAGAATAAACCCGCGAATGAGTCGGCCGGGTGAACGCGGCGATTGAACCACCCCGCCAGCCGGGGTAGGCGAGAACCGAGGAAAGTCCGGACTCCACAGAGCACGGTGATTGCTAACGGCAACCCGGGGCGACCTGCGGGCAAGTGCAACAGAAAGTAAACCGCCGCGTCTTTGGCGCGGTAAGGGTGAAACGGTGCGGTAAGAGCGCACCAGCGTCCTAAGTGATTAGGGCGGCTGGGTAAACCCCACTGGGAGCAAGGCATCATGGCCCGTTAATGGCGGGCTTGATCAGGTGTTTGAGAGCTGCTCGCTCGAACCTGAAGGTAGCTGCTTGAGGCGTGTTGGCAACGGCACGTCCAGATGGATGTTCACCGCCGCGCGGTTTTGCGCGTGGTACAGAATCCGGCTTATAGGCTGACTCATTCGTATTAACTTTTAACCGGTGGCAGCGCTTTAACTGTGGAACAATGGGGCGGCATGAAGTTATATGCTGCGCACCTGGACTTGAGCTCGATTGCAAAAGAGTTCAAGGTACCCACTGCCTTCGATGCGGCGGTCACCCACGCTGCTGCGCGGGCACGCGATCGGTTCGCGGATGCCCGTAAGGATATGCGTGATATTCCGCTGGTGACCATTGATCCGGAAGGGTCTATGGACCTGGACCAGGCGGTGTTTATTGATAAACCCTCAGGTGGCGCCGGCTACGTGGTGTATTACGCCATCGCGGATGTCGCAGCATTTGTGGAGCCAGGCGGGCCGATTGAGCGTGAATCTTTGGAGCGCGGGCAGACTATTTATCTTCCCGATGAACCAGCACGCCTTCACCCGCAAGAGTTGTCGGAGGGTGAAGCATCATTGCTTCCCGATGTCGATCGGCCCGCCGTCTTATGGATCTTCAACCTGGATGCGTCCGGGGAGGTCGAAGACTTTCAGGTGGAGCGCGCGCTGGTGCGCTCGCGTGCGCGTTTAGATTACGATGGCGCGCACGCGGACCTGGTCAATGGTGAGCTGCACTCGTCTATCGCATTGCTGCCTGAGGTCGGCAAGCTGCGCCAGGCGTCCTCGCTGCGCCGGCACGCAATTTCTTTGCGCTTGCCATCCCAGCGCGTGGTGGAAAATGAGGACGGACAGTTTGAGCTGGTCATTGAGCCACGCCATGAAATCATGGACTACAACTCGGAGGTTTCGTTGCTAACCGGCATGTGTGCCGGGCAGCTGATGGCTAAGCACGGGGTTGGTTTCTTGCGCACCCTGCCTGCCGCGACTGAAGAATCCGAGCGCGAATTCCTCGAAGGTATCGCGGCACTGGGTTATGAGGTAGGGGAGGACTCCATCTCGGAATTCTTGTTGTCCATCAACGCCGATGAGCCACGCGGCATGGCCGCGATGCGTTTGGCGCAGCGACTTTTGCGCGGCGCGGATTATGTGTGGCTCGGCGATGGCGAAGACGAAATCCACGCCGGAATCGGCGGCTACTATGCGCATGTGACGGCACCGCTGCGCCGACTAGTCGACCGCTTTGCTTCCGAAGTCTGCCTGGCTTTGTGCGCCGGGGAAGAAATTCCGGCATGGGTTACCGACAACGCCGAAGAGGTCATCTCCACCATGCGCCGGACCTCGCAGCTGGCATCGCAGGTGGATAAAGCCGTGCTCAATTGGTTGGAGGCACGCGTGCTCCAACCGTGGATTGGGCATAACTTTGAAGCCGTTGTCCTCTCCTCTGATCCAGAGAAAAACAAGGCATCTGTCTTCGTCGCTGATCCACCGGTTCTTGCCGATACCGTTGGCGCCCCACCACAGGGCTCCTCCGCACACGTGTCGCTGATCAGCGCCGACCCCGACAAGCGTGAAGTTAAATTCGCCTGGCCTGCCGATTAGTAACTCAATTACTTAATTAAGTCCATCGCTCCCATCGTGCTCAAGTCATGCGTGTTGCCCACGAGTCTTCCGCCTGGGGTCAAGAGCTTGACCTGTCCGCGGTGTCTTATCATCCGCCCTCGTTTGGGTTTGGTGAAGTTTTTGCCCTGAACATCACCGTCGTCGTTGACGCCGTTGTGATAGGCACACAGCGTGCTGAGATTCGACGGGTTCGTCTGCCCGCCGTTCTTATGTGCATCCAGGTGGTGTACTTGGCAGCGGTCTGCTGGTACTTTGCAGTCCGGCCACGGGCACACCAGATTCTCTGCCCTGGACAAAGTCCGCTGCTTAAAGGATGCGAACCGAGCTTCATACAAGTTCACTGGACCTGCGGTTGGGTGGAACAGGACGGCGTAAATCTTGTCACCGAGGGCACCAGAAATCGCCGCGTTGACGATCTCTGCACCAGTCATGGTGGTGCCGTCGGAGGCGCCGATGATCGATTCGTTGCCTTCGCCGCGGATAATCTGCGCGGATTGATCCAGGCCGATGGCAATGACGGTGCGGTATTGCGGTTTGAGTAT
>JAUNRU010000018.1:0-35487 GCA_030535535.1 Corynebacterium casei
TCGATGAACAGCAGCACGTCCTGGTTCTGAACATCGCGGAAGTACTCCGCCATGGTCAGGCCGGACAGAGCCACGCGCATACGAACTCCTGGTGGTTCGTCCATCTGGCCGAACACGAGGGCGGTGTCCTGCAGTACGCCCATTTCTTCCATTTCCAGGAACAGGTCGGTGCCCTCACGGGTACGCTCGCCAACACCTGCGAAGACGGAGGTACCGGAGAACTCGCGTGCGATACGAGTAATCATCTCCTGGATAAGAACAGTCTTACCCACACCTGCGCCGCCGAACAGGCCAATCTTGCCGCCCTTAACGTAAGGGGTCAGCAGGTCAATAACCTTGATGCCGGTTTCGAGGATCTCAGTCTTGCCTTCGAGCTGGTCGAATGCTGGTGGTTCGCGGTGGATTCCCCACTGCTCGCCATCGCGGCCGAGGCCTGGCTCATCCAAGCAGTCGCCCAATGCGTTAAAGACGTGGCCCTTAACAACATCGCCAACTGGGACGGAAATTGGCTTCTGAGTATCGTTTACAGTCGCACCACGAACAAGGCCATCGGTAGGTGCCATGGATACGGCACGAACGAGGTTGTCGCCGAGGTGCTGAGCAACCTCGAGGGTAATGGTGCGTGCTACAGCCTCGAGATTAATCTCGACGGTCAGTGCGTTGTACAGTGCCGGTAGTCCGCCACGCGGGAACTCCACGTCGACGACCGGACCGATGACACGCACCACACGGCCGGCTACTGCCGACGACTGTGTGTTCTGCTCTTGCAGAGCTGAAGTCATAATCTAGTCACTTTCTGCGCTTTCGGCGAGCGCGCCAGCGCCACCGACGATTTCTGTGATTTCCTGGGTAATCTGCGCCTGACGAGCCTGGTTGGCCACACGGGACAAGTCCCTAACCAACTCGGTTGCGTTATCAGTAGCAGCTTTCATTGCAGTTCGACGAGCTGCGGACTCGGAAGCCGAAGCCTCCAAGAACATGGAGAAAAGAATACGTGATACGTACTGAGGCAAAAGAGCCTCGAGCAAGGTATCTGCATCCGGTTCAAACTCGTAGTCGGCAGACAGATCCTGTTCTTCAGGAGTGTCTTCCAGCGCGGAGTCGCCCAGGTGAAGTTCCTCTTCCTTGATTACCGGTTCAATCGGCAGCAACTGGTGCGCACGTGGGGTCTGAACCAGCATGGATTCAAACTCGGTGAAGACAACGTGTACCTGGTCGAAACCACGTACAGGCTGGCCTTCGCCTTCCGCGTGCAAGCCCTCACGGGCTGCAGTGGTGCCTTCGGAGCCGGCAACAAAGCCGTCGATCAAGTGGTGACGAACGTCGTGGGTAGCTTCCCAGTTTGGATCCTGAGAGAACCCAGTCCAGCTGCCAACAACTTCCTTTTCACGGAAGCTGTAGTAGCCAACGCCCTTACCACCAGTTACGTAGCGAACAACGTCGAAGCCTTGACCACGAAGTAGACCCTCGAGTTCAGCAGCCTTCTTGAAGACGTTGTTGTTGTAACCGCCACACATACCGCGGTCTGAAGTGACCACGAGTACGGCCGCGACCTTACCGTTTTCACGGTGGCGCAGCATTGGGTGATCCAACGAGCTAGCAGATGCGAGACGATTCATCATGTTCGTCATCTCATTTGCATACGGCTGCGACGCCTCTACCTTGGCTTGTGCCTTGGTAATGCGTGAAGTCGCAATAAGCTCCTGCGCCTTGGTGATCTTCTTAGTCGAGTTCACGGACCGGATTCGGTCGCGTAGTTCGCGAAGATTTGCCATGTTGTTTCGCTCCTCCCTTCTATATTTCTATTCAGACGGTGATAGTAGAGACCGTGAAGTCTTTACTTAGCCGTCTTACGGGAGACAGTGACCTCGGTCTTCTTAACTTCCTTCTCCTCCAAAGGATCAACTGGAGCTTCAGTGCCCAAGTTGTGTCCTTCGGTGGTGCGGAAGGTAGGAGTGAAGTCCTCGGCAGCAGCCAGCAACGCGTCCTTGGACTCGTCGGTGAATGCCTTGCCGCCAGCGATCTGCTCGTAGACCTGAGGGGTGTTCTGCTGGAGGTACTCCTGCAGATCAACCTCGAAGCGACGAACATCTTCAACGGGAACGACGTCGAATACGCCAGAGTCAGCCAAGAAGATGGAAACCATCTGGTACTCGACTGGCTGAGGAGAAGACTCGGACTGCTTAAGCAGCTCAACCAGACGCTCGCCGCGCTCAAGCTGTGCCTTGGACACTGGGTCCAAGTCAGAAGCGAAAGCTGCGAAGCCCTGGAGGTCACGGTAAGAAGCGAGGTCAAGACGCAGGTTACCTGCAACCTTCTTCATACCCTTGGTCTGAGCAGCGCCACCGACACGGGAGACGGAGACACCGACGTTAATTGCCGGACGGACGCCCTGGTTGAACAGGTCGGACTCCAGGAAGACCTGGCCGTCGGTGATGGAGATGACGTTGGTCGGGATGAAGGCCGACACGTCGTTCGCCTTGGTCTCGATGATCGGCAGGGCGGTGATGGAACCGGCACCCATGTCATCGGACAGCTTGGCGGCGCGCTCCAGCAGACGGGAGTGCAGGTAGAACACGTCACCCGGGTATGCCTCGCGGCCCGGCGGGCGGCGCAGCAGCAGGGAGATCGCACGGTAGGCCTCGGCCTGCTTGGTCAGATCATCGTAGATGACCAGGACGTGGGCGCCCTGGTACATCCAGTGCTGAGCCAGGGCGGCACCGGTGAACGGAGCCAGCCACTTGAAGCCAGCGGAGTCGGAGGCCGGGGCTGCCACGATGGTCGTGTAGTCCAGGGCACCATGCTCCTCGAGGGTCTTGCGGACCGCTGCGATGGTGGAACCCTTCTGGCCGATGGCGACGTAGACACAGCGGACCTGCTTGGTCTTGTCGCCGGACTCCCAGTTCGCCTTCTGGTTGAGGATGGTGTCGATGCAGACCGCGGTCTTACCGGTCTTACGGTCGCCAATGATCAGCTGGCGCTGACCACGACCGATCGGGGTCATTGCGTCGATGGCCTTGATACCGGTGGCCAGCGGCTCCTCGACGGGCTGACGCTGCAGCACGGAGGGGGCCTGCAGCTCGAGAACGCGGTTCTCTTCTGCTGCGATGGCGCCCAGGCCGTCGATGGGCTGTGCCAGGGGGTTGATTACTCGGCCCAGGAACTCCTCGCCGACGGGGATCGAAAGGACCTCACCGGTCCGTCGAACCTCGTCACCCTCGGTGAGGGTCTCGAAGTTGCCCAGGACGACGACACCCACGGTGTCGGTGTCAAGGTTCTGTGCGACGCCGATGACGCCGCCGGGGAACTCAAGCAGCTCATTCGCCATGACCGACGGGAGGCCCGAAACCTGGGCAATACCGTCAGCTGCCGAAATGACCACGCCGACCTCCTCACGGGAGGCCTCCGCGGAGTAGCTCGAGGTGTAGTTCGCTATCGCGCTACGGATCTCATCGGAGGAGATCGTCAGCTCCGCCATGTTCTTCCTACTCTCGGTAGATTCGTCCAGCACTTACTTAAATCAATTCTGTCGTTGTCTGCGATTACTTCATTGCGGTGCGCAGGCGAGCAATCTTGCCTGCGGTAGAACCGTCAATAACTTCATCACCGACGCGGATTGTCATACCACCGAGGAGGCTGGTGTCAACCTCAGAGTGGATAGACATCGCACGACCATAAATCTTGCCCAGCTTCTCGGCGAGAACTGCCTGCTGGCCTTCATTGAGTTCACCCGCACTAACAACGTGCGCAACGGTGCGTCCCTGCAGCGAAGCTGCTTCGGATGCCAACGCCGCAACGTCATCAATTGGGTTGCGCTCTGGGCGGTCAATCACCTGCAGCGCGAGCGCCTCGGTGAACTTGGTGACCTTTCCGTAGAGCACATCTGCCAGCAACTTGCGCTTGCGCGCAGGTTCTGCAGCTCGGTCAGAAAGCAGCTGGGTTAGTTCGCCTTCGCGGTCCAGGACGCGGGACAGGCGGAAGAGTTCATCTTCAACCTGACCAAGCTGACCTTCACTCTCAGCACCGCGCAGCAATGCGCGACGAGAAAGTGCAACCAGTCCGGAAACCATCTCACGAGCACTCGACCACTTCGAGGACGCTACCTGTTCCAGAACCTGCTCAGTTGCAGGAGAAACCTTAGCGCCGAAGAGATCTTTAACGAGCTGCTTGCGGGATTCGGTTGAGGCGGATTCATCAATCAGCACCCCACGGAGTTCGCGGTCATCGCCCAATACCTGAGCAACCTCGAACAGTTCCATGCCGGTCATGGTGGACACTGCAACACCAGCCTGAGAAGCCAGATTGGAATCTAGCGACTCAAGAGCAGATGCGAGCGATTCGCGGCTAGCTGCCTTCATAGTTGCCTACTTTCCGGCCGATGCCACAGAGTCGAGCTCAGACAGGAAATTATCAATGGTGGAAGACTGCTTGGTGGACTCAGAGAGTTCACCGCCGAGCAGCTTCTCAGCCAGGTTGATGGAGTTCTGTCCGATATCGGAACGCAGTTCGGCAACAACCTGTGCGCGGGAAGCTTCAAGCTGCTTTTCGCCACCTGCGACGATACGGCGTGCTTCTTCCTCTGCCTGGGTCTTAGCCTCTGCTTCAATCTGCTTGCCGCGCTCACGCGCCTGCTCACGGATTTCAGCTGCTTCTGCGCGAGCATCAGCTAGCTGTGCGTTGTACTTCTCAAGAGCGGCTTTTGCTTCTGCCTGCTGGGCTTCAGCGCGCTTGATGCCGCCCTCAATCCGGTCTTCACGTTCTTGCAATAGTTCCTGGAACTTCGGAATGACGAACATTGCGAAGACAATCAGAATGATTACGAACGGGATCAGAGACCAGACGATGTCATAAGTCTTGGGAAGCAGAATAGAGTTACCACCTTCCATCGGAAGGGTCTCTCCTTCCGCTGCAAGATAATAAAAGACGTTGTTCATAAGTCTCCAGTCTTAAAAACGGTGGTTTGGTTTTAAACGCGCGCTTTTTAGAACAGGAAGCCTGCAACCAGGCCGATAAGTGCAAGTGCCTCAACGAAGGCGATACCAAGGAACATGGTGGTACGCAGCTGGCCAGCCATCTCAGGCTGACGTGCCATGCCCTCTACGGTCTTGCCGACGAGGATACCAATGCCCAAGCCTGGGCCGATGGTAGCGATACCGTAGCCGATGGACTGCAAGCCATCGAAGGAGGTCTCGGTAGCCTGAGCCAAGATGATGTCGTTCATGAAAGTCGTTCCCTTTCGAAAATTCTCCGCCAATCTTTCTTTCTGGCGAAGTCGGTGTTGGTTTGAAGTTGGGGTTTATTACAAGGCCGTGTTGTTCGCGCCTTTAGTGCGAGTCTGCGTGAAGTGACAACTCGATGTACACCGCCGTCAGCAGAGCAAAGATGTATGCCTGCAGGAAGATGATGATGATCTCGTAGACCGTAAACAGAACCGCTGCGAGCAAGGTCACGCCGGACATCAAGGACCAGCCGTTGAGCTGCCAGAAGAAGAAGTTCGTGGCAGAGTACAGAAGAACCAAGATGATGTGGCCGGCAAGGAAGTTCGCCATAAGACGAATTGCCAGAGTGACGGGACGCAGAATGAATGTCGAGAAAATCTCAATTGGTACAACAAGGATGTGCAAAGCCGGCGGAAGGTTAGGAATAACCACCGAAGACTTGACAAACTTACCGAAGCCGTAGCGCTTGGAGCCCGCGTAAATCATTGCGATGTACGCTGCAGCTGCCATCACGATTGGCATACCAATACGAGCATTTGCGGAGATATTCAGAGCCGGAATAATCGTGGAGACGTTCCAGAAAAGAGCACCGAAGAAGATAGTCGCCAGCAACGGTAGGAAGCGTCGACCCTCCTTCTTGCCCAGGATGTCTTCAGCGATATGAATGCGGACGAAATCTAGCGCGTATTCTGCGACGTTCTGTAGTCCCTTAGGAACCAGCTTTGGGTTCCTAAATGCTGCAATAAATAAAAGCACCAGGATGGCCGTCATCAACAGACGTACCAACATGATGCGATCAAGTGCGAACCATCCGCCCAACACATCGTCAAACAGGATGTCGCCGTAATATTGCCCCGGGAAAAATTCAGGATCCAGTTCAGGCGCGTGGAAGCTACCCTTCATGGCCAATGTTGTAACGCTCAGCGTTCTCTCCCGTGTTCGGGCCGTACGAATGTCGGAGTCGTACGGTGCGATGGACGTCTCAAACTCTCTATTACAACAACGGACTCCGTCGCACATCAGCGAAGTTGTAACAGGGATTCACCGTAAATGGGATACGGCATAATTCTTTCGCAGGACACGAATTTAACTAATGCCGCTTCCGCGGTAACCCGCAGGAAATAATATCAGCTCAAGACGCCTTATTCCGATCCAAGTTGCGGCGAATCTAAACCATTCGATGCAACACTTCTTTGAAATCCCACATTTGGGGTTGTTTACCCTGCCCAGATGCGGTTTTCAGGCGTTAGTAAGGTTCATCACAGTTATTTCACGACTTACGGTTCTGCGGTTTATTACCCCCGCCCTTCACCCCTTTTCGCGACAGCCTCGGGGACTCCCCCTGCGGACCTTAATATGCACGTAAACGGCACAATGCGGGGGTACGTCACCGTTGTCCAAATTGTTGCCCTAGGTCACACTAAGGGCGCGCAATTGACCGTTGCAGAACTTTCAACTATCCGATTTGCCCGCTCACCTACACCCACGGATAACCCCTAACATGCCCGGTTTAATGTCACCTTGACCTCGACCCCTATCCAGGCCATGAACAAGCAGAAAACAGACACAAGGAGCGAACCACAATCTGTGGTTCGCTCCCCTATTTGCGGCACGCGCACCAACCCATTGGCGCGCCATCCGTGGCCGGAATTCGACGTTAGGACACGTAAGTCACGCGGGCTGTAATGATGCCCCAAACCTCGGTACCGAGCACCGCAACCATCGCAAGAACAACGGTGACAAATAGCGCCATGGTGTCGTAGAAGTCCATTCCTCGAATCACCATCAGGACCACAATCAAGAGCACAACCTTGAGTAGCCATCCTCCGAGCACAACCGCCATGGTGGTTGATGGGGTGGACTTTGAAGTCACCAAGACCGAAGCCGCGGTAATGAGAACGAAACCACCGCCGATGGCCGCTCCGATGACGACACCCCAGATGCCTGGAAGCTCACGCAATCCGCCCCAAATTGCGAGGGAAGCCACGGTGATGATGGCTAGCGCAATAGAGCCAAAGCGCAGTGCTCGCTGCAGCGGCACGCGCGGGTCATCGAAGCTACTGGTGCTGCCGTTGTTCTCATTTAAAGATTCGCTCACGCTGGCACACTCTACTACAGCACGCTGGAATCACTTAACTACTAAGCCCTGGCAAGCTATTGGATTGGCCACAGCTGAGCTAAAGGTCAGCCCCAGTTCCTCGAGAGTCTTCCACAGGGGTTGTTTCGTGAACAACCCGCGTTGCTTTCTTTTTCGCCCCAAGTTTTCCTTGGCGCAGCGGAATGAGCGTGACACCAAAGGCAACGAGCAGTGCTATGACTGTCGCAATAGTCGCAGCAACCGGCGGCACGATTGAATAGCTCACCGCACCGAACGCTACCGCCGATACCCACAGGTACAGCACGAGGACGGTGCGGCGGTGGGTGTGCCCGAGTGACAACAGGCGGTGGTGAATATGCGCCTTATCCGCTGCGAATGGTGACTTTCCTTGAGAAAGCCTGCGGATGACTGCCCACACCAAGTCCAGCACGGGGACGAACACGGCAGCGCAGACCACGATGAAAGGGCTAACCAACGCGACCATGTCAGCAGTGCCGTACAGGGACTGGGTAATCTTGCCGGACGCCGAGGTGGATGCGGCCGCGAGCAGCAAACCGATAAGCATGGCGCCTGAGTCCCCCATGAATATTCGCGAGGGCTCAAAGTTATGGGGCAAGAACCCTAAACACATGCCAACTAGTGCGGCGGAAATGATTGCCGGAGGGTATGCGGAAACTGCACCACCTTGGTCATAGAGCACCGTGAGCGAGAAGATTAGAATTGCGCTGCCTGCGATTAGTCCCAGCCCCGCTGCGAGGCCATCTAGGCCATCGACAAAGTTAATGGCATTGATGAGCAATACCGCAACGAAGGTAGTCAAGAGTGAGGACTGGAATTGGTCCAATAAGACTGTGGTTCCGCCGCCGAAGGGGATGAACAACAGCGTCCACGACAGACCCAAGATGCTCAACAATGCTGCGGCAACGAATTGGCCGGCAAGCTTAACCAGGGCGCTAAGCTCGTAAAGGTCATCGATCACGCCAACGATGACTATGGCGAGCGCGGCCCACACGACAGCGGAAATTTCCGGGGTCATGGGCATGAACCCGCGCGTGAGCGCCGGTAGCTGCTGCGCAAGGAAGATAGCCGCGATGAAGCCAGTGAACATAGCGACGCCACCCAACTGCGGGGTGGGTTGGGAGTGACTATCACGCAGTCGAATCTCCGCTACCCGGCCTGTACGGACCAAGAAGGAACGCACGAAGCCGGTAGCAAGATATGTAAGCGCTGTTGCGACAAGGATTACCAGTCCCAGTTCTCGCAGGGGTACGCCGGAGCCAATCATGTATTACTGAACTCCAGGCTGCATTCCATCCGGACGCTGTGATTGCGGAGGCTGGGATGGCTGCTGAACATGCTGATTGTTCTGTGCTACCTGTGGCGCTGGGGTTGGCTGACCCGGACGGGTACGCAGACGCTGCGCATCCATACCGAGTACTTCACCAATGCGTTCAGCGGACAGTGCGCCCTCCCGCAACAGATAAGGCCAAGGGCCGGACAGGTCAATGATGGTTGAAGGCTCCCCAATGGGTGCTTCACCGCCGTCCAAGTAGACGGAGACCGTCTTTCCCAACTGCTGTTTCGCGGCAATCGCCGTGGTGGCTGGAGCATGCCCCGAAATGTTGGCCGAGGATACTGCCATTGGGCCAACCTCTCGAAGAAGTTCAATTGCAATCGGGTGCAAAGGCATACGCAACATCACCGTGCCGCGGGTATCACCGAGGTTCCATGGCAATGATGGCGCCTGTGGCACGACGATGGAAAGCCCACCTGGCCAAAAAGCTTCAGTCAAAAGCTTCATCCGATCGGTGAAAGTCTGTACCAAGCCCTTTGCCGTATCCCAAGAACCGATAAGCACTGGCACTGGCATGTCTGGGCCGCGGTGCTTGGCAGCCAGAAGGCTTGCTACTGCGTCATTATCAAAAGCGTCACAGCCGATACCGTAAACGGTGTCAGTTGGGGTAACGATCAGCCTGCCTGACTTTGCAGCCTTGGCGGCCAGCTCAATGCCTTCGGCACGTTGCTGCTCATCCGAGCAATCGTATATTTTTCCCTGCATGTACTTCTCCCCACTAGATGGTATGACTTTGTGTGTTGATAGCGAAGGGCATATTTAGGTTTTTCATAGTACTACCCTTGTCTGCCCTCGCCGGTTTCAATTCCCCGTGGACGTCAGCTTGGCGCCGTGGCCAAGACGAAGCGGGCAGTTCCACCCAAGTCCTTCAAGGGTGAGACGTTGACCAGACCAGCTTGGTTCGCTGCATGCTGTACAAGATCCGAGGTTGTGTCATCGTGTTCAATGCCCACTGCCCCGCCGGGCTTTAGCAATTTCAGAATGTTGGGCAGCATCGCGTTTATGGTGTCCATACCCTCGGCACCGGAAAAGACTGCATCATGCGGGTCGTGATAAACCTCTGGTGCCAAGTTCGGATCCTCCGGGACGTATGGCGGATTAGTGACAACCAAGTCAACCTTGCCCACAACGGCTTCGAGTTTGTTGAGCAACTCCACGCTGGTGACATCGGCTTGGATGATCTCTACGGAAGTCCCGGCGAGGTTGCGCTGTGTAAACGGCAGGGAGGCATCGGAAAGCTCTACTGCACACACCTGAACATCCGGACGGTAATGCGCGATATAGGCTGCCAATGCCCCTGAGCCCGTGCACAAATCGACCACGACGGGCGCAAGCGATTCGCCTGCGCCCGCAAACTTTGCGCGTGGAAAATGCTGATTAAGGTAATTGACTGCCCAATCTGCCAAAGTCTCAGTTTCGGGGCGCGGGATAAACACGCCCGGGCCAACTTCTAGATCCAAAGGGCCAAATGGCGCTGTGCCGATGATGTGCTGCAACGGCTCACGCTGCGCGCGGCGATCAATGAGTGCATCGAACTGCTCGGCATGCGTTGCCTCTTGGCTCAACGGAATATCCATGTGGCCGACGTTGAGGACATGCGCAAGTAGCATGCGTGCATCCCACTCAGCGGAATCCACCCCGACAGCGCGAAGGCGCCCCGCGGCAATGCGAAGCGCCTCATCAAAAGTAGCCTTGTGGCTCATCTACGCGTTAGCTTTCTGATTCCATACGCTCTGCGCGCTCCTGCGCCTGCAAAGCTTCAATCATGGCATTCATATCGCCATCCAGCACGGAATCAAGGTTATTGGCCTTGTAACCAATGCGGTGATCCGTGATGCGGTTTTCCGGCCAGTTGTAGGTACGAATGCGCTCAGAGCGGTCCATGGTGCGAACCTGGGAGGCACGCTGCTCGCCCGCCTCAGCATCACGAGCCTCACGTTCCATCTGCTCAAGGCGTGCCTGTAGAACCTGCATTGCACGCGCCTTGTTCTGAATCTGGGAACGCTCACGCTGACAGGTCACAACCAAACCAGTTGGTAAGTGGGTCAAACGCACCGCGGAGTCAGTGGTGTTAACGCCCTGACCACCCTTACCGGATGAGCGGTACACATCGACGCGGATATCTTTTTCATCGATAGTAACTGCCTCAACCTCATCTGGCTCTGGGTAAACCAGCACGCCAGCTGCGGAAGTCTGAATACGTCCCTGGGACTCAGTCACAGGCACGCGCTGCACGCGGTGCACGCCGCCCTCAAACTTGAAGACGGACCAGGCGCCGTCACGGGATGGGGTCTTGGACTTGAACGTGATGGTCATGTCCTTCACGCCACCCAGGTCAGACTCGTTGAGACCCAGAACTTCCCAGCTAAAGCCAGCCTTATCGGCATAACGCTCATACATGCGCGCCAAGTCAGCAGCGAACAATGCTGCTTCCTCACCGCCGGCACCAGCCTTGATTTCCATGATGATGTCTTCAGAGTCATGCTCATCACGCGGCGCCAGCAAGTCAGCCAGCTTCTCTTCCAGCTCAAACACAACGCCTTCTAGGCGCTGCGCCTCATCCTGGAACTCATGGTCCTCATAAGCCATTTCCTTGGCATCAGCAAGGTCTTCCTTAGCCTGAGAAAGATCATTGTGAACCACGATGATGGGACGCAATTCTGCATAACGCTTTGACAGCTTGCGGAACTGGTTTTGATCAGAGGCGACCTCCGGGTCAGCCATCTGCATCTCAATGCCCTGGTACTCCGAAACAATGTCATCAACTAGTGATACTTGGTTTGCCATCAGGAGTATTCCTCCTCATTAAGACTTGCCGCCATAGGAGCTGAAGTAGCAACGCCCATGAGGAATTCACCATTGGACTTGGTCTTCTTCAGTTGCTTAATCAGCAAGTCAATAGCCTGGTGGGAATCCAAACCGGACAGGATGCGGCGCAGCTTGGTCATGATGCGCGCTTCCTCTGGGACCAGCAGCAGCTCATCCTTACGGGTGCCCGAAGGATTAACGTCTACAGCTGGGAATACGCGGCGCTCAGAGATAGAACGATCCAGCTTCAGTTCAGCGTTGCCGGTGCCCTTGAACTCCTCGAAGATGACCGTGTCACCAGTGGAACCGGTCTCCACCATCGCGGTTGCGATGATGGTCAAAGAACCACCGTTTTCAATGTTGCGGGCTGCACCCAAGAAACGCTTCGGTGGGTACAGTGCGTTGGAGTCCACACCACCGGACAGGATACGGCCCGATGCTGGTGAGGAGTTGTTGTACGCACGGCCCAGACGCGTGATGGAGTCCAGCAGAACCACAACGTCCTTGCCCTGCTCCACCAGACGCTTTGCACGCTCGATGGCCAACTCAGCCACCGCGGTGTGCTCTGATGGCGGACGGTCGAAGGTGGAGGAAATAACCTCACCCTTGACTGAGCGCTGCATGTCAGTAACTTCTTCCGGACGCTCATCAACCAGCACAACCATGAGGTAGCACTCTGGGTTGTTGGTTGCGATAGCGTTCGCAATGTTTTGCAAGATGGTGGTCTTGCCGGCCTTTGGTGGGGACACAATCAGCGCACGCTGACCCTTACCAATAGGCATGATCAGGTCAATGACGCGAGTGGTCAGGACATTCGGAGTGGTCTCCAAACGCAGACGCTGGTTTGGGTACAGCGGGGTCAGCTTGGAGAAATCCGGACGGTTCTTGGTTTGCTCTGGATCCAAACCATTGATGGTGTCCACGCGTACCAACTGGTTGTACTTGCGGCGGTTACGGCCGTTGCCGTGTGAGTGCGTTGCGCCGCCAACCTTGACCTGACCTGTCACAGCATCACCGGAACGCAAGCCCAGACGACGAACCAGGTTGTTGTTCACAAACACGTCACTGCTCATCGCGCGGTAACCAGTGGTGCGCAGGAACGCCACGTTGTTGTCTACAACCTCGAGGATGCCGCCGACTGCCTGCAGCTCATCGCCTTCGCGAATCTGCATGTCATTGTTGCCATGTCCGCCCTGGCCTTCATTGCCACCGCGGTTGCGGCGGTTACGACGGTTGCGACGACCGCGACGTGCGTTGTCATCATCACCGTTATTGCTGTTATTGCCGTTATGACCATTGTTGCCGTTGTTGTTACGGCCACCGCGATTATCGTTGTTTCGACCGCCACGGTTGTCACCGTCATTGTCATCGCCACCGCGGTTATCGTTGCGGTTGTCGTTGCGACCATTACCGCGGTTGTCGCGGTAGTCATTGCGATCATTGCGGTCGTTACGGTCATTACGGCGGTTATTGTTGCGGCCACCGCGCTGACGGTTATTGCGGTTGTCGCCGTCGTTGGAGTTATCGCCCTGATCGCCATCGTTGTTGCGATCATTGCCGGAGTCCTGCTGGTTTCCGGAGTCATTGTTGTCCGAAGAACCCTGGTTATCCGCAGCATTCGAAGAATCATCCTGATTCTGCTGCTCGTTGCGGCGGGCACGGTTGCGGCGCGCGCGGCGTGCCTGGGAACGAGAATCATAACGATGATCTTCGTTTCCGTCGCCATCCTGCGACTGCTGGTTATTGTCAGCGTTACCAGCGTTACCGGCGTTGGCAGTGTCCGCAGCCTGGTCCTTCTCCCCCGCGGAAGAATCCTCAGCACGTGCTGCACTGTTAGAGCGGACTACACGGCGTGGACGACGGGTGCTTTGCTTTGCCTTGTCGTCCTTTTCACCAGCATTGTTATCACCGCCGGTGTTATCTGCAGAAGCTTCTGCAACGTTTGCTGGCGCTGCACTAGCTGCTTCAGCAGTGCTTTCTTTCTTTGCTGCCTTTGATGCGCGAGGGGCGGCCTTAGCTGGCTTGTCCTCTGCAGCAGCGGCTGCCTTACCCGGCACCTGGCCGGAGATAATTGCGGTAATCAGGTCGCCTTTGCGCAACCCTGAAATTCCACGCAATCCCTTCTTAGCTGCCATTGCGCGCAGCTCAGTTAGCTTCAGGGAGGCCAAATCCTTTGCGGAATTGATGTCCGTATCGCTCACGGATGTCCTTTCGTAGCCTGCGACAGTATGTATACAGCTTCGCTGAACTGCGCCATTTTTAAGCAGGCCGTTACGGTACTTTAAGCTATTTATGTTCTCGCCCGAATGAGTTATCTTGCGGCGAAAGTTTCTTTATTCCCCCATGTGGGGACCCAGAAAGTGACGTTTAAAGTCAGGGGCCAACCATCAGGTGAGGTGACTGCTTCCCACGCTTTAACTGCGCTGGTAGATGGGTTTTACACTCAACTAAAAAGTGAGTTTTTAACCAGTCAGGCAATAGTATAACTTATCACCACCTGCACCGCTAAAGTGGGACACATGCTTTCGACCATGATGGACATCCCACTTTCAGTTTCACGGATCTTGACCTACGGCTCGACCGTCCACGGCAACACCAAAGTCACCACGTGGCACGGCGGCGGTTCTGGCGAAGCCGCAGGTGAGAACCCTGCCGAGGAAACTACGTTCGCGGAGATTGCTGCCCGTGCGGCCGCATTCGCGCACGCGCTGCATGAAGACCTCGGCGTAACTGGGGATGAGCGCGTGGGAACACTGTTGTGGAATTGTGCTGAGCATTTGGAGGTCATGTTCGCGTCATCCTGCAAGGGTGCGGTGTTTACCCCGTTGAACAAGCAGCTGATGAATGACCAGATCCGCCACATTGTCAATCACGCTGAGGTCGAAGTTGTGGTTGCAGATCCACGCCTGGCTGAGCAGTTGGGCAAGGTACTAGCTGGCGCCGAAACCGTTCGCGCTGTGGTGTTTACCGGCATGCAGGACCCACGCCAGTTCGCGCAGCATTTCGGCCGCAACGTTGAGGTCTACTCATATGAGGCATTGCTCGATGGCAAGTCTTCGGTCTATGACTGGCCTGTTTTGGATGAGCACACTGCCGCGGCGCTGTGTTATTCCACTGGTACTACTGGTGCGCCGAAGGGCGTGGTCTATTCGCACCGCTCTATTTATTTGGAAGCGATGATGCTGCGCACTACGGACAGCCTGGCCATCACCCACGGTGAGTCTTTCTTGTGCTGCATCCCGATTTACCACGTGCTGTCCTGGGGCGTCCCTTTTGCCGCGTGGATGACCGGCACACCGTTAATTCTGCCGGACTCCAATGTGTCGGCACCTACGTTGGCCAAGATCATCGCTACTACGCACCCGCGCGTGGCGCACGGTGTGCCAACGCTGTGGATTCAGTTGATGGTGCACTACCTCAACAATCCTCCAGAGCGTATGTCCTTGGTTGAGATTTACGCCGGCGGCTCCCCTGTTCCGGGCCAGCTCATCAAGGTGTGGGAAGAGCAATACGGCGTGGATGTTGTTCATGTCTGGGGCATGGTGGAAGTCTCCACGGTGGGCACAGTGGCACGCCCACCGCAGGGTGCTTCCGGTGATGCCCGTTGGGCTTACCGCATTTCCCAGGGACGCTTCCCGGCCTCGCTGGAATACCGGGTAGTCAATGACGGGCAAGTGGTGGCTACCACGGACCGCAACGCGGGTGAGATCCAAGTGCGCGGCAACATGGTGACCAAGGAATACTATGATGCCCCGTCCGGGCATGAAGATGGTGCGGCGGCAGAATTCCGCGGTAAGCCGACAGACACGGCAGCAGACAAATTTACTGCCGATGGCTGGTTGCGCACCGGCGATGTCGGCTATGTCAATGAGGACGGCTTCTTAAGTGTTTCCGACCGCGCGCGTGATGTTATCCGCTCGGGCGGCGAGTGGATCTATTCCGTGCAGCTAGAGAATCTCATCATGAATGATGGCGACGTTGTGGAAGCCGCCGTCATTGGTTATCCAGATAAAAAGTGGGTTGAGCGCCCACTCGCCGTCACGGTCTTGCGCCCGGGCGTTGCCCCGACCATCGAAACGGCAGAGCGCCTACGCGAAGGTCTGCGCAAGGAGCTACCAAAGTGGATGCTGCCGGAGTACTGGACCTTTGTTCAAGCCCTGGACAAAACATCCGTGGGCAAATTCGACAAGAAAGACATGCGTTCACATCTCGCTGAAGGCGAATACAACATCATCCAACTTGAAGGTCCCGGCGCCGGCAAGCCCGAGGACCCCAAAGCTGTTACCGATGTTGAGTCGGAGCTGTATTAATTAGCGCACCGCGCTAATTGCCGCGCTTCACTATTTTGCGCCGCGCTGTTTAGTGCGCCGCCGCAGTGGTGACACTTGGTTTCTCTGATGAGCACTCGCGAAAGATATCGCCGATGAGCGGTAGAACAACCTCTAGGGTGTCACGCACTGCGCCGCGGGAGCCGGCGGAGTTGATGATCAGTTGGGTGGGGTGACCAAACTGCGTGACGCCAATGACTCCACGACACAGGCCGGCTTTGGGGGAAGACTGCAGGCCTTTTAATAGCACCTGGGTTTCCAGGCCATGGAGACGTGCCGCAATTCTTTGCATGGTTACTTCGGGAACCTCATTGCCGAGCCGCGTCCCCGTGCCGCCGAGGGTGATAATGATGTCGGCGTTATTAGTTCCGGCGTTCCTGACGCTGCCAGTCCGGTTGGGCGTGTGGAGCTGCGAGTCGAGGGCGTGGACGATGGCGGATTCTTCTTCGCGGATGACTTCGCGGTGAATCAGGGAGATTCCAGCGTCCGCCAATAATGCGTCGACGGTGTCTGCCGCATGGTCCGGCTTGCTTCCATCCACAATGCGGTTTGAAACCACAATCAAAGCTGCCGTCGGGGGTGTTGCTGTGGGGGACATTTTCGTGCTTTTCCTTCGTTCTGAAACGACGTGACCAAGCCAACACTTAACAGTACGAAAGTACTGCTTTTACACCGCGCAATCACTAGCTGCGGAGACACTTTCCGCAGGTGAATTACGCAATATTAGTGTTGTTTAATTAAACGGGTTTTTTGGTGTTTAACCATTTAATTATGAGCTTAGCAAGCTAATCTTATGAACAGGTACCCCGACCGTTTACCTTTCTTTTAGAGCGAGGATTCATGTCTCAACTCAACACCACCGGTACGCAACTAGATACCTCCGGAAAAATTCTTCACGGCTGGGATCCAGAGCATCCAGCCAAGTGGGACAAAGGTATCGCCTGGCGCACTTTGATCATCACCACGGCAACAATGGCCGTTGGTTTCAGCGCCTGGTACTTGGTCTCCGCTATCGCACCACTGCTTAATCAAATCGGATTCGACTTAAGTGACAGCCAGCTTTACGCGCTCACCGCCATTGCTGGCCTATCCGCTGGATTGTTCCGATTGGTCTTCATGTTCTTGCCGCCGATTGTCGGCACCCGCAAACTGGTGACCTTCTCCGCAATCTTGTTCCTGCTGCCCATGCTCGGCTGGTTCTCAGTCGTGCAGCGCCCCGATAACACGCCTTATTGGGAGCTGCTCGCCATCTCCTTTGCTTCCGGTTTCGGTGGTGGCGTCTTCGCAGGATTCATGCCTTCAACTGGGTACTTCTTCCCCAAGCGCCTACAAGGCACGGCACTTGGCCTGCAAGCAGGTATCGGCAACTTCGGCATTTCTTTCATCCAGCTAGTTGCCCCATGGCTAATGGGTTTCACCCTCATGGGTGTTGGCCTCGTCGCCCCACAGCGCCTGCCCGATGGCTCCGCAGTCTTTGTTCATAACCCGGCCATCTTCATGGCGCCATGGACCATCGTGTGCGCGATTATCGCGTGGCTTATTCTCAAAGACGTCCCCGTCAAGGTCAACTTCCGCCAGCAGATTGATATCTTCTCCAATCCAAATACGTGGATTATGACGCTGGTTTATTTGATGACCTTCGGCGCTTTCGCAGGATTTGCGGCGCAGTTCGCGCTTATCATCAACCAAATATATGGCGCTGGCTCTTCTTTCGTAGACACCGTGGGAGCAGAGAACCTGCCGAAGGGTGCGGCCTATGCCTTCCTTGGCCCACTCATTGGCGCAGCCGTTCGTGCGGCTTGGGGCCCACTGTGTGACAAATTCGGTGGATCCATCTGGACCTTCATCGGCGGTATTGGCATGACCGTCTTCACCGCCATGGCGGCGCTCTTTCTCAATCCCACCGACCCGGATCAATTCTGGTGGTTCCTCGGCGCGATGCTCGCCATGTTCTTCTTCACGGGTCTCGGCAACGCTGGGACCTTCAAGCAGATGCCCATGATTTTGCCTAAGACTCAGGCCGGCGGCGTCATCGGCTGGACTTCCGCCATCGCAGCTTTCGGCCCCTTCATCGTCGGCGTCTTGCTTTCTTTCATCCCAATCCAAACCTTCTACTGGGGCTGCGTGGTCTTCTTCGCCATCTGCACTGCACTGGTCTGGATCTTCTACGCCCGCCCCAAGGCGCCATACCCGGGCTAAACCTGCACTTGTTCTCATCCCCAAACAAAGGACTATCCCCCATGACAAAGGCAACCACAGGATCTTCTCCTAAAGCCACCAACTCCTTGTTCGAGATGGGTTCCTACCTGCGCAAAGGAACCTCAGGCTCGGGCGGACAGCAGCTCTTTCTGCAAGGCGGACGCCAAGCAGATGTCTTCTACCGCAACCGCTGGGCATTCGACAAAATGGTGCGCTCCACCCACGGTGTGAACTGCACAGGTTCATGTTCGTGGAAGGTGTATGTCAAAGACGGCGTCATCACCTGGGAATCCCAGGCGGTAGACTACCCCACCAATGGCAATGACATGCCAGAATATGAGCCCCGCGGCTGCCCACGTGGCGCATCCTTTTCCTGGTACACCTATTCCCCAACCCGCATCCGCTACCCATATGCCCGCGGCGTGTTGGTGGATATGTACCGCGAAGCCAAAGAACGCCTCGGCGATCCAGTCCTAGCGTGGCGAGATATTCAACAGGACCCCGAAAAGCGCAATGCTTATATCAGCCAGCGCGGCAAGGGCGGGTTGATTCGTATTAATTATGAAGAAGCCATAGAAATGGCTGCCGCCGCGCACGTCTACACCATCCGTGAGTACGGCCCGGACCGCATCAATGGCTTCACCGTTATTCCAGCTATGTCCCAGGTGTCCTACGGTGCCGGCACCCGATTTTTGGAAATGATTGGCGGCGTCGCGCTGTCCTTCTATGACTGGTACGCGGACCTTCCACCAGCGTCGCCACAGACCTTTGGTGACCAAACGGACGTCCCGGAATCAGGTGACTGGTACAACTCTTCCTATCTCATGATGTGGGGCTCCAATATCCCGGTTACCCGTACCCCGGATGCACACTTCATGGTCGAGGCCCGCTACCGCGGCACCAAAGTTGTGGTGGTTTCCCCGGACTTTGCGGATAACACCGTACACGCCGATGAATGGGCGCGTATTAACCCCGGTACTGACGCTGCACTGGCATTTTCTATGGGTCATGTCATTTTGAAGACCTTCCACGTGGACCGCCAGGAACCGTATTTCCTCAACTACATGCGCAAGTTCACGGATTCTGCTTTCTTGGTGGCCTTGGAAGAAAACCCTGAGCACTCCACTGAAAAGTCGCCGGTTTATACCCCGGGCAAGTTCCTCACCGCTTCCCAACTGGAGGGTGATGAGTACGCGGAGCTGCGCGAGTCAGCGAATGCCACGCACCGCACCTTGATGATGGAAACCGACGGCAAGATTGTGGACCCCGGTGGCACGGTGGCAGACCGCTGGGATGAGTCCACCTCCCGCTGGAATCTCTCCCTTGAGGGCGTGGATCCGGTGATGTCCATGGCGGAGACAGACAGCTTCGGCACCGCAGAGGTACTATTTCCCCGCTTCGACTTGGATGCGAATCCAGCAGATGTTGGCTCCGGCAAGCCTATCGGCGCGGGCGTCGTGCACCGCGGTGTGCCTTATCGCGAAATCAACGGCGTCAAGTACACCACCGTCTTTGACCTCATGCTCGCGCACTACGGAGTCAACCGTGAGGAACTCAATCTTCCAGGTAGCTGGCCAAAGGACTTCCATGATGCCACCGAGGTAGGTACCCCGGCGTGGCAGGAAACCATGACTGGTGTGCCGGCCAACGCCGCTATTCGCATTGGCCGCGAGTTCGCACAGAATGCGGCGGACTCCCAGGGCCGTTCCCAGATCATCATGGGTGCGGGCGTGAACCACTACTTCCATGCGGATACTATCTACCGCACTTTCTTGGCGTTGACCTCGATGTGTGGCACCCAGGGTGTCAACGGCGGTGGCTGGGCACACTACGTGGGCCAGGAAAAATTGCGTCCGATGAACGGTTGGCAGCAGTGGGCAATGGCCACAGACTGGCAGCGCCCACCGCGCCACATGGTCACCACTGCCTTCTACTACTTCGGTACTGAGCAGTGGCGTTATGACAACACGCATGCCTCCCACTTGGGCTCGCCCCTGGCGCAGCGCAATTCCATTGGCTCCAAGATGGTTTCAGACACCATGGCGGAGTCCATGCGCCGTGGTTGGATGCCGGCGTATCCGCAATTCAACCGCAATTCGCTTTTGCTTGCCGATGAAGCCGCGGCCGCAGGCGTAGACGTCAAGGACTACATTCCGCAGCAGCTAGAGTCCGGCGAGTTGGGCTTTGCTTATGATGATCCTTCGGCGGAGGAAAACTGGCCACGTATTTTGCTCAACTGGCGCACCAACCTCATGGGCTCTTCGGCGAAGGGTACGGAGTTCTTCCTGCGGCATCTCTTGGGCGTGGATTCGGATGCCACGGCAGAAGAGTTGTCCGAGGATGAGCGTCCAGAAACCATCACCTGGCGTGATGAAGCACCGAAGGGCAAGCTCGATTTGATGCTGACCACGGACTTCCGCAATACGTCGACAACGTTGGTTTCAGACATCGTGTTGCCGGCGGCAACCTGGTATGAGAAGCACGATATGTCATCGACAGACATGCACCCCTACCTGCACTCCTTTAACGCGGCTATCAACCCGCCGTGGGAAGCTCGCACCGACTTCGAAGTCTTCCGCGACCTCTCTGCATCCTTATCTGCGATGTCTGTGCGCTGGTTGGGAACCCAGCGTGATGTGGTCACCCAACCTAGCCACCATGACAGCCCGGATGAGTTGGGCATGCCCAATGGCGTGGTGCCGGATGTGGAAAAGATGGGTTACATCCCTGGCGTGACCATGCCGAAGCTTGCCGTGGTGGAGCGTGACTACACCAAGATTTACGAAAAATGGACGCACTTGGGCCCACTGACAGCCAAGGCTGGCACCGCAGTGCATGGCACCAAGTTTGATGTCAGCAAGCAGGTCAAAGAACTCGAGCTTATCTGTGGCACCTCGGAAACCTCGATGGGTGATCTGGTGGACCTGACCAAGGACACCAAGGTCATTGACGCCATCTTGCATCTGTCTGGTGTTTCCAACGGTGAGGTTGCGGCCAACGGCTTTGACTATCTGTCTTCACGCACTGGCAAGGACCTATCCCCGCTGGCTGCCTCCGATAAGGACGTGCGCATCAACTGGGACACCATTAAAGAGCGCCCAACGCAGGTCATCACTTCTCCTGAGTGGACCGCGGATAAGCGCAATAACCGCCGCTACACGGCCTTTTCCATCAACGTGGAATTTGATAAACCGTGGCACACCTTAACTGGCCGCATGCACTACTACATCGACCATGACTGGTTTATGGACTACGGCGAATCCCTGCCGGTCTTCCGCCCGCCACTAGACCACCTGCACCTGCATGGTGAATTCAACCCGGGCGAAACCTTTGACAAAAATGGCGAAGTAGAAATTTCTCTGCGCTATCTGACTACCCACAACAAGTGGTCAATCCACTCACAATACTTTGACAACCTGCATGTGCTGTCTATCTCCCGTGGTGGCCAGGTCATCTGGATGTCGAATAAGGACGCCGAAAAGATCGGTGTAGCCGATAACGAATGGGTCGAAGTCTACAACCGCAATGGTGTAGTTAGCGCCCGCGCTATTGTCTCCCACCGCATTCCTGAAGGCACGATGATCATGAACCACGCCCAGGAGCGCACCGTGGGCACCCCGCTCAATGAGCACACCGGCCGCCGCGGCGGCACGCACAACTCTTTGACGCGCATCCTCATCAAGCCCGTCCACATCGCTGGCGGCTATGGCCAGCTGACCTATCACTTCAACTACATCGGACCAACCGGTAACAACCGCGACGAAGTCACCCGTGTTCGTCGCCGCTCCCAGGAGGTGCAGTACTAATGAAGGTAATGGCCCAAATCTCCATGATCATGAATCTGGATAAGTGCATCGGCTGCCACACCTGCTCCGTGACGTGTAAGCAGGCATGGACCAACCGCGAAGGCACTGAGTACATCTGGTTCAACAACGTTGAAACCCGCCCCGGCGTGGGCTATCCCCGCACCTGGGAAGACCAGGAAAAATGGCAAGGCGGCTGGAAGCTGACCAACAGCGGCAAGCTCAAGCCCAAAGCTGGCGGACGCATTAAGAAGCTGCTCACACTTTTTCACAACCCGAACCTTCCCACCATCCATGACTACTACGAGCCCTGGACTTATCAGTATGAAGACCTGATGGGTGCCAAGGCTGGACAGAAAACCCAGCCAACGGCAAAGCCGGTTTCGCAGATTGATGGCCGTGAGATCAACAAAATTGAATGGTCGTCGAACTGGGATGACAACCTCGGTGGTTCCACCGCCACCATGGATAGTGACCCGGTGCTCAACAAGATGAATGTCGCGGTGAAAAAGCAGATTGAAGACTCCTTCATGTTCTATCTGCCGCGTATTTGTGAGCACTGCATCAACCCCACGTGTGTGTCTTCGTGCCCCTCCGGTGCGATGTACAAGCGCGCGGAAGACGGCATTGTGCTGGTGGACCAGGATCAGTGCCGCGGCTGGCGCATGTGCGTCTCGGGCTGCCCGTACAAGAAGGTCTACTTCAACCACAAAACAGGCAAGGCTGAGAAATGCACGCTGTGCTACCCACGCCTTGAGGTGGGTCAGCCCACCGTGTGTTCTGAGACCTGTGTGGGTCGACTGCGCTACTTGGGAGTTATCTTCTACGACGCCGACCGCGTGGCTGAGGCTGCATCCACCCCAGATGAAAAGGACTTGCTGGAAGCACAGAAGTCCATCTTGTTGGATCCTAATGATCCAGAGGTCATTGAAGGCGCCAAGCGTGAAGGCATCCCGCACTCGTGGATTGACGCGGCGCAGCAGTCACCTATCTACGACATGATTTTCAAGTATGAAGTCGCACTGCCGCTGCACCCGGAATACCGCACCTTGCCAATGGTGTGGTACGTCCCGCCGCTGTCCCCAGTGGTTGATGAAATCACCGCCGCTGGCTATGACGGTGAGGACCACAAGCTGCTGTTTTCCACGCTATCTAACATGCGCATCCCGCTGGATTACCTGGCAGGACTGTTCAGCGCCGGCGATACCGTTCCGGTAGAAAAGTCGCTGCGTCGCCTGGTGGCAATGCGTTCTTATATGCGCGATATCAACCTGGGCAATGAGCCACAAGAGGAAATCGCGGAAGCAGTCGGCATGACCGGCAAACAGATTCAGGAGATGTACCGTCTGCTCGCCATTGCAAAATATGACGACCGCTATGTCATCCCAACCGCCTCCCCGGAAACTCCACGCGGCATCGCTGACTTGGATCCATTCGGTGACACCGACCCCACCCGTGCCATGGACAAAGCTTTTGCGGACCTCGGTATGGGCGCTCCGGAAGCTTGTTCCAGTCACGGCGGTGGTGAGTCCGGCAAGGTTTCACTGTTGTCCTGGACTGGTGACCGTCCTGATGGCATGTTCCCGCCGAAGCGCGACGCAAGCAACCAGAGCTAGGAAAAGGACACCACCATGAATATTCTTTCCAAACTCAAACTCCGGCCCGGCAGTAACTCTCCTGCATCCGCACCACCAGCAGATCATGACATGCTTGCTGGCTTCGGAACCCCAGCCGGCATGGGTGCTTCCGGCGGCGCAAAAGATGTGGAACGCACCAGCCGTGCGACTTTAAGCGCGCGCGTTGGCGCTGCTAATCCGCGACGCACCCACACTGGCCTCATCCCGGCGGAGCTCATTTCTCCCGTTGTAGTTACTGAGCAACAGCGGCGCACCGTCGCCATGGCAGTGTCGCTGTTGCTGCACTACCCAGATGAACTTTTCCATGACAAACTTGCCGCAGTACATGCACAGGTAGATGGCCTCCCGGAAGAAATTGCTGCTGATTTCACCGCATTCCTCGACTGGGCGCAGGCTGCTAGCCGGCGGGAGCTGGAAGAGCACTACGTGGAAACTTTCGATCAGCGCCGCCGTTGCTCATTGTTTTTGACCTATTACGCGGTCGGCGATACTCGCCAGCGTGGCATGGCCATCTTGGCTTTCGGCCAGCAGCTGCGGGACTTGGGCTTTGATTTTGATGAAAATGATGAGCTGCCTGATCACCTCTGCGTGGTGCTAGAAGCCCTTGGACTGTCTGAAGATTCCGCGCATGAACAAGCCGTGGAGTTTGTGGCCAGCTACCGCGACGGCCTGGAGGTTCTTCGCGCCGCACTGCAACAGACTGGCTCCCCTTATGTCTCACTCATTGTTGCTGTGTGTAGGTCTTTGCCCAGTGTTGATGCAGAGACCGCTCAAAAGTATGTCGACCTTATCCGTACCGGCCCGCCCGCTGAGGTTGTGGGTATTGCCGATCTTCCATTCCCGACCGTCCAACCTGACGATCTTTAAAGGATTATCATCATGGAATACTTTGAAAACTTCCTGTGGGGTGCGTTCCCGTGGCTGGCGATTGTCGCCTTCTTCGTCGGCATCTTTTGGCGCTGGCGTACCGACCAGTTCGGTTGGACCACGCACTCCACCCAAATCTACGAATCCAAATTGCTGCGTTTGTCATCCCCGCTGTTTCACTGGGGCATGGTCTTCGTCATTGTCGGTCACCTCATGGGCCTGGCCATTCCGAAGTCCTGGACGCAGTCAGTGGGCATCTCCGATGAGTTCTACCACCTGATTGCTACATATCCCGGCGCGCTGGCCGCGATTGCGACGTGCTTGGGTTTGGCGGGGCTTATTTACCGCCGAGTGGTGAACCGCTCGGTATTTTTGGCAACGTCGCGCTCTGACAAAGTCATGTACGTGCTTTTGGGCGGCGCGATTTTAACCGGAACTATAGCGACGTTGACCCTGCAGCTTTTTGATATCCAGGGAACGCACGGTTATGACTACCGTGAGAGCATTTCCCCGTGGTTGCGTAATCTGCTGATTTTCAATATTCAGCCGGAGTTGATGTCGGAGGTGCCGTGGCCGTTTAAGCTGCACGTGATTGCTGGCTTTACGTTGGTTGCGGTGTGGCCGTTTACCCGCCTGGTGCACGCGTTTTCCGCGCCGGTTGGATATGTAAACCGTCCATATGTGGTCTACCGCTCGCGCGATATCCGCACCACCGATATGCGTTCCCACGTTGCTTGGGAGCCAGTGCGTTCACCGCATTCGCAGCTTGACCGCGATACTGACAACAACAAGCGGGCCGATAAGTCCCGCCCGCCGCGTTCTTCCTAGCCTCACGCTAGGGCTCTGATGCTTCAAATGACCCGCTCTACCCTTTCTCAGCGCGGGTCATTTTTGTGTTTAACGGTGTTGTTTGGGCCCAGTTCATAGACAGAAGTGTTGTCTTCTATTAGTGCTGTTGGAGAACTAAACTAGGAACTAAAGTTGGTTATTTCCCCTGTTGAAGTACCCGCAACGCAGAAGGGTTGGTTATTTAATTCATCTGCCCACGCGGTACTATCAACACATCCACGCCGTGCCCCGGCGCGCGAGCTTTCTCAAGCTCAACCCGCGACGCAATTGCTTCGGCTGCACAACTGCATAGACTCTTATTTTTAAACTTTCAAGAAAGGACGCTGATTCAGATGAACAGCGGTGCTGCGAATTCTTCCTCGCAGGTCCCCCGCTCAAGCTCTGATTTATTTCCAGAGTCCTTGGGTCTATCGCCTAAGCAGCGCAAGGTTTTAGACGCGCTCCATGAGTTTCCACAGGGCGCGAAAATCTCCGAAATCGCCGAGATGTTGGACTCACACGTCAACACCGTCCGCGGTCACCTTGACGAACTAATCGCCAAAGACGCCGTCCAGGTCATGCCCGCACCGGCGCAAGGCCGCGGCCGCCCGTCTTTCGTATTCCATGTGCGCGCACCAAAAACAGAGACAATCGCTGAAGAGTATGTCTCCCTCATTGGTGTGCTCACCAGCATGCTCGTTGAGCAGGAAACTCTCAGTGATGAGGCCTATGCCCGCGCTATCGACGTTGGCCGTATGTGGGCAAGGAACATGGAGAAGAAGGACCCAGCGGGCGCAGCTCCCGTTGATGTGGTCAGCGATGAAGATGCACTTGAGCTGCTCTTTGCCAAGCTGCGCGACCTCGGTTTTGATCCATCACCTCCAGCAGGCGAACTGGACTCCGAAGAAGGATCAGAACTAGACCTGCACGCATGTCCTTTGACAATAAACGGCAATCGCCCGCACCCTTTTGTGTGCGCTGTCCACGAAGGTTTCCTTGGTCATCTCACCGACGCGGATGTCGATCCGCGGCTGCGCTTGGAGTTGCACCCGCTCTCGCGTCCTGGCGTGTGTTCTATCAACCTCAGTACTCGTCGAGATTCTGAAGAAAATCAGGCTGAGGACACTAAGTCTGCGGACGATGAACCTGCGCAAGAGTAGAACAAACTGGGGTTTTCACAGTTAAGCGCCTAGAATAGGACTGACATGACACTTCAGATTTCTTCCCCAAACACCCATGCGGGGCAAGCAGCTGAGAACAATTCTGTGTCTCTTGGCCTTCCCCAATTGGGAGTCAAGCACGCGTCGGATTCCACGGCGCCTCATCTTCCATCAGATTTGCCGCCAGCAAGTGAAGATGGCTCCCGCAGCTTGAAGGATAAGTTCGGCCGCGTCGCGCGTGACTTGCGCGTATCACTGACTGACCGCTGCAACCTGCGCTGCACTTATTGCATGCCGGCGGAGGGTTTGGAGTGGATGGCAACGGAGCAAACGCTTTCCGATGATGAAACGATCCGCCTTATCGCCCTTGCCGTGACGCAACTGGGAATCCGCCAGATTCGTTTCACCGGTGGTGAGCCGCTGCTGAGGAAATCGCTCGAATACATCATTGCTGAGACAAAGAAGCTGCGCACTGATGAAGGCAAGACGCCGTCAATCGCGATGACTACCAATGGGTTAGGTCTGGACCGCCGTGTTCACAAGCTCAAAGAAGCGGGACTGGACCGCGTCAATATTTCCCTCGACACCATTGACCATAAGCGCTATGCGCAGCTGACACGGCGTGACCGCTTGGATGGAGTCATGAAAGCCATTGATGCTTCCATCGCTGCTGGGCTGAACCCGGTCAAGATCAACGCTGTGGTCATGCCGGGAGTCAATGAGGACGACATCGTTCCGCTGGCAAAATTCGCCTTACGTAAAGGTGCGCAGCTGCGGTTTATTGAGCAGATGCCGCTGGGGCCACGCGAGAAGTGGAAGCGCTCTGACATGGTCACCGCAGAGGAAATCTTGGAGCGCCTGTCAGCGGAGCTGGACTTAACTCCAGCCGAAGAACCCCGCGGTTCTGCGCCAGCACAATTGTGGAATGCAGTACTGCCCAATGACGCCGGCTCGAGCAGTGGCTCCACCACTGACCCGATTACTGGCAGCATTGGAGTCATTGCATCGGTCACGCGGCCTTTCTGCGGCGACTGCGATAGAACTCGTCTGACCACCGACGGTGCTGTGCGCAACTGCCTCTTCGGAAATTCTGAAACTTCCCTGCGTGATTTGATGCGTGCGGGCGCTAGTGATGATGAAGTCATGGCAGCGTGGGCTGGTGAGATGTGGATTAAGAAGCCCGGACATGGAATGGATGATGAAGGCTTCTTGCAGCCAGACCGCCCAATGTCCGCTATTGGCGGCTAAAGTCGATCCTTATGAGCCACGGGGAATTTCTTAAACCACCGGTGACCCAATCGGATCAGCACGGTCCACAGCAGCGCACGATTGAGCACCACCGCGACGCCATCTTGGCATCCGCGCTGGAGCCCACGACGGAGACGATTTCCGTCAACGTTGATGCAGTTAACCGGGTCCTGTCAGCAGACCAGGTAGCGGCCAATGCTATTCCGCCGTTTAATAACTCGGCCATGGATGGTTTCCTCGTTAACCGCGCTGATCTTGATTCCACAGGCAGTGGCGAGCTCACCGTGACGGGAGACGTCGCCGCGGGCGACGCACCACTTCACCCGGCGCGCGGCTGCGCCACCCGCATCATGACCGGCGCACCAGTTAGCGATCCGGTCGACGGACTGTTGATTGTTCCGGTGGAATACACCAACATCGCGCCGGGCCCGCAGCCTCTGCCCGACAAGGTCGCGGTTCAAGGCTTTGATGTAGGCCGCTTGCATATCCGCTTTCAAGGCGAAAGCCTGAAGTCCGGACAGATATTTGCCCAGTCGGGCCAGGTTATTGATGTTGGCCTGTTGTCGACGCTCATCTCTGCAGGCATTGAAGAGGTAGAGGTCTTTGTGCGCCCGCGGGTGGCGGTGATTTCTACGGGCAATGAACTTACGGCTATTGGCCAAGCTTTGAGTGTTGGCAAGATTCCGGATTCCAATAGCCCCATGGTTGCCGCGCTAGTTCGTACTTGCGGCCAGGTCGATGTCACCATCGCCCATAGCGTTGATAGCCCCGAGGGCCTACGCACGCTTTTTGATGAATTGGCAGCTGACCATGACGTCATTGTCACCACGGGTGGTGTTGCCGTTGGTGCCTTTGATGTGGTGCGTGAAGTCCTAGTCAATCTCGCGGTTCACTCCTGGTTTGGCAAAGTCCCTCACAAGCCCGGCTCCCACCAAGGCCAATCTGTTTGGCAGGGCCCTAAGTCAGAGCGAGTGCCGGTGGTTTCGCTGCCGGGTAATCCCGTGGCAGCCTTTGTATCTTTCTATCTCTATGTCCGCCCGTTGCTAGCGCAGCTCAGTGGTAGCAAGAACGCATCTGGGACCCCAAGCATCTCGGCAGAATTAGTTGGCCAGGTGCCAGTGGCACGCGATAAAGATGTGCTGGTTCCAGCGATTATTGATTTCACTGCGAAACCTGCACAGGTCACGCCCTTTAATGGCCGCAAGGTGGGCTCGCACATGATTGGCGCTCTCGTTGGAGTCAACGGACTACTCCATGTGCGCAGTGAACAACCAACTAGTTCTGAGGGCGATATGGTGGACGTATTACTCATCCCGTCTACCACCTGGTAATCACCTAGCTCTGGAAACATAGAAAGTAGAGCACGAACTATGAAATTTACTCACCTCGATAACGCGGGTGAAGCGTACATGGTTGACGTTACGGAGAAGACGCCCACGGTGCGCTCGGCAACTGCTCAATGTGAAGTAGCGTGCTCCCCTGAAATTCTCCAGGCGCTCCGAGACGGAACAGTGCCGAAAGGTGATGTTCTCGCCGTTGCACGCATCGCTGGGATTGCTGCCGCAAAGAAGGTCCCGGAATTACTGCCGCTAGCGCACACTATCGGCGTTCATGGCGCCAAGGTTGATGTCGAGATTAGAGAAGATCACGTCTTCATTGAAGCCACGGTCCGCACAGCCGACCGCACCGGTGTAGAAATGGAAGCATTGACTGCAGTCAACGTCGCAGCACTAGCGGTTATTGACATGGTCAAGGGTGTGGATCGCAGCGCGTATATCCGCGGATGCGCGATCACCGCAAAATCCGGGGGAAGATCAGGCGACTGGTCACGCGAGTTTCCGCATTAACAGAGGGCACGGTTAGAAAGACAGAACAATGGGACGCTCTGAAAAAAGCACATTAGCCACAATCATCGTTGCCGGTGGCCAAGGCACCCGCATGGGTGGGGTTGATAAGGCCAGCGTGGAAGTCCACGGTGTGCGCTTGGTGGACCGCCTCATCGCCCAGTTACCCATCGACACAGATTATGTGGTGGTCTCCCCGCGCGAACTGGGACTTCCCGCAACGTGTGAGCAGCCACCTTTTGGCGGGCCGGTCGCAGGTATCCACGCGGGATATGAATACCTCATCCAGGACCACCCCGACATTGAGTACCTTGCCATCCTTCCCGTGGATGCCCCGGATTCACCGCATATCCTCCCGCCGCTTGTTGAAGCCATGAAGGCTGACGCAAGCGCAGGTGTGGCACTGATCCGCAGCCAGGATGGCAGCTTGCAAAATCTCTGTGCTCTATGGCGTACCGATGCTTTGGCGCACGCTTTCAAAGAACTTGGTAGCCCCCGCAACCAGTCAGTACGGCGCTTGCTCGCGCATGCTGGTCGCATCATTGAGGTGCCAGGCACAGGGCAAGAACGCGACTATGACACCCGCAAAGAAGCCGATGACTACGCATCTTCAGCCGCGGTGAATCTCACCCGCGCGCAGCTTGGGTGAGCTGTGGATTGACCCCGAATGGAAAATTTAATATCCACGACTGGATCCGTGTTTAATATCGGCCTAGGATGAAAACTGTATTTACTGGCCCATCCTCATAGAAAGTGACTTCCTCATGGAACTCGGCCTCACTGAAGCCAACACGGTCAAGGACATCCCTACCCTGCAGGCAAACCTCATCCCGCACGCAATTCGCCATGGCGCAATCCACGGCGCACTGGGAACCCGCCAGGTTGGAGAGTCCCTCATCCTGGTAGCTCCCCACAACCCGGTTCCACTTCTGAAAGAGGTTGAGGCTCGTGAAGAAAAGTTTGAGCTGGAATACCTCAAGGAAGAGCCAAAGGAATACCACATCAAGTTCACCCGCATCTCCTAAACCGAACGCTATCCCCTAGCGTTTCGTGCGAGTGTCGAACTTTAGCTTTTGGTTATATTCACAAATCAAACATCGTGTTATGATTGTGCAGACTTTAGGCTTAATTTAAGAGGTTAAGAGAGGCATCCTTCCCTATGGACGCAGTATTTGCAGCACCGCCTTCAACCACTCGCTTATTCCCTGAATCACTCAGTCTCTCCGCTAAACAGCGTGAGGTTCTTGACACCCTCAACGGTTATCCCAATGGCACTGGCGCTGCCGAGATTGCCGGTGTCTTGGGCGTGCATGTCAACACCGTGCGCGGACACTTGGAAGAACTCGAAGAACAAGGTTTAGTCCGCGTTTCTTCTGCTCCCAGCGGTGGACGCGGCCGGCCCACCCTGGTCTTCCAGGTTCGCATGCCTGATGTAATCGGCGTTGCACAAGAGTATCTCTCCCTCATCAAGATCCTGGTGGAAGCCATGGAACCAACAGGCGAGATGACTCCCGACGACCATGCGCGTGCCCGCGATATCGGGCGCCGCTGGGCGCGGGAAGTACCTTCCCAGTTGGGTGATACTGACGGCCATGACAATGCCATCGCTTCGTTGCTCAAGCTCTTTCGGCAGATGGGACTTGATCCGTTCAAGCAGCGTGCCCCGCACCCGGTGGAGGAATCCACCGCAGGCACGGTCATTCAGCTCAATGCCTGCCCGCTGGTCAAAGCGGGCTCACAGCCCTCGCAATTTATTTGTGCCGTGCACGAGGCATATCTGCGTGAGACTCTTGATGAGCAGCTCAAAGGCAAGATTCGTTTGACGCTGTTTCCGCGCAGCGCCCGCGCATCCTGCGACATTGTCGCGATGCCCTGCTCTGCCCATCCGTGCGCAGCAGAGGCATCGACTAGCGCGCCATCTGCTAGCGCGTAGCCAGCTCCAAAACCTCCAAAACGTGGCGGTAAGGCTTGCCCGTAGCACGGGTCATTCCCAGCTCACAGGTGCGGTTGGATGACACGTGGTGCTCACCGTCAATTCCTTTGACCTCTGAAGCCTCGCGCGCAGTAGCGCTCGCGGTAAGTTCCGGGTGCAGCATGCCGCGGTCTCCCGCGTAGCCACAGCAACCCCAGCTGAGTGGAATGTCCACGTCCTTAGCGGCCGCCTTGGCTACTGCTTCAATCGCTGGCATCAAGCCCAAATGCTGTGCTGAACAGGTCGGGTGAATAGTCACCGAATCCTGTGGCTTGGTCACCTGCAACTTGTCCACCAGATGCTCCGCTGTAAAGGCAATGGAATCTACCACGGTGATACCAGTGTCTTTCAGCATCGCGATAAAGCCCTCCGTACAGCTCGAAGCGTCCACGATGACGGGCTGTGAGCCGCCCTGGGTGGCATCGGCAAGCACTGTGCGTACTCTTTCCTGCATCACCTCATGGCCTTTTGCCATGCCCTTGGATGTCCACGGTGTGCCGCAGCACAGCGAATCAATGCCCTCTGGCACAGACAGTGCCACCCCAGCGCGCTCGGCGAGACGGATGAAGGACTCGGTGACACCGATGCCGCCTTTTTGCGCGCCGAACATGGCGTTAACGCACGCCGGTACGTACACAGCTTGGACCTGGGCGGTCTTGTCTCCGACTATGCTGCCTAGTTTCGAGCGTCGGCTGCCGCCACCGGGCAATTCTGGTTGATATTGCGGCATGGTTTCTGTGCCAACCAGTGTGCGGCCGACATCGGTAACTGCTTTGACCAGGCTGGTGGGCAGGCGGTGCGCACCGCTGAGTGCAACGGAGGCACCCAGGTTGACTGTGGACCAGCCTTGCGCAGCTGTCTTCCACACACTTTGTTCAACCGTCGTGGAGTCTTCGCGGCGCAGGCGTTTGATGAATTTACCGGTGTCGATGCCCACGGGGCAGGCGCGCAGGCACATCGAATCCACGGCACAAGTCTGTTTGCCCATGTACTCGTAGTCCTTATCCAATTCGGCGACTGTGGCATAGTCGCCGTGCCCCTCAGCTTTAGCGCGCGCCCGGCGCACCACGATGCGCTGGCGTGGGGTCAGCGTTAGATCCTTGGAAGGACAGACCGGTTCGCAGTAGCCGCATTCGACGCAGGTATCAATCTCTTCTTCCACCGTGGGGTTGAGCTTCACATTGCTAATGTGCGCGGTGGGGTCTTCATCTAGGATGACTCCGGGGTTTAGGATCCCGCGCGGGTCAATAGCTTGTTTGAGCTCCTGCATCACTTCATAGAGTTCATCGCCGTATTGACGGCGCACAAAGGGTGCCATCGCACGTCCCGTGCCGTGCTCGGCTTTGAGGTTTCCTTCCGCGGACAAGATGAGGTCCACCATGTCATCGGTAAAGCTGTTGTAGCGCTTGAGATTGTCTTCACCCTCAAAGCGGTCGGTGAGCAGGAAGTGGATATTGCCGTCCTTAGCGTGGCCAAAGATGACGGCTTCTTCATAGCCGTTGGCATCGAAAAGCTCTTGCAATCCCGCGCACGTATTGGCCAGGCGTTCTACTGGAACTGCGACATCTTCCAACAATGCTGTGGTACCTGACGGGCGGGCTTTGGCCACCTTGGCATACAGGCCTTTGCGAAACTGCCATGCGCTGTTGCGGTCGGCAGCCTGGGTGGAAAATGCCGAGGGCTTAAACAATTCCAAGTCCCCCAGTAGCTTTTGTCCAATGTGCTCACGCTCAGCCAGCTCATCTGCTGTTTGGGCATGGTATTCAATGAGCAACGCTGCTTGTTTATCCACATCAAAACCCAGAATGGACTGCGGCGCATCATCAAAGCTCTGCCCCACCTTGATGGATGCTGCATCCATGAGTTCCAACGTGGCAGCGCCCGTGCCCACCAAGTCCGGCAATGCCGAGGTCGCGCCGTGCAGGTCGGCGAATACCGCCACCGTTGTGGTGGCAAGCTTTGCCACTGGGATGGTTTCAAAGATGGCTTCCGCCACAAACGCCAAGGTGCCTTCGGAGCCCACCACGAGGTGCTCGAGGATCTTGGCCGGGCCTTCGAAATCAAGGAAGGAATTCAAGCCATAGCCCATGGTGTTTTTGATGGCGAAGTGCCGCTGAATAATCTCTACCGACTCTGGGTTGTCTTTAACCCTGCGCTGCAACTGCAACAGCTTTTCGGCCAGCTTCGGCTCAAGCGCATAAAGCTTGGCATCTGCATCATCCGCACTGGTGTCAATGATGGTGCCCGATGGCAGGACTAAAGTTAGCCCGCGCAAGGTTTGATAGGTATTGAATTCCGTACCGCACGCCATGCCAGAAGAATTATTATTGACCACCCCGCCGATGGTCGCGGCCGACTCACTCGCTGGGTCCGGGCCAAGCTTGCGGTTATACAACGCCAAACGCGCATTGACCTGCGCCACGGTCATCCCCGGCTGCACCCGAATGATGCGACCATTATCTTGCACGCTCATATTTCTAAACCCGCGGCGGACATCCACCAAAAGCCCATCGCCGGAAGCCTGACCCGACAAGGATGTGCCGCCAGAGCGCAACGTCACCGGTAAATCATGCTTCGCAGCCACCTTGAAAGCATGGGCAACTTCCGTGATATCGGTTGCCACAATGACAGCCTTCGGCACGTTGTAATAGTGCGAGGCGTCGCTGGCATAAGCCACCCGGTCAATCAGGCGCGTGCGCACATCCGTCTCCGCGATGACATCACGCAGGCTTTCCACAACTTGGGATTCAACGGTCTTGTGTATCCCAGTGACATGGCTATGTCGGTGATGCTCGTGATGTTCATGATGGTCAGGCTGAGAATGAGGTGCCGCTGGGGACGCAGTAGTCATGGGATAGACCTTCTTCGATTGTCGAGCTTGAGTGAATTCACCACTTGTTCAACCAAGCCCATTGGATGCGCAGTTCGAGCTTGGTGAGATACGAGTGATTTTACTCACCGGTGCGGTGGCAGCAATCAAGGTCAACCTAAGTATGAACCAACCCCACCCCCTAAATGCCTGCTAAACCCGGACTTTCACTCCGTGCGGGTGTTAACCTAAATTTGTACTTAAACACGTAACTTCCCGTTTAAATTGGAGATAGCATGAAGTCCCGCGTCCTTTCGGGTTTCGCCTTAGTTGCAGTTGCTGCCGCGCTGACTGCGTGTTCAGATTCCGCAGACACCACTGATGCGGCGAGCAACGCGGGCTCCCCTGAAGCATCAGCTGAAAGCGTGGAGCTTAACCTTCTCACGGCGTCTTCCACCCGAGTCTTTAATGAAGAGCTTGAATCCCAGGCAGCAGAGCTCGATCCATCTGCTTCCTTGCTCATCAACAACGCTGGATCATCAACCCTGGTGCAGCAGCTTGTCGATGGCGCGCCGGGCGATGTCCTCATCACGGCAGATGAAAAGAACATGACCGATGCGCAGGCCGCCGGCGTGGTCAATGATCCAGTGCAGCTGGCCTCCAATGTCATGGTGATGGTTGTTCCGGCAGGTAATCCTGCTGGCCTAGAGTCCGTTGAGGACATCACGGAAGACACCACCTTCGTATTGTGTGACCCACAGGTTCCGTGCGGCACTGTCTCTGAGTCCATCATTGAGTCCAAGGGCCTGGATGTCACGGCTGACTCCCTGGAGCACCAGGTGGCAGACGTGTTGGGCAAGGTCACCTCTGGTGAGGCCGACGCCGGCTGGGTTTATGCCACCGATGCTGCCGCTGCCGGTGACGCGGTAGAGGTCATTGAAATCGAAGGCGCAGAAGAGTTCACCAACGGCATCTTTGGTGCTGTAGTTGCTGAGTCTGAAAATCCTGAGCCTGCACAGCAGCTGCTGGATTTGCTGGCTGATGACTTTGATTCAGTGTGGAGCGACTACGGTTTTACCCCAGAAGACTAATTGCCTAATTTCTCTGGTGCACAATGAATTCCTCCTCTGCTAACGCCGCCGCAAGTGGCTCTGCGATGGCTTCACAGCTCAAGGCAGTCACGCATAAGGTTCCGGTGCTGTTTGTGGCAATTGGCATCATTGCGATTGCCTATATTGCTTTTCCGGTCATCGCGCTTGCGCTGCGTGTGCCATGGGGAGATTTCTCTGAGATAGCGACCGCGCCAGAGACAA
>JAUNRU010000019.1:0-4029 GCA_030535535.1 Corynebacterium casei
TATTCCTCAACCGGTTCTTGGGACGCAGCATTGATCATGGTCACCGTCATGAGTCTGGCGCTGATTATCTTTGGCGTTCGCGCAGCACGCAACGTCTATATCGATGATGAGCTCGCGCAACAAAGCTAAGACGGTATTTACCTAGCCACACGGCCACCCTTCGGGGTGGCCTTTTTCATGGCTTTTATACTGGGGGACATGTCTAAGAAGAAGCCTCGTCCCATTCCCGTTCCAGCTGAAGGCATCACCGGAGTTATTGATGCCCACACCCATTTAACCTCCTGCAAAGATGATATCCCGGCGCTGATGGAACGCGCCGTGGCCGCAGGTGTGGAGCGCGTGTGCACCGTTGGTGACGGTTTAGAAGAGGCGGCTTTAGCCCTGGACGCAGCACAGTCCGATGAGCGTATCTTCGCCGCCTGCGCGATTCACCCCACCAAGGCGCACACGCTGGATGATGTGGCGAAAGAGCGCTTGAGCGCGATGGCAGCGGATCCGCGCTGCGTGGCAGTCGGGGAGACCGGACTGGATACGTACTGGATTGAGCATTCGCCGGAAGACACTGCACCGCTGGATGTGCAAGAAGCAGCTTTACGATGGCACACGGATCTCGCCGTGCAAGTCAACAAGACACTGATGATCCACAACCGCGAAGCAGACGCCGACCTGATGCGCGTGCTAGCAGAGTGCGCACAAGCACCGGATATTATGCTGCACTGTTTCTCCTCGCCACTAGAGGTTGCCAAAGATGCCCTGGAGCGCGGTTATGTCCTGTCCTTCGCCGGCAACGTGACTTTCAAACGCAATGAGGAACTGCGCCAGGCAGCAGCCCTTGCCCCAGCGGATCAGATCCTCATTGAAACGGATGCTCCTTATATGACCCCCGAACCATTCCGCGGTGCGCGCAATGAGCCCTCGCTGATTGGCCACACCTACCGCTGCGTTGCCGAAGCACGCAACCAATCGGTGGAGGAGCTGGCTGAGCAAGTACGCGCGAACTTCGACCGCCTGCTCACGCCAAAGGTGTAGTGACCTGCAGAAATAGTTTTGCCTCGTGATGTGAGGAAATCCACACCCTGCATTCATGCAGGTAAAACGTGTCTGCTGTGGTGAATGTTAATAGTGTTCGACTAGTTAAACGGCTTGTCGCTAGCTTCTCGAATGTTACGCAGTGTTACCGTATTGTTATTGATTGTTGTCCTGAAGGTTGCAATTGACTGCTTTAAGTCTTGCTTCACACGGCGCCAGTAAAAGTTAGACCCCAAGACTGATTTAGAAGGTTTCATGTCAACCACGCACCACATCAAGCGAATCAATAACACGCGTTCGCTTCCACTGCGCTTGGCCACCGGCGGCATGCTGGGCACCTTGGCTGTCGGCGGTGTCGTTGCAGTTAACGCTCAAAAAGATGTCACCGTTGATGTCAACGGCGAATGGATTGAGTTGGCGACCTTCTCCACCGACGTCGAAGGCGCGCTGCAGGCAGCGGGTATTGATTATGAGGGCGAAGACCTCATCTACCCTGCGCCGAGTGAATCCTTGGGCAATGGCGAGTCCATTACCGTGCGTACCGCAAAGCCTGTGGCTGTTACTGTAGATGGTGAAGAAAAGACCATGACTTCCACCGCTTTGACGGTGGAGGATCTGCTCGGCACCTTGGATTCCGTCACGCCAGGCGCAGCTGTTTTGGCTGGGGACAAGGAAGCTGACGCAGCAGACAAGATTACGGACGGGATGGCGTTGGAGGTTGTGAGCCCTAAGATCATCTCCATCAAGGATGGTGGCAAGGTAACTTACACCAGCATCGCAGCCAAGACTGTTGGTGATGTACTTGAAGCCCGCGGTATTGACGTTGATGCTGATGACCGCGTGTCCCCAGGCCTGGATGAAGAAGTATCCGCTGGCACCCAGATTGTGGTTGACCGCGTGCAGGTCAAGGAATTTGAACTCACCGAAGACTTCGAGGCTGAGCCCAACTATGTTGATGATGACAACATGGAAAAGGGTGAAGAGCGCGTTGTTGAAGAAGGCTTGTCTGGTGAGCGCAAGCGTGCTATCAAGCAGGTCTTTGTCAATGGCAAGGAAGAGTCCAAGGATGTTGTTGAAGAAAACATCTTGACTGAAGCCAAGCCTGCCACCATCGCACGCGGCACCAAAGAGCCTTCCACCGCGCCATCCGTGGCAGATGGCTCCGTATGGGATTCTCTTGTGCAGTGTGAAGCTACCGGTGACTGGCACATCAACACCGGTAATGGCTTCTCCGGTGGCCTGCAGTTCACCCCAAGCACCTGGCAAGCATTCGGCGGCGGAGAATACGCAGCCGAGGCATACCAGGCATCACGCGAAGAGCAGATTGCTGTGGCAGAAAAGGTTCAGGCCGCTCAGGGCTGGGGCGCATGGCCTGCATGTACCGCGAAGATGGGCCTGCGCTAAACCTGCGCTAAGTTAGAGGGCATGTCAAAGTTATTAGGGCCCGTTGAGATTCGAAATCTGGCCGAAAAGCTAGGTGTCAGCCCTACTAAAAAGTGGGGCCAGAATTTCCTGCATGATCCCAACACCATTCGTCGTATTGTCGCGGCAGCAGAATTGTCTGCCGATGACCACGTGGTGGAAGTCGGCCCTGGCCTTGGCTCTTTGACCCTTGGACTGTTAGACGAAGTAGCCTCGGTGACCGCCGTCGAGATTGACCCGCGCCTAGCCGCGGAGCTGCCCGCCACAGTTGAGTGGCGCGCGCCCGAGCACGTGGACAAGCTCACGCTACTGCACAAAGACGCCCTCAAGATTGACGGCGAAGAGCTCGGCGCACCTACCGCGCTGGTAGCAAACCTTCCGTATAACGTGGCTGTTCCCGTGCTGCTGCACATCCTGGAGCTATACCCAACGCTTAAGCGCGTGCTGGTGATGGTCCAGCTCGAAGTCGCTGACCGCCTTGCCGCCGATCCTGGCTCCAAGGTCTATGGCGTGCCCAGCGTCAAAGCCTCCTTCTACGGTGATGTGCGCAAAGCCGGGAACATCGGCAAGCATGTGTTCTGGCCTGCGCCAAATATTGAATCCGGACTGGTCCGCATCGACCTCTACCCACCCCGCGAGCGCCCAAAGAACCTGTGGCCAATCATCGACGCCGCGTTTGCGCAACGCCGCAAGACTTTGCGCGCGGCCCTTTCCGGCTTCTACGGCTCCGGCGTGGCCGCCGAGGAAGCCCTGCGCGCCGCTGACATTGAACCGACCCAGCGTGGTGAAAAGCTCAGCATCGATGACTTCCTGCGCCTGGCAACAGTAGAGGAGTGAACAAGTAATGAGTGACTGGGAAGATCCCTACTACCGTCTGCCGCGCAAGAACCCGAACTTGCAGCGCGTGTGGAAAGCCCGCGCGCATGCCAAGGTCAACATCCACTTAGGCGTTGGTCCCGCACGTGAGGACGGCTATCACGAGCTATCCACCGTGTTTCAATCCGTAGACATCTACGATGACATCACCTTAACCATCCGCGATGAGGTCATTGAACGCGGCTATTCACCAGTGGTGGGCCCACTGAAAATCACCGGGCCTACTGCCGCCGGTGTACCCACCGATGAATCTAACTTGGTGTGGAAAGCCATCGACCGCCTGGCCGTGCACGTGCCGCTAACCTACCCACGCTTGGATGTGGAAATCCACAAACGCATTCCTGCTGCCGGCGGCATGGCCGGCGGTTCTGCGGATGCCGCCGCAGCACTCATGCTGGCGCAGAAACTCTACGCAACCTACTTTGAGCTTGAGATCGCAAGCGACGACATCCTCCAAGAAATCGCCGCTGACTTAGGCTCCGATGTACCTTTCACCATGATGGGCGGCACCGCCCTAGGAAAGGGCCGCGGCGAAGTACTATCACCCATGCTCACCCGCGGCACCTACCACTGGTGTTTCATCGCCTCCCACCGAGGACTGTCCACCCCGGAAGTATTCCGCAAACTTGATGCCATGCGGGAGGAATCGACAAGCGAAGCTGCACTTACACCCTCCCTGGATGTCACCGATGTGGCGCAGGC
>JAUNRU010000019.1:4129-19173 GCA_030535535.1 Corynebacterium casei
CGACAAGCGAAGCTGCACTTACACCCTCCCTGGATGTCACCGATGTGGCGCAGGCATTGGTGTCGGGCGATGTGCATCGGCTAGCGAAAGTGCTCAAAAACGATCTGCAACCTGCTGCGCTATCCCTGCGCCCCGACCTGCGTAAAACCCTCGAAGTCGGCAAAGACGCTGGCGCCTTGGCCGGAATTGTCTCCGGCTCCGGGCCGACCATTGCCTTCTTATGCGAGGACGCCGCGCAAGCGGAAGAAGTACGCACCCAAGTCACCTTGGAACTTCCCAAGACCCGCGGTTACGTGACCAGCTCGCCCGCGCCAGGCGTTCGTATTCTCTAAAGCACAAGCGGCTAAGATTGGGGACTAATTATGGCAAACCTCATTAACTTAGAAACAGTCACCAAGTCCTTCGGCCTGAAGACCCTGTTGGACAAGGTCTCCCTGGGCGTTCAAACCGGCGACCGCATCGGCATTGTCGGCGTCAACGGCGGCGGTAAGACCACCCTGCTCGAGGTGCTCACCGGCATTGAAGAACCTGACTCCGGCCGCGTCTCCCACAACTCGGGCCTGCGCATGGCGGTGGTGACCCAGCGCTTTGACCTGGATGAAACCATGACCATCGCCGACGCCGTGGTCAAACCCCTGGGCCTGGAAACCTACGAGTGGGCCTCCAACGCCAAGGTTCGTGACGTGCTCAGCGGCCTGGGCATCGTGGAACTGGGACTAGAAACCCAAGTGGGGCAGCTGTCCGGCGGTGAACGCCGCCGCGTCAATCTGGCTGCGGCACTGGTGCAAGACGTGGACCTGGTGGTGCTCGATGAGCCCACCAACCACCTCGACGTTGAAGGCGTGCAGTGGCTAGCCAGCCACCTGCTGGCGCGCCGGGTTGCCGTCATCGTGGTCACCCACGACCGCTGGTTCCTGGACACCATTGCGACGTTGACGTGGGAAGTCCACGACGGCCAAGTTGATGCCTATGAAGGCGGCTATAACGACTGGACCTTCGCGCGCGCTGAACGCGCCCGTCAGGCCGATGCGATGGAGCAGCGTCGACAGAACTTAGCGCGCAAGGAACTGGCTTGGCTGCGCCGCGGTGCCCCGGCACGTACATCCAAGCCGCGCTACCGCATTGAGGCTGCTGAAGCGTTGATTTCCAACGTTCCTGCGCCGCGTGACTCGGTGGAGCTCATGGCTTTTTCCAAGCAGCGCCAGGGACGGGTGGTTATTGAACTAGAACACGCCACCATCACCACCCCGGATGGCCGCACCTTGGTCGATGACCTGACTTGGCGCTTGGCGCCGGGCCAGCGCATTGGTCTGGTTGGTGTCAACGGCTCCGGCAAGACGACGCTGCTGCGCACCTTGGCAGGGGAGAACCAGCTTGCCGATGGCCGCCGGATTGAAGGCCAAACCGTTCGCCTGGGCTGGCTGCGCCAGGAACTCGATGACTTGGACCCCAACCGCCGTTTGCTCGACGCGATTGAGGACGTGGCGACGTATGTGCACATGGGCAAGAAAGAAATGTCTGCATCCCAGCTCGCAGAACGTCTGGGCTTTAGCCCGAAGCGCCAGCGCACCCCGATTGGGGACCTCTCCGGTGGTGAGCGCCGCCGTCTGCAGCTAACGCGTGTGCTGATGGCTGAGCCGAACGTACTGCTGCTCGATGAGCCAACCAATGACTTGGACATTGACACCCTACAGGAACTGGAGTCCCTGCTGGATTCCTGGCCGGGCACTCTGGTGGTCATCTCCCACGACCGCTACCTAGTAGAGCGCATTGCCGATGACACCTACGCATTATTCGGCGACGGCAAGCTGACCAACCTTCCAGGCGGCATCGAAGAATACCTTTCCCGCCGCGCTGCGGCTGAAGCCGCCAACCCGACCGGTGCGCTCAACCTTGGTGAGGTAGCCAATGAGTCGGCAGCGCCAAGCGCTGGTTCTGCTTCTAGTGCGCCCAGTGTATCCGCCGCGGCGCCAGTAGCGTCCGCTGCGCAGCCTCAGCAATCTAGCCTGAGCAATCAGGAACAGCGTGAGATCACTAAAAAGATGAACGCGCTGGAACGCAAGATGACCAAGCTGGACCCGCAGATTGCGAAGATCAACGCGGACATGGCGCGGGCTGCTGAAATCGTAGACACCGAAGCCCTGACCCGGCTCGATGGCGAGCTTAAGGCCGTCGAAGCAGAGCGCGAGCAGCTGGAGATGGAGTGGATGGAGCTCGGCGAGGCGCTCGAGTCCTAGAGGCGCCCGGCGCGGTTCTTGGGCGCTTCTCAAACAGTGAAACGATAGCCTTAAATTATGCTGGCAACTTGATTACAAACCAATAAAGTTGCCGGTATTATCCTCACCCGCGCGTGCATGCGCCGGGGATGATATGGCAAGGTGGTGGGCATGAGCATTTCTCGTCGTCTTTCTGCAGTCGCGCTTGCGGGCGCACTGACCCTCGGTGGAACCACCGTAGCCAACGCACAGGAAAACCCAGTTGCGAACCTTTCCTCCCAGGCACAGAGCCAGATCGATTCTGCCGCGCAGCAGTTCATTTCTAGCCTGCCGCAGGAAGTTAAGGACGCCGCACACGACCTTGGTATTGAGCTGCCAACGCTTGCTGGCACCGCTGAGACCCTGCGTTACGGCACTGTGAGTCACCTGGAAGAAGCCGGCCACACCAAGAGCAACTCTGCGCAGTCAACCGCGCAGAAGTGGGCTAATGAAGCCGCTGCTGGCAAGGTCTCCTTCGACGACGGTGTCGGCCACGGCGCAGCTGATGCCGACAAGGGCACCGGCTCCATCCTGAAGCTGACTGAAAAAGAAGCCAAGGACCGCATCAACTGGCTGGACCGTGAGGGCAACCCACACAATGACCCAACCGGCTTCGGTGTTGCTACCGCAACCGACGGCAAGTACATCTACGTCGCTGAGTTCTTCCTCAACTAATCCCCTCAAGCTTTAAGCTCACGAGCCCCTAGCTCATAAGCCCCCAGGCACAGCTTCCGCAGGATGCGGGGAAGTGACTGGGGGCTCACGCATGTCGACTTGGGTGGCCGCATAACAAAGCACCGGCCTACCCGCACCCACAAAAGGTGCTTGGTAGACCGGTGCTTTTACCGTTCTAAGTGAAGGGGGAACAGGCTATTACAGACCGAACTGCTTCAGAATCTGGTTAATGTCGAAGCCTGGGATGAAGCCACCGACAGCTGCACCAGCCGCGCCAACCGCAGTCAGCAAAGCAACGATTACTGCGATGATGCCAGCGTTATCAGAATCCTCAGACTTCTCATCGGAAGAGCCGTTTGCGCCGTCCTTGGAAGAACCCTCAGCGTCATTCTCAGAAGACTGGGAAGAGCCTGGCTCTTCTGGAATCTCACCGAAGGTGATCTCGATGTCAACGTCGCCGCCGTCTACAACCTCGCCTGGGGTGTAGCCTGCGATAGCAGCGCCGTCCAGGAAGGTGGTGGTGCGGGCAGTCTCAGTGAGGGTCTCGTTTTCAGCTGGGACGAGAGCGTTTTCCAGGGTGAAGGAAGCGATCTCTGCATCATCCTCTTCAGTTTCAACAGGATCCTGGCCTGGGCGCTGACCGGTCAGCTTAAGATCAGCAGTGATCTTTGCATCGGTGCCCTCAACTACAACCTTGACGTCATCATAAGTCAGGTCCAAGCCACCGTTGTGTGCGTAGTAGTGGATGGTGCCGTCGAGCTCAATGACGCCATTGCCTTCAGCGTCAAGCTCGGAATCTTCTGCATTCACGGTGAAGTCGAAGGAGTTTCCGTCACGTACAACGCCCTCGGTAACGGTGATTTCACCAGCGCGGCCAATATAGTCATTGAAGGATTCCTTGATTGGCCAGTTGACTGCGCCGGACTCGATTGGGGCAACCGCGTCAGCTTCCTGTGCGAAAGCAGATGGGGCAGCGATTGCAGATGCAGCAAGGGCAAGGGCTATGGCGCTTGCGCTCAGGCTACGGGAAGTGTTGGTCATGTTTCTCCTTATATATACCAAGCGTTTTACTAGGCAAGGCTTACCATACTTAGGATAGGCAAAATTATCTAGAAACCGCAGCGCATAGGGGGTATCCAGCGGGGTATAACGAAGGTATTGCGTGCTGGTAACGATTTGCCCATATGGCCAGCTGGTAGGTGATTTCGCGGGAAGATTGGATGCTTGGGCGTGGCCGAGTTAACTTGGGCATTAGATGCAGGAATATCGGTATGACACAAAAGTCCCGGCCTACTTCGCACCCATAGAGTGGTGTTTAGTAGGCCGGGATTTCGCGCTCTAAGGACATTTGAAAAGCGCGAGCTTGTGAAGAACTAGGTGTTCTAGTTCTTCCAAGGAACCTCGGACAGCGCCATCGCGGCAAAGTGCATGACTAATGAGGCAGCGATGCCCACCATGCCGCCGACAGCAAGAACGAAGCTAATCGCGTTGACTGCTCGACCCGTATCGGATTCTTCACCTGTTGCAACAGACGAAGTGTCCCAGGAGCTCACCTCAGGCTGCTTATCTTCGTCCTCATCCTCGTCTTCGGAATTGTTGCCAGGATCGGTGTCGTCATTTTCTGCATCCTGCGCGAAAGCGACAGGGGTAGAAGTGGAAGCGGCAACAGCGGTACTGGTAACCAGCGAGAGACTGAGAAAAGCTGCGAGAATTCGGTTCACGCGACGAGGCGAGGACATTGAGTGTTCAGACATGAAGTGAGTGTATTCCTTGGAAAGCGTTCTGAGTGAAGAGAACAGGTGATTAGAGGCCGAACTGCTTCAGAATCTTGTTAATGTCGAAGCCTGGGATGAAGCCACCAGCTGCTGCGCCAACGGCAGCAATCAGTGCAACGATAGCTGCGATGATGCCACCGTCAGCGGAACCCTCGTTGTTGGAGGAAACAGAGGGGTTAACTGGGGTTGGGTCTGGACCTGGAGTTGGCTCTTCTTCCTCGTCCTTAACCTCAGCGAAAGTGACTGAAAGGTCTACGTCGCCGTCTTCTACTGGGCCCGCATCGTAGTTTAGAAGGGAGTCCACAGCACCTTGAAGGAAAGTGGTCTTGAGGCCATTCTGCTCGTAAGAAGCTTCAGGCTCTGGAAGCAGTGCTTCGTCCAAGACGAAGGAAGAGATCTCAGCGTCTTGTACGTGGGCATCCTGCTGCTCTTGACCAGGCAATGCGCCCTGCAAGTCATAGTCAGCGGTGATCGTTGCGTCAGTACCGTTGGTGACAACAATCTTGATGTCCGAGTACTTGAGATCCAGCTGACCATGGTGTCCCTGGTAGTGGATGGAGCCATCCAGCTGCAGGGTGCCGTTGCCGTCGACGTCCAGCTCAGACTCATCAGGGTTTACAACGAAGTCGAAGGACTTGCCGTTTTCAACAATTCCGCCATCGGTGGTGATGGTGCCCTCTACGAAAGGCATTTTGATGTAGTTGTTGAAAGATTCCTTGATTGGCCAGTTGACTGCGCCGGACTCGATCTCAGCAACTGCGTCAGCATCCTGAGCGAATGCGGAAGGTGCTGCAAATGCGGAAGTAGCGAGGGCCAAGGCAATTGCGCCAGAGCCCAGGCGACGGGTGGTGGTGGTCATGTTTCTCCTTATGCGTACCAAGTGTTTACTAGGTTAGGCTTACCATAATGAGCGTTTACTAAATAAGGCAAGGGTTATCTAAGTGATGGGGGTGCTGTTTGGGGGATAACAAAGGTATTACGTCCCTGTAACGATCTGGGCAATTATCCCATGTGGGAATGAGTATTTTTGCTACTCAGCGGTGCAATAAGTGCAGCGCTCAGCGTCCCTTCGCGCGCCCGCTGAGGTGCAACATGGATTCCTGAAGATGTTGTGGAAACTTCTATAGGCCAACCATAAACTTTGCTGAGAATCTTTGAATTAAATACCTCTGCAACCGGCCCTGCGGCAGCAACGCTTCCTGAATCCAAGCACACGATTGAGTCACAATATGCCGCCGCGGCATTCAAGTCGTGCAAGACCACGATGACGGTGGCACCATGCGAGGCCAGCTCCCGAATAAGCCCCAAAGACTGTTCTTGGTAGCGGATATCCATAGCGGCTGTAGGCTCGTCGAAAAACACGATGGGAGTGCGCTGCGCAAGAACACGTGCCATAGCCACACGGGCGCGTTCACCGCCGGACAGCACCATAATGTCACGGTCGATGAGATGGGTGGTGCCAGTGGCTTCCAACGCGGCATCAATGATTTCATCATCGAACTCTGCCTGATCAGTACGAGCCCAAGGGCGCCGGCCCATTTCAACAACGTCGCGTACCAAAAAAGAGAAGGCAACGCCGACATCTTGCAGCATCACCGACCGCGTGCGTGCAAGTTCGCGCACTGGAGTATGCTGCGGGTCTTTCTCGCCCAGTGTGATGGAACCCCCTGCAAGCGGGATATCTCCTGAGAGAGCAGATAATAGTGTCGACTTGCCTGCGCCGTTGGGGCCAATCAATCCCGTGACAGTGCCGGGTTTAGCTTTGAAGCTCACGTTTTCTAGGATGTTGCGACCGCCCAAAGCGATGGAAACATTATCAACAATCAACATGATTATGAATGCGCCCCCTTCTTCATCATGCGGCGCAGAAGAATAAAGAACGTTGGGCCGCCGACCAGGGCTGTGAATATGCCAATCGGTAGGTCAGCAAACGGAATGATGGTGCGAGCGCCAATATCTGCACCAGCAATCAACAGCGCTCCGCCTAGGGCCGAAGCTGGAATCAGAACCGCATTGGAAGGGCCTGCCACCGTGCGCACGATGTGAGGAACTACGAGGCCGACGAAGCCGATCAGACCCGCGTAGGATACTGCACCCGCAGTAAGCAGCGTAGCCAGGATGATGGAAACGGCGCGCAATCGATTGACATCAACACCGACATGTGTTGCTGCTTTATCGCCAAGGGCGAGGAGATCCAAATTCTTCACCAAAAGCCATGAGCAGAGAAGTCCCGCAATGACGATGACCCCAACTACACCAACGTGTTCCCACTTAGCTCCGGACAATGTGCCCATTTGCCAGAAGATGATCTGTTCACGGGATGTGGTTGGGGCAAAGAAAATGAAGAAGGAGATGATGGCGCCCGCAATAGCGTTCACCGCAATACCAACCAGAATCAGGTTGACCACGCGGATACGCCCACCAAAGTGTGCCAATCGGTACACCAACCAGGTGGTGAGAAGACCGGTTACAAAAGCGGCCATGGGCACGGTGGAGGAGCCGAAGAAATTTAAGCCAAATACAATGACAACCGCGGCACCGACACCGGCGCCAGAGGTCACGCCAATGACAGAAGGCTCAGCCAAAGGGTTTGCGAACACTGCTTGCATGAGCGCGCCGCCCACGCCGAGGGCGGCGCCAACGAGCAGGCCAAGGATGAGGCGGGGGAGACGAATCTGCCAGAGGACAGAGCCATCCATAGATTCATGCCCAACCGGTCCAGAACTTAGCAGTGCCGGTAGGTCACGAAATGAAATCTCGTACTGGCCAACCGCCACACTAAACAGTGCGGCGATAGCTAAAAGTATTGCGAGTGCGATGAAAAGATAACCGCGGGTCTTGCGACGCGTTTCAAATGTCTGCGTCACTAGTTATTGCCCTCATTCTCGCCGAGGTACAAAGCTTTAGCCGCGCGCAGCAACATTTCACCCGTCTGTGGACCGAAAGCAAGGGAGTCACCGTCAGGCAGGGAAATAACGCGCTGGTTCTTACCAGCATCGGTCTGCGCAACACCTGGTCGATCCAGAAGGCCAGCGATATCACCGGTGGATTCTAGGCCAGCATTCATCATGACGAATACCTGTGGATTTAGTTCCACAAGAGCTTCAGCACTGGCTGGGGAGGCTGCGCCCACGCCGCTTTCGGTAGCAACGTCAACGCCGCCAAGAGATTCAATCAAGTCACTGGTGCCATCCTCAGAACCAAGGATGTAGAAGACACCGCCGGTACCGCGGGCGTACAGGAATGCCATGCGTAGTGGTTCTTCCGGAATGATTCCAGCGATTGCTTCCTGTGCTTCGCTCAGCTCCTTTTCGGAGCGCTCAGCCAGCTTTTCGCCTTCTTCAGGCAGGCCCACAACGCCAGCCACGTTCATAATGTCCTGGCCGATGGTGTTAATGGATCGCTCTGGTGACATCACTACGGTTGGTACACCAGCAGCGCGAATCTGGTCGATAGCGCTGGCAGGGCCAATGGAGTGGTCAACGATGACCAAGGAAGGATCCAGGTTGAGTACAGCCTCAACGTTGATATCGTGTCCACCAGCAGTAACCGATGGAACGTCCTTGAGGGATTCCTCAGAGGATGAAACCGTGCGGCCAATAATGTTCTCGCCCAAGCCCAAACCACGAAGAGTCTTGGTGTAGGTGCCGTACAGGTCAAGCGCGACGATGCGTGAAACATCTTCCACCATCACAGCGTGACCGTCAGCGTCAGTGAGCTCGACTGGAAGGGCTGGAGAAGCAGAATCCGTGATTGGCTCAACTTCCGCCAAGTTTTCAATCTTGGCAATACCGGTGGCGGTCGCCTGATCGACGGTTTCGCCTTCTTGGAGCTCTTGTTGTAGTGCGGCGTTGGTTGCGGAGGTGTCATCCCAACTCGCGCAACCGGTCAACGTCAGCATCGCAGCCGTACCTAAGGCAATGGCAGTGATACGCGCTTTTTTGAACATGTGGACTTACTCTTTCTGGTTTTAATCAAGGGGGAGAAGCTGCGCAGGTTTCAAACCCGAGCGTTTAGTTAGGGTTGCGGCTACCGAAGCTGGTTACGGTGGTGCCTGCAACAACGAATGCAGCAAGCAGCAGCAAGATGATGGTGGAATCAGAGATACCGGACTGGCCGCCTACAGATGCGTCCTTGATGCGGAACTGGTTGCCACCAGCAGCGCTGTCTGCGCCGCTGTCTTCGCTGAATTCAATCTGGTCGTTAACAGAACCGGAAGTACCGTTGCCACTGTTTCCGCCGGAGGTGCCGGTGGAGTCGCCAGAAGCGCGCAGTTCAGATGCGGTAGAAGCGCCGCCGCCTGCACCAGTGCCAGCGGATGCGCCGCCCGAGCCCTGGCCTTCAGCACAAGATGCAGAACCACCAAGAGATGCTTCGAAGGTGATGTCATCCAAAGGATCGCCTTCTGGGTAGAAGTTGCCGAATGCGTCAGCGCCAGCACCAGTCAATACGGTGGAAGCGGTACCGGATGCGCTGGAGTCAGAAACGTTCAAGGAAGAGAAGTTCAGGTTAGCCAGGGTGATTCGGCCGTAGTCCTTGGAGTTGCCATCGACATCGTTGGAAACGGTGTTAACAATGAGCTGACCGGAGTTTCCAGCGAACTGGATTTCCAAGTTGGAGAAGGTGGTGTCCAGGGTGCCGTTGTGGCCGTAGAAGTTGATGGAACCAGGGAACAAGATGGTACCGCTGGTGGAACCAGGGTCTACCGCGCCGGAATCACCGGAGAAGATAAAGTTGTCGCCGCTTTCCTGAACGCCACCCAAACGCCAGCCGCCGTTAGCGATGGAGCCAGCGATGTAGTTACGGAAGGAAGTACGCACGCCCCACTGTGCCTGCGCGCTGGTGATACCTACAGAGTCACCTGCTTGGCAGACGCTGGAGTCAGATGCGCCTGCGGATTCAGCTCCTGAAGCGCCCGCGGTGGATGCAGTTGCAGTAGTATTGCCGCCGCCAGTTCCGCCGGTGGTGCCGCTCGCGGTGGTGTTACCGCCAGTGGAGTTGCCACCAGAAGTGTTTCCGCCGGTGGTGTTGGTGCCGCCGCCAGTGGTGTTGTTGGTGTTCGAGTCGGTATTGCCGGTGGTATTTGAACCGGTGGTGTTGGAGCCCGTGGTACCGGAATTGGTGTTGCCGGAGCCGGAGGTGCCAGCGCCAGAAGTGCCGGAACCGCCCATCACGCGGTCGTAGAGACGGCCGGAGTTATCCATGATGTTGCCGGAGTTAACGATCAGGCCGTTTACCTCGACCAGGGTGTCGTTCAAAGTGCCGACTAGGCCAGCGATGCCTTCGGTTGCGCCGGAGTCGGTTGCACCGGTGAAGTTGGTGTCGCTTCCGCCGCCACCAGATCCGCCGCCGGTGTCCTCAGGAGCCGGACCACATTCATCCTTCAGGGACAAGGTACCCACGGTGTTGTCCAACTGAATGCCAGCCTCATAGAATCCACCGAACACGTTAACGCCGGAGGACGTCAGAGTTGTGGTGCCCGCGAGGTTCACGGAGTTTGACTTGAAGTTTGCTGCGGAGTTGAGGTTGACGCTGGCAAAGACAACATCGTTGCCGGTCTCGATTGGGCCCGGCTCATGGGAGTTCATACCCTCGAACTTGCGGGAAGAGTAGTCCGCGGTCAGCTCTGCCTTGGAACCATCAATATGCATCGCGATATCGGACAGGGTCAGATCCAAGACCCCGTTGTGTCCAGTGAAGTTCACTGTGCCGCCGAATCGCACAACACCCTTGCTGTCGCCAGTGATGGAAGACGCCGAAGCGGGGTATGCAACGCTACCCCCAGATCGCGAAGCACCGTCCTTCACAGTGATCTCACCGCGTGCGATGTTTCCTTCCACGTATTTGCGGAAGGACTCCTTGACACCCCATGTGAGGGAGCCGTCGGATACAGCGCGGTGCGTTTCATCACAGGTCTGTGCTTGGGCTTGGGGGAGGACCGAAGCCGACGCAGGAGCAAAAAGCGTGCCTCCTGCAATAGCTGCTGCCGCTAGGGTTGCGGATATCCTACGAACTACGAGGGGCTTTATCGGCATTTGTGGTTCTTTCGATTATGGGTAAACAATTAGGGATCTGCTTGATAGCTTGTTCTACTAGGGGTATATAGTTAGGCTATCTTAACGAGGTAAGGCTAACTTTATATAGTCCAGAAAGCAACAAGGAGAGGCATGTCACAAGGTGCGGCGGAAGCAAGTTCGGGGGCTTTCCACGATGGAGAGATTGCACGTAGCAAAAAGGTAGACCAGGCTATTGAAACCGACCGAGCCGTCGACCGGGCATTCGCTTCGATTTACCCCGATGTCAACCCCGCGGTAGCCATTGGAACGAGCACTTCAGAGCGCATCGGTTTGGCAGTTGCAACCGGTGTCTTGGCATTCGGTGGCGCAATGGGTGATTTGATCATCGCCGGTGCTGGCCTAATTCTGGTACTTTTCTCAGTCATCGCGGCAAGTTTGAAGACACCGCGGCGTGTACGCAACGAAGCCCGCAGCCGCTTCCCACGGCAAGATTGGGCTGAGTATAAGTCCAAGAATTCGCCGTGGATGTTGGGCTGCTGGGCCATCATCATTGTGATTGTGGCGCTTGCACTGTTCTTCGTTCCGGAAGGCCAAAAGATCATCGGTGCGGTTGCCGCCGGAGTTATTGCAGCTGGCCTCATGTGGTCATGTCCAGGTATCGCACCGCAGCGTAAGAAGCGTCGTCGCAAGAAGAACGCCGTGGACGAGGACTCTGAGGATTATGACTCTGAGGACTACGCGGATGACTCGGATGGATCAACTGAGCTTGATGATGACACGAAGTTTTGGGATGACATCGTCGAAGAAGCGAAGTAATTCCTTTAGCCGTGAAGTTCTTTTGAACCGTGGGTACTATGGGCGCCATGATCTTCATTAACGTTAAATTTCACGTAAAGCCCGAGTATGCTGATACCTTCCTCGATGACATCAACTGGTACACCGAAGCCTGCAACGCTGAGCCAGGTTGCTTGGAATTCAAGTGGTTCCGCGACCCTGAAGATTCCCAGCGCTTCCTCCTCGTAGAGGTATACAAGGACGGCGACGATGTAACCCACGTTCAAAGCGAGCACTTTGAGCGCTCCTGCAAGGAATTCCCTCAGTACCTGGTCGAAACTCCGGACATCATCAACTTCAAGATTGACGGCAAAACCGAGTGGGACAAGATGGCCGAATTCAAGGTCGACTAGTTCACTAACCTAGGCAGTTGGATTAACACCATCTGGTTAGAACATAACAAGCCCGCTGCTATAACAAGATCCTGAAGTAATCAGGTCTTCGTAGCAGCGGGCTTATTGTTATGTTCAGTTTTTATATTCACCTCAAGCTGGGAACCTGAGCGTAACTGTGCCTACATATTCGCTCGCTGGGTTTCGACCTCAGCTTGCATCTTGTCGAACCATTCGGTGAGAACAGTAATTACACCGTGGTCGAGGTTGGAAGGTGCGATGAGGTCGGCGATTTCTTTCAGCTTCGGGTGAGCGTTGTCCATCGCAACTGCGGTGCCGGCTTCTTGCAGGAGTTCAAAGTCATTGAGGTAGTCGCCAAAGGCAGCGGTTTCCTCGATGCTGATTCCGAGTTTCTTAGTCATGTGATGAAGGGCCGCGCCCTTATTCGCACCGGCGGGCATGATGTCCACCCAGGCTTGGCCGGATACAGCAACGTTGTGGTCGGGGATAGCTTCAAAGATAACCGGAGCGATGAACTCTTCCGAACCAGCAGCGCAATAGATCGCCACCTTGATGATGTCAGAGCCTTCAACCATTGAGCGCAGGTCAGCAACGCTTTCACGCGAGTAGTAGTACTTCTCCAACTGGGTGAAAGTATCCGGGTTGGCGTCTTCGGAGACGTAGCCGACGGTTGGGGTGCACAGCACCACATCGTGCTCGACAGTGACGGACTGCAGTGCATCAAGAATGCGGTACACAGCGTCATCGGGAAGCACGGAAACGTCAATGATCTTGCCCTGGTGCGCAATCGCGGTGCCATTTTCGGCGATATATGAAAGGTCATCGCCAAACTGGTCTTGCAAAGTGGCTAGCTGGCGGCCCGAGGCCGGAGCGATAACTACACCGAGCTCCTCCGCGCGCTTGAGCAGCGGCCAGAAATCTTCTGGCACCTTACTCTCGCCATCTAACAAAGTGCCGTCCATGTCTAGGGCGATGAGTCGCGGATAAACCATGAGAAAAACCTCGATACTTGTGTAAAACTGGGGTGCATGACTGAAACTGCTGAATCAACCGCACCTGTACTTACGTCAGTCCGCCAGCGTACCGGACTCATCGAATTGAACCGCCCCAAGGCGCTGAACTCGCTGACTCCAGAGATGATTGACATCATCGGGGACGCTGTCCGGGCCTGGGAAAATGATGATTCCATCGACCAGATCGTGTTGTACACCACCAACCCAAAGGCATTCTGTGCCGGCGGTGACGTGCGCTATGCGCGCGACAACATCGTCGATGGCAACGAAGGCGTCGTGGATGATTTCTTCGCCAGCGAGTACACGGTCAACGGTGAGCTTTCCAACTGCACCAAGCCGCTCATCGCCATCATCAACGGCGTTGTGATGGGCGGTGGACTGGGCATTTCCATCCATGGCTCGCACCGCGTGGTGACAGAAAATGCCTTTGCGTCTATGCCAGAGATGGCCATTGGCTACTTCACTGACGTAGGTGTTTCCCACGCAGCGCAGCGCATGGTGGGCACCCGCGGAAAGTCTTCCACGGCCCTGGCTAAGTACTGGTCTATTACCGGCTACCGCATGTACGCCGCAGATATGCTCTGGTCTGGCGTGGCAACGCACGTGGTCAAGGACGCAGACGAGATTCTGGAGGCAATCATCGCCAACGGCGTCGAAGTTGCCTTGGAACAGCACTCTTATGTGCCGGAAGAGGAAGCACCGTTGGCCAGCGTGATCGAGCACATCGAATCCACCTTCAACCACGCAACCTGGGCAGAAATCCAGGAGGCATTGAAGGCAGCTGATAAAGACTTCGCGAATCAGACTGCGGAGTACTTGGCATCGGCATGCCCAACCTCTGTTGTTGCCTCCAATGAGCTGTTTGAAGCCCACGCGAAGGAAGACGATATCGTCGTAGCACTCAAGCGCGAGGAATCCTTGGGCCGCTACATCCGCTCTCGCGAAGATTTCATCGAAGGTGTGCGCGCCGTGCTGGTGGAAAAGACGCGTGATGCTGCCTTCAACCCAGCGGATACCGCCGAGGTGGACTTGGACGCCATCCATGAGGCTCTAAAGATTTAAGGCCCATTTGATAGGTTCAAACCATGGCCCTACACCGTGAACCGCAGATGCCCGAGCTGAAGAAACCCCCATGGATTTGGGTGTGGCTGATTTTGGCCACGGGCGGGTTTGCGCTTCTAGCTGTGTATTTCAATTGGGATGAGATACCTGATCCATTCCCTTCGCATTGGAATGCGCGTGGGGAAGCGGATGCGTTTACGGAGAAGACGTGGCAGCAAATGTTCTTCATGTTCGGACTGCCCACTCTTATTTTCACGGCAACAGTTGCTGGTTCCTTTGCTTTTATGCACCAGCATGCCAAGCATTTGCGTGGTGAAGATTGGAAGATTGCGCGCTCGCGGGCAATGACAAATTCCATGCTCAAGCCCCTGGGGCTGTGGATGTTCGTTCTCAACTTGATCATCGTGGTGAGCATGTATTTCTCCATCACAACGGTGGAGATATTCTCGCCACTCCTCATCGTCGGCTTAATCCTCGTGGTGGTGGCCTTGCTGTGGCAGATGGCAGGGGTCCAAAAATGGGTTGATGAGCAATATCCAGATCCCAAAATAAGCAAGCACATGAAGTGGGGAATGTTCTACTACAACCCGGAAGACCCCAACATGATGGTGCACCGCGATCTCAACAGCACCTTCAACATGGCGCACAAAGGCTCTTGGGTCGCGATGGGTGCGCTACTCGGCCTGCCAGTCATCCTGGTTGCAGTGCTTAGCATCGCGACGCTCTAGGAACGCTCTAGGAACCCTTTAGCGGCTGGGCACCTCAGCGCGATGGGTACCGCGCATGGCCTGGTAGGCCTCAAAAGCACGGTTGGAGTTGATGTGCGCCGGTGGGCCGTATTGCAGGACAGCTGACTCAACGGCTGGGCTGAGGGCGGGCAGTTGCAATTCGGGGGCATCGATAAGAGCAATGCCTGTGGTGTCTTCGTTGAGGTGAACCGTAACCACCTTCCACATATTCAAAATCGGCATGGCAGCCTGGGGGAGGGCTAGCTCGCGCGCGGTATCGGCAGGAAGGCTTTGGCGTACCAAAGCGGGCACAAGCTTGTCGATGCCAAACT
>JAUNRU010000019.1:19273-35387 GCA_030535535.1 Corynebacterium casei
TCGGCAGGAAGGCTTTGGCGTACCAAAGCGGGCACAAGCTTGTCGATGCCAAACTGGCGCAACCTTATAACCGGTTCCTGGAAGTGCAGCTTTGCCAATTGCGAATCAGCCCATGCCCAGGTGAATACGCCCTCGTTCACGGTGGCGATGATGACCGCATTAGCTTCGATGTTGTCGTCCCTGTGAACCAGGACCCGGCCGGATTCGAGGTTGACTGGGACGTGTTCTTGCGCCGCCTTGGGGTAGTTCGCGCTAAACCACATGGCATGTTCAATGGCGCAGAAATAGCCATCGGCGCTGATGTCTTCTAGCTGCCAGTTAAAGCCAGGTGCATTCGGGGCAGATAGTGAGCTGATGCGCTCATCCAGGAAATGCACTATCACGTCGGTGCGTGCGCTAGTTGCATGGTTTGCTCCATGAATGTGCAAACCATGATCTACTTCTTCAATGCTAAGGCCCCGGGAATGGGCAAAGGCGGTGACAGCGCGCACCTCATTCAGCCCACTGACCATTGGATCCCCAATGCCTTCAATGAGCACCTTTTCAAAAGGAATGTGGGCCGCTGAGGGTACGGTGACGGAACCTTTGGCTGGGGTGGCTGAGGCAATATCGACGGAGATAGCTGCCTTGGAGCCGTCCGACTGATTGGCAATCAGGATGGTGTTGCCGCTCTCGAGCGCGCGGGCCGCGGCGAGAATAACCTCAGAGGCTGGTTGTGCACCGTTAAGCTCAGCAATCGCTGGGCTGCCATCGTGGGATGTGGACCAGGTCCATTGCCCGTCTTTGAGCACAGCAATGCGCTTGCCGATGACATCTAAAGCGCCGGAATTGGAATAGAACCGGACCTGCACGGGGAGGTCAGCTGCCTCAGCCTCGACGGCCGCAGATTTGGCCTCAGGCTCGGGACTGTTCTGGAAATTAATCTCAGTTCCAGTAAAACCACCGAGGGAGTCTTCTAAGCGGCTCATGAGGAGATCTTGTTCATGAGCTATGAAAAGACCGTCGGCGGCGAGGTCCCGGATCGTCTTCGGCTGCGTCAGATTCATGGCTAGCAGTCTACTTGGTAGATCTACCCAATTGCCTTTTCATACGCCGCAACGAGTGCTTCAGTGGACTCGCGCCAGGAATAACGCTCTGCTTCCTTGCGGGCGTTATCGCCTATCTGTGCGCGGCGCTCAGAATCCTGCAGAAGCCCGATGATCGCCTGCGCCCAATCTTCATCCGATCCGTCCTCGGCTATGAGGTGCCCGGTTTCGCCTTCATCGATGACGAAGGGGATACCGCCCGCGTTCGTGCCCACTACCGGCACACCGGAAGCGAAAGACTCCAAGGCAACCAGACCGAGTGTCTCCGTCTTGGACGGGAATACAAACACGTCGCCGCTGGCGAAAGCGGCCGCGAGGTCATCGCCGGAAAGGTAGCCGGTGAAGGTGGTGAAGCTGTCATCGAAAGACTTTTGCAGCTCCTCCAAATAAGGACCGCCGCCGACAATGCCAAGGCGTGTACCAGGGACCTGCTTGCGCACAATCTGCATCACGTTGTTGAGACGCTCTAAGTCTTTTTCCCGTGAGATGCGGCCGATATAAGACACCAGGGGTGAATCCGGGTGGTTATTAGTCAGCAGGTTGCGCGCCTTGGGTGTTGCTTTGGCAGGGTGGTAGCCCACGGTATCCACGGCCTTTGGCCACAGCGTGAGCCTTTCAATGCCCATGTCGGTGGCCTTTTCAATCATCGGATCCGAGGTGCACAAGTTCACCTGGGCTTGATTGTGCAGGTAGCGAATAGCACCCGTGGCCATGCCGCGAGTCCAACCAATGCCGAGTGCATCGACGTAATCGGGAACATTGGTGTGGTAGCTACACACCAGGGGATAGGCGTCACGTTTAGCCGCGAACACACCGAGTGCCGCTGACCAGATGGGATTAACGGCGTGGATGACATCCGGATCGAAATCCCGCATGCGCTTCCAGAACTTAATGGGCGGCACCGCGAATTTGATTTCCGGATAGACCGGGAAAGCAAAAGACGGCAGGCTGTACACCTTAAATCCTGCATAGGATTCAGGCGGGTTACCAGGGGCGAAGATGACAACCTCGTGGCCCATCTCCGCGAGCTGGTCCAGCGTTCGGGTCAGACGAGTGACCACACCGTCGATTTTGGGCAGGAAAACCTCAGTGACTATCGCAATACGCACGTGTTCTAGGCGCTTTCAGACAGTCCTGATCCTGCTGCCACACGCGCAGACTCTTGCTGTTCAGGCACGCCTGCCTGCTGCGCCGAAGTCCACAAAGACTGCGCGGGGATCTTTGAGCGGTCCACGCGGTCAGCGTACTTGCGCGCGACATCTTCGACTTCCTGCAACAGACCTTCGGACAAGGTGGTTGGCTCGAGACCCAATTCCAAGAAGGTGTCATTGTGCACGTGCAGATCATTTTCTGCTGATTCCTTGCGTGGGTTTGGCACGTAAGCCACCTCGGCGGAAGAAATCTCGGCGATGAGCTCCGCGAGGTCACGCACGCGGTGGGTCTCAGTCATCTGGTTAATGATCTTGACGCGGTCACCCTTAGCTGGAGCATTGTCCAATGCCAGCTCAATGCAACGCACCATGTCGCGGATGTGGATAAACGCGCGGGTCTGACCACCGGTGCCGTGCACGGTCATTGGGTAACCAATGCCGGCCTGGATGAGGAAGCGGTTGAGCACCGTGCCGTAGTCACCGTCGTAGTCAAAGCGGTTGATCAGACGCTCATCCTTGATGGTCTGATCGGTGTGGGTGCCCCAGATGATGCCCTGGTGCAGGTCAGTAATGCGCAGCTCGTCATTCTTGGCGTAGTACGCAAACAGGTGCTGATCCAGCACCTTGGTCATGTGATAGACCGAGCCCGGGTTGGATGGGTAGAGGATGGACTGGTCAACATGACCGCCCTCCGGAAGGTTGACCTGGATATCCAGGTAACCCTCTGGGATCTTCATGCCAGCGGTGCCGTAGCCATAGACACCCATGGTGCCCAAGTGCGCCACGTGAATGTCCTGGCCGGATTCCACAATTGCCGCCAACAGGTTGTGGGTGGCGTTGATGTTGTTGTCCACGGTGTAGCGCTTGTTGCGCGAGTTCTTCATGGAATAAGGCGCCGCGCGCTGTTCCGCAAAGTGCACAATCGCATCAGGGCGCTGGGTGTTGATGAAGTCCAACAGGCCGTCGTAGTCCTGCGCCACATCAATGTTTTCAAAACCAATGGTCTTGCCGGAGACTTCTTCCCACGCAGCGATACGAGTATCAATATCGGAGATGGGGGTCAGGGAGTCTGCACCCAGTTCTTCGTCGATGGCGCGTCGTGAAAGATTGTCGATGATTATGACATCGTGTCCTTTGTCGGACAGATACAACGAGGCAGGCCAGCCACAAAAACCGTCGCCACCGAGAATCGCAACTTTCACTTTGAACTCCATTTAAATTCGCGGACAAGAATTGGCACTTTATCCAAAGTGCCCTTTGAACGACAATACCCCCGACTCCAACAGTTTTCCTGTTGGGTCGGGGGTTATTGAGCTATCTGTTAGTTATCTAATAGCCCTCAACGTGGTGAAAGCCCTGCGGATGTAGGCTTCTTTGTCTGCTTCAGTGACAACCTCGTGGGGGGATTCGACCTTCAGCCGCGCCAGCTCAGATGCAGCCCACACAATGGTGGCTGCACCAACCTGCAAGCTGAGTGCGACCTCAAAGTTGTCTAACTCAGGATAACGCCGCGCAAAGGAATCCTGGAACTTGGCAAGTACCTTGCTAACTTCGTCATGGTGCGGAATGAACCGCTTGCGTGCCAGCATGTGTTCCTGGATTTGAAACAGTGTGGCAATGGAGCGGAACTCGCTGCCTTCTTTGACGATTGCCTCAACGGCGATGTCTTCAAAGACTTCTGTAATCGTCATGCCCTCTGGGTAGGTTTCTATGACCGGCACAAAATCATCAATGGTGTCCACACAGAATTGGAACAGTGCTTCATCGATGCTGGGGAAGTAGTTGTGGAAGGTGCGAACCGAAACGCCTGACTCTTTGGCAACCAGCACAATGGTTAGGCCCTCGAAGCCCTCTCGCAAGAGGATTCGCGCGGCAGCTTCTGAAATGGCACGGCGAGTGGCCAGTTTCTTGCTTTCTCTCAAACTAGCCATTGACCGTGTTCCTCCTACTTTTAACTCTCTAGATACTTGATCCTAAACCTTCACGGATTCAGAATCTGCAGTTTCTGCATCTGCAGAAGATTGTGCTTTCCGTAGCTCCGCTTCATGGTCGGTTAAAGCGGTGCCTTCAATATCCATGTTCGGCAGAATCTTATCCAGCCACTTCGGAATCCACCAAGCCTTGTCGCCCAACAGGAACATGGTGGCCGGAATGATCAGCATGCGGACGATGAAAGCATCGAACGCGACACCGACTGCGAGGGCGAAGCCCATGGTGCGGATGAATGGTTCATCGATAAGCATGAATGCGGCGAACACCGAAATCATAATGATGGCTGCTGCCGTGACCACGCGGGCACCGTGCTTGAAGCCATTCGATGTGGCATTCGCGGCGGTCTTGCCGTGCACATAGCCTTCGCGCATACGGGTGACCAGGAAGACCTGGTAATCCATGGCCAGGCCGAAGGTCAGGCCGATGAGCATAATCGGCAAGAAGGACAGCAACGGCTGGGTGTCGGTGATGATGCCGAACATGCCTTCTTGGAAGATGCCGACGGTCACACCGAAGGCGGCCGCCATCGAGAGTGCGAAACCGCCTGCCGCAATCAGCGGCACCCAGATAGAACGGAAGACCAAGAGCAAAACAATGAACGCCAGCACCAAGACGATGGCGATATAAGGCACCAGAACATCCGAGAGACGCTCAGAAATGTCATCGAAGATCGGGGTGATACCGGTGATGCCATACGTGCCACCGGTGTTATCGGTGAACTCAGCCTGGTGGGAGCGCAGCGCCTCAAGGGTTTGCGTGGTTTCTTCATCGGTTGCGCCCGTGGTTGGGGTGATCATGACCTGGGCTGCATCCATGTTGTCGGTGGTAGCAACAATCTGTGCGTTGACTACGCCTTCGGTGGACTGGAAATCAGTGAGGATTTCTTGGATGGCTGGCATGCGCTCTTGCTCGGCAACATCGGCGACGTCCACGAAAGCGACCATTGGCGCGTTGCGGCCTGGGCCGAAGGCCTCATCGATCATGTCATAGGACTCGCGCTGCGGGGTGCCTTGTGCGGACATGCCATCGGTTGGCATAGCAAGGCGCATCTGCGCAGCCGGAATTGCTGCGATACCCAAGATAAGGATGCCTGCGACCAAAGAAACCACTGGGTGCTTGCGGATTTGGCGCACCCACTTCAGGCCCATGGTTGGCTTTTCATCTTCTGGGTCCGGAACCTTTGGCCCTGGAACGCGGCCAGCGAAAATCTTGGTGCCCAGCAGTCCAAGTAGACCTGGGATGAAGGTGAGTGCCACGAGTACGGCGATGGCAACGGTAGCTGCCGCCGCGATGGCCATGGTGGACAGGAACGGAATGCCGATGATGGTCAGTGCGGCCAGTGCGATGACTACGGTGATACCGGCGAAGACCACGGAGGAACCAGCGGTGCCGGTTGCCATGCCCATCGCGTGCGCGCGGGTTTCCTTGTCCATCTTCTTGAGCGCCGCCGCGAATTCCTTCGGGGAGAGGTCATTGAGACCAGAGCTGGTGATCAACTGGTTGCGGAAACGCGCGACAATAAACAGTGCGTAGTCAATGCCCACGGCCAGGCCAATCATGGACGCCAACATTGGGGTCATTTCAGCCACGGAGTCGGTAAACACGGTGGACAGCTGCACGCCGAGCAGGCCAACGCCCACGCCGATAACAGCCGAAATCAGTGGCATACCAGCAGCAACCATGGAGCCAAAGGTGATGAGCAGGACAATGCCGGCGACGATCAAGCCGATGATCTCAGCCGACATATCCAGGCCTTCGCTCATGGTGGAAAATGCATTGCCGGAGTACTTCGCGGTGAAGTCTCCTTCATCAAATTCGTTGACCAGGCTGGTGATTGCCTCACGGTCTTCCGGCGCAATGTCGGTAACACCCTCGGCATCGAATGCAACGGTGATGGTGCCAGTGCGCTGATCTTCGGACAGCGGCGATAGTGCCTGGATGTTGGCATCAATTTGCTCTTGCGGCATGCCCTGGGCAGCCATCTGCTCACCCATTTGTTGCTGCATACCCATCGACGCCATCACGGGGTTGACAATCGCATCTTGGTCAGCCAAAACGCCGGTGGCTTTGAGGTCTTCTACGAAAGTATCAACTTCCGCCATGACCTCAGGTTCTGCCAAAGTGGTGCCTTCAGGGGCCTCGATGACGATGGTGCCAGATGGATCCGACATGTAGTCAGAATCATCACCAAAGCGTTCCGCCATCTCTTCTTGGGTGGTGGTGGAGTCCATCGGCGGCATGGCGAATGAGGGGTTGGCGGGTTTTGCGAATTGCATGGCCAGCCCACCCATGGCAACGAGCAGGATGATCCAGAACGCGATGAATGGCCATACCTTGGTGTATGACCAGCGCCCCAGTCGATATAAGACCTTCGACATAGTCCAGCTTTCTTTAGTTAGCTTCGAAACATTTCAAACATTGCACAGTGTATGCAAGTTTGCATTGTGGGTGCAATTATTTGTGGAAGATGCACACATGCAGCCATTGTGTGACGGCACTCTCTTGGTTCTCCTATGTATTGTGCTTGCTGATGCCGCCACAGTCAGATCCATATGTTCGTTTCAATCTCACGCTGGGCAGTCGGTAGACTTGCCGTCATGCTTCATGCCGTTAGCTTCGCCTTGCTTGATTCCATCAACGCCTTACTTATTGGCGTGGTGGTTGCGCTTGGCGTCATGCTTCCGCGCGGCAAGTACAAAACCGTCACTCCGCTGCTCATTGCTGGCGACTGGTTCGGCGTCTTCGCGCTGTCGGTCCTGTCAATGTTTATCTTTGACAGCCTCAAGGAATATGTTGACGCCTTCTTGGATTCCCCGCTGCTGGGAATCTTGCTGATCATCTTGGGCTTCGCCGGCATTGTGATGGCGTGGCGCTCGCGTCCGGGGGAGTCCAACGCGCTGGTGGACAAGATCCTTAAACCCCTGCAGACCCCCACGCCGCTGACATTCCTCACCGGCTTCATCCTGGGCCTTGCCCAGTCGGTCACCTCCGGACCATTCTTTGCCGGCCTGCTGCACCTGGTTGCCGGTGGCTTCAACGCCTGGGTGCGCTACGGCGGGCTGGTCATCTACGCCACCTTGGCATTATCGTTGCCAATCCTGGTCGCAGCCTTCATTGGCTACGTTCGCACCAAGCCGCAATCGGCGGCCGGGCAATTGTTTGCCCGCGCGCGTGAGAACAAAGAACAAGTATCTAAAGCCGGCGGCTACTTGGTCGGCGTGGTCCTTATTGTCATGGGCGTGCTGAATCTCTAATCAGCAAAGCTCCAGTGCGCTGAAGCTACTCAAATAAGACATCGTCTAAGCTCAGCGCTTCACCCGCGCCGGCTTGGTTCTTGGAAAAATCCACATACCGTGCCGCATGCGGGATAAACGCCGCGGACTCCTCTGGGCTTAACTCCCGGCGAACCTTCGCCGGTACACCGGCCGCTAAACTGCGCGCCGGGATGTCCTGACCCTCTAGCACCAGCGCACTGCCGGCGATAAGAGAGCCCGCGCCAACCCGCGAGCGTGACAGCAGTGCCGCGTGCATGCCAATTAATGAGCCCGCTTCCACATAGGCGCCGTGCACCAGAGCCATGTGCCCGATGGTGACATCATCTTCCAAGGTGGCCGGCGCATCCGCATCGCAGTGAAAGACAGAATTGTCCTGGATGTTGCAGCGCGCTCCGATGGTGATCTTGTTAGTGTCCCCGCGCAGCACCACGCCATAAAACACTGAGGCATCCGGTCCGATCTCCACATCACCAATGATCGTCGCATTCGGCGCAATCCAGGCGCTGCGATGAATCTTCGGCGTCTTGCCTTGAAACGGCAAAATCAGCGGCGATGAGGTGTGGGACATAAATGCTGCTCCTTCTACGAACTAGATGACTGTCTAGGCGGCTATTTAGATGACCACGAAGGCTATCTGCGGATTGATCTCATAATCACCAGGTGTGCGGCCGAGTTTATCGGCTACTTCAGAGCTTAAAGGCAGAATCCAGCCCTTCTTCGGATCTTTGACGGGCAGGACCTCGCGGTCGGTGGGGACAAAAATTACCGTGGTGGAGTCTGTGGCCAGCGCACCGGGCGCAGAAGAGGCAAGAATTCCGAGCACTTTATCCACGTCAGCGGCAAGAAGCTCCACGATGACCATGGCCTCCGCCGTGGAAACGTCAAGATGCTCCACTGGAAAGCGCGCAACCTCACCAGAAGCCGTTGTCAGTTTCGGCCAGGTGTTGCCGGTGATTTTGTCCCACAGATCTTTTAAACCCATGCAGACCAGCGTAGTTACTCGTCGGTGAAATTATGGCGAATGGTGTCCGTCCGGCGCGTGGTGGCGTTGAAATAGGAGGAGTAGCCAGTGGAGAAAGTTGCCTCGATGGCTTCTTCGCGGCGCTCGGTCAAAGAGACGCAGACATAATCTAAGGAGCTGTCAAAGCGTGGGCAGATGGCCATGTAGGAGGCGCCGTCGCGCCGGGCGAGCCCCAGGGCAATCGTGACTTCATGTTCCGTTGCTTCCTTGGACTTGTAAACCGGGTCGGGGTCGATGGCGAAGGCGAAGCCGGAACGAACCATCTTCCCAGTCATCACGTCGAAGACGGAGAAATTATCACGGGAGATCTTGGAGGTGATGACTGGGGCAATGTCTATCGGGGATGGAGCAACGGATGAAGTTGTGTGATGTGCCATATAATCATTAGTAACACAGCTCACACTCATTGGCTAGTTGGATGGGATAATTTCAACCAAAAGAACGTACAATTTCCGGCCGCAATAATCCCAGCGCGTATAAATCTTAGGTCTACAGACAGATTCGCATCGCATTTGCTTAGTCGTACTCCCGCCGCCCCGCACCGCACCTAAACGGTAGAATCGGCCGGTATGACTTCCCAGCCGCAGCCTTTTGATGCCTCACCAAATGATTCGACCGGTAAAGGAATCAGCGCGCATGACACCGCGGTGATCTTTGAAGGCGGCGGGATGCGCAATTCTTATACCGCGGCGTGTGTAAAGACCTTGATTGACCAAGGCGTGGAGTTCGGCTGGGTTGGCGGTGTCTCCGCGGGGGCTTCGCACGCGGTGAATTTCTTGTCCTTGGACAGCTTCCGTGCGGTGGAAAGCTTCGTGGATTTTGCCAAGAACCCCAGCTTCGGCGGACTTAGCTCCATGATGCGCGGTACAGGCTATTTCAACGCGGAGTTTATTTATGAAAAGGCGGCCGACCAGGACCTGCCTTTTGATTTTGAAGCCTTTTCCAACAATCCGGCACCGCTCAACCTGTCTGCCGTCAATGCACTGACGGGGGAGACCGTGGTGTGGACACGCGATGACATCAAGCAGGTAGAAGACCTCTTGATGCGCGTGCGTGCTTCGTCCACGTTGCCGTTAATCATGCCCATGCGACACATTGATGGCGTGCCTTTCGTGGACGGCGCGATGGGTGATTCCGGCGGTATCGTCATTGAGGAAGCCGAAAAAGCAGGCTTCAAGAAGTTCCTCTTCGTGGGCACAAAGCCGCGTGGCTTTATCCGTCCCGAGGTCAAGCGCAAGGCTGGTGTGCGCGGCTTCTTCCGCAAGTACCCAAGCGTTGCCGAGGCGATGATTAGCCGCCCGGCAAAATACAACGCTTCGAAACAGCGTCTGCTGGAGCTAGAGCAAGAAGGCAAAGCGCAGCTCTTCTTCCCCGAGAACATGCAGGTCGCCTCGACCGAGCGCAACGTGATGAAACTGCGCGCCAACTATCAAGCAGGAAAGCAGCAGATGTACTCCGAGTGGCCTGCCTGGAAAGAATTCCTCGGCGGCTAATAATTTGTACTGGTATAGCTAGAGCTTCATGCGCATGAATACGGCATCTTGCGCCGGGTTGTCGTTGTAAGGCTTGATGTATTCAAAGCCCATGCGCTCATACATTGCGATGGCGGTGGCGAGCTCCGGATCGGAATCGAGGACTACCTCTTTATAACCGGCTTCTTTGATGGCGCCGATGGTGATTTCTACCAGGCGGCGGCCAAATCCGTGCCCGCGACCGGTAGGGCGCACATACAGGCGCTTGAATTCGGCGGTGGTCTCGCTCAAAGGCTTGTACATGATGCAGCCTGCTGGAGCGTCATCGACGGTTGCTAGCCAGATGCGTTCATAATGGCCAGTCAGGTTGGCTAGCTCGGAGTCTGTGCCTTGCGATGCCAACACCTCACGAACTTTGTCGGGCTCCGGATGGGTAGAAATCATCCATTCCAGGTACTCCTCGATGAGCTCGCGGACTTCATCCACGCGGTCTCGTTCAACGGCGTCAATAATCGCGGAATTTTCCATGTCCGCGAGTGTAATAGCAAAAGCTTTAGCCGCACCTGTTTGCACACGTGCGGCTAAAGCTTCGAGGATTTCGGTGAGGCGAACCCTGGGATTAATCGTCCCAGTCATCATCCCAATCGTCGTCGTCCCAGTCATCGTCATCATCCCAGTCATCGTCATCATCGTCGTCCCAGCGGTCGTCCCAGTCATCATCCCAATCGGAGATGAATGGAATGTTCGGGAGGGAAGAGGTCGGCGCAACGCCGCCTGCGAAGCCAGTGACCGCGGCGAGAATCGACGCGATGATTGCTTGAATGTTCATGGAAGCTCTCCTGTCTGAGTAGGAAACGTTCGCCGTTTTTGGAAAACGTTTGGGGCAGTGGATCCGGTGGTGTAGCTAGCGCTTTTGGCTACAAGTCGAACTATATGATGTCCGCAATCCAATTTCCCGAGCAAAGACTGTCGGATCTGCTATTTATGCAGCTCAGACCCGCATTAAAGTTCCTTAATGTTGAGTTTTTAGCCAGAGATTTCCATAGGTTTCGCTAGAAATTCTTAGGATAGGGTTGAGGCCATTGTCAACTAATCCCAACTAATTCCAATGTGGAAGAAATCGGGGGAAATAATGAAAACCCGCGAGAAACTAACACCCACTCAAATAGTGTTAATCGTGCTTCTTGGTATCGCATTGGCATGCCTAGTGGGTGTGCTCAACGGCGTCTACACCTTGGGCCAAGCCGTCGGTGATGCAGATGCCGTCCCGGCAGCCTTCGTTGACTCGAAAGTCGCACGTGCAGAGCTCTACGGCTATGCCGCTTTAGTTTGCACGGCGCTATCGTTCGTATTGATTCTCAAGGATTGGCTACGGGGTAGCCAATCAGCGTCCTAGTCGGCGACGAGGGTTTCGATAGTCAGCTCAGGGTGTTCTTTCTCCACGAAGGCGAGCTTCCACTTATCGCCGAACAGGGCGATGATTTCGCCGTCATCGCGGGTGAAGATTTCTACACCGCGCTGACGGCCCAGTTCTGGGGCGGACTCGGCGTCGGTGCGACGCGCCACCGAATAAGGGATTGGCTCGGTGACGGTTTCCACGTTGTATTCCAGCTCCATGCGCGCCTGCATGACCTCGAACTGCATCGGGCCAACAGCGGCCATGACTGGGGCGGCGTCGCCACGGAGATCGTTGCGCAGGATCTGCACCACGCCCTCGGCGGACAGCTGCTCCAAGCCCTTGCGGAAGGCCTTGTACTTGCCCAAAGACTGCGCGCGCAGAATGCGGAATGCTTCTGGGGCGAACTGAGGCATCGGTGCGAACTGCACCTTCTTGCCCGCGTAAATGGTGTCACCAGGTGCCAAAGAACCAGCGTTGACCAGGCCGACAATATCGCCAGGGTAAGCAACATCCACGGTGTCGCGAGTACGGCCAAACACGGTCAGCGCGTACTTGGTGGAGAAGGTACGGCCGGACTGCGCGTGGTTGACCTGCATGCCGCGCTCAAATTGGCCGGAGACAATACGCATGAATGCCAGGTTGTCGCGGTGCTTGCGGTCCATGCCCGCCTGCACTTTGAAGACAACGCCTGCGAATTCGTCGGTGACTTCACGAACTTCATCAATGGCGGTGGTAGAAGTCTCGATTGCCTTTGCATCAGAATCACGTGAGCGGGGAGCCGGAGCAATCTCGCACAGGGTGTCCAGAATCTGGTGCACACCAAAGTTCAGCATCGCAGAGGCGAAAATCAGTGGGGAAGTCACGCACTGCTCAAATAGTTCTTGGTCGTGCACGGCGCCATCGGCAGCAAGAAGCTCTGCTTCTTCCACCGCGGTCTCCCACGTGTCCGCTTCCTTTTCTGCTGCATCAGCAGGGGAGAAGTGCTCCTCGGGAGCGATGGTGGAACCACCAGCGGTACGGATGAAGTGAATGTAGTTATCCGCCTCGCCATCATCATTGATGTGTGCAAGACCGCGGAAGTCGCCGGCCATACCCACTGGCCAGTACAACGGCGTTGGCTGCAGCTCAATCTCGTTGACAATCTCATCAACCAGTTCCAGCGGGTCGCGTCCCACGCGGTCCCACTTGTTAATCACCGTGACAATCGGCAAACCACGAGCCTTACACACGCGGAACAGCTTCAGGGTCTGTGGCTCGAGGCCCTTCGCGGCATCAATAAGCATGACTGCGGCATCCACCGCCGTCAGCACACGGTAAGTATCTTCAGAGAAGTCCGCGTGACCCGGGGTATCAACCAAGTTGATCATGTAAGGCTCGCCCTCATGACCCTCTGGCGCGTACTCAAACTGCAGAGCAGAAGACGCCACGGAAATACCGCGGTCCTTTTCCATTTCCATCCAGTCAGAGACAGTGGACTTGCGTCCAGACTTGCCGTGGACCGCGCCGGCCTCATTAATAACGTGCGCATGCAGCGCCAATGCCTCAGTCAGCGTGGACTTACCAGCGTCTGGGTGGGCAATGACGGCAAACGTACGGCGGCGCGCAGCCTCAGCAGCAATACTCATGACTGTTTAGTCTAGTGATACATCCAGCTCTCGCCCTAACTGGTCAAAGACCTCGTGCGCGAGCTCACGGTCCTTGTCGCGTTTTCCTCCACGACCAACCTGGTAGGGCTTGAGATAAAACTCGCCCGATTGGTAGTGGATTCCCTTTAGTCCGGTGAGGAAATGCACCAGGCGTTCGCCGCCTTGTGACGGCGTACCCATGCGTGATGCCACCGGCGCGAAGTTATAAATCGTTCCCATAAAGGACTGCGATGTCTTGGAAAAATTCGTGGACAGCACGCCAGGGTGAAAGGCCACGGAATTGATGCGGTGGTCGTGGAGGTAGCGGCTGAGCAAGGCATCACCCAACTTCGCGTTGCCGTAGGCGCGGGCAGGGGAGAATTTCTCAAAGGTGTTGGGGTCTTGGGGATCAAATCGCGAAAACAGGTTCGCAGCTATCGACGAGGTATTAACCACCACGGAGTCGGGGCCGCGCAGCTGATCCTTCAGCAACCCGGTGAGCAGAAACGGTGCCACGACGTTGACTTGCCACGTGCGCTCGAAACCGTCAATCGTGCGCACCGCGGTGTCAAAGAGCCCGCCGGCGTTGTTGGCCAAGCCATCAATCGGTCCGAGTTTCTGAAGCTCAGTAGCCAATTCGCGCACCTGGTCTAACTCAGCAAAGTCAGCGGTGTGGAACGGCACGCCCAGCTCACGCGCCACCGCGCGGGTCTTTTCCGGATTGCGGCCCACAATGACCAAACGGTCTTCAGGACGGCTGGCGTGGATGAGGCGGGCAGCTGCCGCGCCGATTCCGTCGGAGGCGCCGGTTATGACATAGGTTTTAGACATAGCAATTACCTTAAATAGTGCGTCCGGCTCTTAAATGAACGTCCGCTTAGCCTTTGCTGTGAATCGTATTCTGGGCCTTATTTAAACCAGAAGAAATGATTTCTTTCACCGATTGCGCGGCTAGCGCAATGCCATCATCAAAACCCGCACCAGCGTTGACCGGGCCCAGAACATAATCAGGGATAGAAGAACCCTTTGGCGGACGCGCAATACCAATGCGCACGCGAACATAATCGCGCGTGCCCAAGTTCTGTGACAGCGACTTTAGGCCGTTGTGCCCGTTTTCATTGCCGCCAAGCTTCAAACGAATCTTGTTTTCCGGCAAATCCAGCTCGTCATGGATAACGATGATGCGCGCCGCTGGAACCTCCAGTGCCTGCGCAATCGGTGCTATTGGGTCGCCGGAAAGATTCATAAAAGTAGTGGTACGGGCAATAAGAACCTTCTGCCCATCCATTTCCAAGGTGGCGGCATGCACCTTGTGGCCTCTGACCGGCTGCAAGAGCTCGCCAGTTTCTGCCAGTAAGTCATCCACGGCCATGTAGCCCACATTGTGGCGGGTAGCCGCATACTTTGCGCCGGGGTTACCTAATCCGACAACAATCCAATCGGCTCCCGCCGGCAACTCGAAATACTTCGGCGCAGCAGAGCCCTTCGCGCCTTTATATCCATTATTAGTTGCAGTGGAAGCAGAGCCGGAGCGGAAACGGTCAAGAAGATTCTTAAAGAAATTCACGTTTCTAGTCTGGCATATTCTAATGATGGATTTGGCATAGTGTGAAGGCATGAGCAGTGTTCTAGATTCCCTGACCGTCCCTATCCTTCCCGCGCCGATGGCAGGCGGGCCGACGACGCCGCGGTTGGTCAATGAGGCGGCGGCAGCCGGCACGGTGGGCACTTTAGCGTGGGGCACCATTTCAATTGAGGGGGCACAGGCAGAGCTTGCCGATGTCACCGCGCCCGTTTTCGGCATCAACCTTTTTGCCAAGCAGCCGGAGCTGAGCACGGATGCTGTAAAAGCAGCTGAGGCAATTGCGGCACAGGAAGGCGTGGAAATTAAGCCGGCGGATTTCAGCAATGGTTGGGATGAAAAACTCGAGCTAGCGCTGAGTACTCACCCGAAGCTGGTGTGGTCCATGTTCGGAACATTTACAGAGCAAGAGGTAGAACGCCTGCATGCGGCTGGGGTAGAGGCGTGGACAACGGTTACCACCGAGGAAGAAGCACAAGCCGCTGTGGCAGTAGGCGTGGATGCGCTCTGCGTGCAGGCACCCGAAGCAGGCGGACACCGCGGCGTGTGGGATCCAACCGCAGAGCCTGACCAACGGCCACTGGCTGAGCTGGTCCGTGCCATAGCTGAGTCCACCGATCTGCCGTTGATTGCTGCGGGTGGGCTGCGCACGGAAGAAGAAGTACGCGAGGCCTTGTCCTGGCCAGGCGTCAAAGCAGTATCGTGCGGCAGCGCATTCTTGCTCACCGAGGAAGCCGGAACCAGCCTGGTTAACCGTGCCCGGATTAACCAGGTGAAGAATAATGAAACGGGGGAGAGTGAAACATCGACAAGCACCCGTGCGTTCTCCGGCCGCTACGCCCGCGGCCTGGAATCCCCCTACACACGAAACCACCCCGACAGCCCCGCCATCTACCCCTACCTTAACCAAATCTTTAAAGCGCGCCGGGCACAAGGCGACGAGGATGTTGCCTACTGCTTGGTGGGAATTGAGGCGCACCGCATATTCGGGGGTACTGTGGCCAGTGTTTTGCAACGCCTTTGGGAAAAGCAAAAATAGTTGTTGCTAATATTTGTGGTTGATACCCCCACGCCGTTTACATAAAGGCACAGCAAGTGCTCGCAATGCGCAAAGGAATGATTTCGTGACTGAGTCCGCACCTGAATTTGAGAACTGGAACGAGCGCGTCAAAGCCGCTCAGGAGATGATCCCACTCATCTACCAGTTGCACCGCAACAACAATGTTGTGACCTCCATTTTTGGTCGCCTTCTCGTTGGTGTCACTGACATCGACATCATCAAGTCTCACCGCTATGCCCGTCGCCTCATCAACCGCGACCTCGGCACTGCAGAGACCCTGCCAATCCTGCGTGAACTGGCTGACATGAACCTTGGCACTGCGTCCATCGACATGGGCCGCCTGGCTGAAGGCTTCCGCGCATCAGGTACCGATGACCTGCGTGCATACCTCGAATCAGAGCTCGAAGAAGTAGTTGGCGGCGCCACCGAAAACGAGTCCCGCGACGTCGTGC
>JAUNRU010000125.1:0-1610 GCA_030535535.1 Corynebacterium casei
CCATTGCCGGCCGAGTTTCTGCCCAAAAGTAGAGCGCACACCATCGGCAATGATGACCTCACGCGCGCGAATCTTGGTATCGCCTACGCTGAATTCAGTAAGACGATTGCCCTCTAGCACGGGATTTGTAGCGGGTGTTCCGGCGAGCAAGGTGGCGCCGGCGGCTACGGCGGCATCGACAAGCAATGCGTCCAAGTGGTGCCTTTGCAACGCCGTACCCTCGGCACACAGATAAGTTGTTGGCCACGGGGCTGTCGCCGACGTTCCGAAACCGTGCAGCTTTAAACCCTTGTTGCGGTAGGCGGCGTTGACCTCAACGCCAAGCTGGTTCAGCTGGTGCATACCCCGCGGGGTGAGGCCATCACCACACGTTTTATCGCGCGGAAATTCCGAAGAATCAATCAGCACGGTCTCAAAACCGCGGCGCACAGCATGCAGTGCTGCTGCTGCTCCGCTGGGGCCCGCGCCGATGACAGCAACATCAAAAAGCTCAACCATGCGAACTATTGTCGCACGCGGGTACCCTGAAGTGGGTTATGCACCTTAGTTCGACTACGGTTATTGTTTGTCTAAATTTAGTTTTATCGAGCACAAGGACCTGTACACAATGAGCAACCACGCCGTGGATCTGGGGGATGACCAGCTCAATGATCGCATTGCTGCCGGCGTTGCCGCCGTTGAACGCTTGCTGCACGATGAAACCAACCGCGGAGCGTCCTTTGTTTCCGACAAAGCACAGCACCTATCTGAAGCTGGCGGAAAGCGTTTCCGCCCCATAATGGCCCTTTTGGCGTCCGAGTATGGCCAGACGCCAGGCAGTGAAAGCGTTGTCAAAGCCGGCACCGTCGTGGAGATGGTGCACGTGGCAACGCTTTATCACGACGATGTCATGGATGAAGCTGACCGCCGCCGTGGCGTGGAGTCAGCGAACTCCCGCTGGAATAACTCCGTTGCCATCCTCGCGGGTGACGCGCTGCTGGCGCATGCCTCGCGTTTGATGAGTCAGTTGGATACCCACACCGTTGAGCATTTTGCTGAAACCTTTGAAGAGCTCGTCACCGGGCAGATGCGTGAAACCATCGGCGCAGGTGAAGCAAACCCGATTGAGCACTATATGGCGGTCATCAAGGAAAAGACCGCGGTGCTGATCGCTTCCGCAGGCTATTTGGGTGCTTACCATTCCGGTGCCACCAAGGAGCAGGCCACAGCGCTGCGCACCATCGGTGGGGCAATCGGCATGGTCTTCCAGATTGTCGACGACATCATCGACATCTTCTCCGATTCCCAGGAGTCCGGAAAGACTCCAGGCACAGACCTGCGTGAGGGCGTGTTCACCTTGCCAGTCCTGTATGCCCTGGAAGAGGATTCTGAAGCCGGAGAAGGCCTTCGTGGCTTGCTCACGGGCCCATTGGAGGCCGACGCTGACGTGGAGCGTGCACTGGAGCTTCTGCGCGCATCTAACGGCCGTGAGCGCGCGCTCGCGGATGTCCAGCGCTACCTCGATGTCGTTTCCGCCGAATGCTCGGCGCTGCCGGACATCCCAGCCACCCACGCATTGTTGAGCCTGGCGTCTTACACCGCTGCCCGCGTGGGATAGTGTAGGCGTTAAC
>JAUNRU010000081.1:0-9083 GCA_030535535.1 Corynebacterium casei
GCCAACTGGCAAGTCGGTGGAGTCTTTGAGGTGCGTACCGTTGACCAACGCGCAGGTCTTGGCCATGTTATTGGTAAATTGCCTGATGTAAAGTGGCTGACAATGACCTCCCCGGGAGCCACAATGGTTGTGCAAGCGGCGATGATGGAGACAGTTTCTCGCGCCGCCTTGGTCAGGAATGTGACCGAAGCACTATCAGGCGGCTAAGCTAGGGGAGTTAAAAAGTTCCCGAACGAAAAGATGTGCTTAAGTGTTCGAGTCACTATCAGATCGCTTACAAACGACACTGAAGGGTCTGCGCGGTAAAGGCAAGCTGACCGAGGCAGACATCAACGCCACCGCGCGTGAGATTCGTCTTGCGCTGCTGGAAGCCGACGTGTCTTTGACCGTTGTGCGCGGGTTCATCAAGCGTATTAAAGAACGCGCTGTTGGCGCGGAAGTTTCTGAAGCGCTGAACCCTGCTCAGCAGGTTATCAAGATTGTTAATGAAGAGCTGGTCACCATTCTTGGTGGTGAGACCCGCCGAATGCAGTTTGCGAAGAACCCGCCGACTGTCATCATGCTCGCTGGTTTGCAGGGTGCTGGTAAAACCACCCTCGCCGGTAAATTAGCCAAGCACCTGTCGGGTCAGGGCCACACCCCAATGCTGGTGGCCTGCGACTTGCAGCGTCCTGGCGCAGTACAGCAGCTGCAGATTGTTGGTGAGCGCGCTGGCGTTCCAACCTTCGCGCCGGATGCAGGTACTTCGGTGGACGCGCATGACCACGAGATGGGCACCTCGACTGGTGATCCAGTCCAGGTCGCGCAGGCAGGTATTGAAGAAGCCAAGCGTGCACAGCATGACGTGGTCATCATTGACACCGCAGGCCGATTGGGTATTGATGAAACCCTGATGACCCAGGCCCGCAACATCCGTGATGCCGTCAACCCGGATGAAGTTCTCTTCGTCATTGACTCCATGATTGGTCAAGACGCAGTTTCTACCGCTGAGGCATTCCGTGACGGCGTGGACTTTACTGGCGTTGTGTTGACCAAGCTGGATGGTGACGCGCGTGGTGGTGCTGCACTGTCTATCCGTGAAGTTACCGGCAAGCCAATCATGTTTGCTTCCACGGGTGAGAAGCTAGAGAACTTTGATGTCTTCCACCCTGAGCGCATGGCCAGCCGAATCCTCGGCATGGGTGACATGCTCAGCCTCATTGAGCAGGCTGAAGCAACTCTGGATCATGACAAGGCCGAGGATGCCGCGCGCAAGCTTGGCTCTGGTGAGCTCACTCTGAATGACTTCCTTGATCAGTTGCTGATGGTCCGCAAGATGGGCCCAATTGGCAACCTGCTCAAGATGATGCCTGGCGGCAAGCAGATGAGCGAGATGGCCGACATGGTCGATGAGAAGCAGATCGACCGCATCCAAGCCATCATCCGCGGTATGACCCCAGAAGAGCGCGAGAACCCAAAGGTGCTCAACGCATCACGCCGCAAGCGTATCGCGCTGGGTTCCGGTGTTGAGGTCGCTGATGTTAACCAGCTCATTGAGCGCTTCAATGAAGCGAAGAAGATGATGACCAAGATGGCCGGCCAGTTCGGCATGGGCGGCGGCGCGCGTTCTGCCACGAAGAAGAAGCCAAAAGGCCGCAAGGGCAAGAACGGCAAGCGCAAGAAGCCAAAGAACACCAACCGCGGCGGCGGACCACAGATGCCTGGAATGCCAGGCGGCATGCCAGGTATGCCGGGCATGCCTGGTGGTGGCGGTATGCCATCCATGGAAGAACTCCAGAAGCTACAAGAGCAGATGGGTGGCGGCGGCGCCGGCGGCGGTATTCCAGGTATGGGCAATAAGCTGCCCAAGGGCATGGAAAACATCGACTTGAACAACCTCAAGTTTGATAAGTAAACGCCTCACCGCTTAAGCACAAAGCAAAGCTCGAACCCCTGACAAGATTGGATGTCAGGGGTTCGAGCTTTATCTATGTTGCTGCCTTTTAAGTGGCTGCACCAGCGCCAGGAATGGTCTCTCCAAGACCTGGCTCATAGGGGACTGCGCCTTGTTCGGGGCCTTCTTCTGGGAGTTCGTCCACAGGAGCTTCTGCGGGCGGAACCTCTCCGGGTGGAACTTCTGCTGGAGGGTCTTCGATGAGCGGAGCTTCTTCAGCGGGCGGAGCATCTTGATAGACCGGCGGCGGTTCATTGCCCGGCAGCTGCTCTACGGGTGCTTGCTCACCACCTGGGTATTCGCTTCCCGGAAGCGGTTCACCTTCTGGTGCCGGAGCGGGCAGTGGTGCTGGCTCGAAACTTGGAGTGCGCGGTTCTGGAATTGGTGCGCCTTCCATAAATGTGCGGATGTAGTCCTCAAACAGCGGCATCGCAGAATCGGCGAATGCATTAGAGATATGGTGCATATCGCGGTAGACCATGGTGTTACCAATAACGGTTGGGCACCAAACAGCGTCACAGAACCAGTTGGAGGTATCGACTGCGACCATGTTGTCAAAGTTCGCGAGAATCTCTGCGGCCGGATCCACTGGGGTGTACACGCGCTCGCGCGCCATGCCACAGCCAATGGGATCTTCCGTAGCGACGTAGCACTCATCAAACTCCCGAGCCATCAGGTTCTCATCGAAGCTCCATGGGTTGTCGCGCAGACCCAAGAACGGAATATCGGCGGCCTGAAGACCTTCCCAGAAACCAACGTAGCCTGCTGGCACCATATCTGGCCCGTGGCCGTATTCGCCCTGTGGGCGAGTGGTGTTAGAGATGACTAGGTCAGGCTGTGCATCCAGGAGCTTGTCCATGGCAAGCTCGCCCCAATCGGCACAGACCGGAGTCACGCCGGAGGTATCGCCCAACTCAATTGGGCAGTCCTGGCGCAGTAGTGGCACCAGCTTGAAGCCCATGCGCTGGCCCAGTTTGTCCAGACCTGAAGACCATTGTTCAGCATGTGAGCCGCCGACAAGATAGACGGTGAACTCAGCGTCAACATCGCCGAAGATACAAGGTTCACCATTGACATCGGTATCCAGGAAGAAGTCCGCAGGAGCATCCTTGGCAATGAAGCAGTGCAGTGTCGAAATTGGTGGCATGATTCCGCCGACCAACATTGGATCGGGCTGCACCATGTCAACCTCAGGCACGTCCGCGCCGAAGTGCGCCATGGCGCCTGGATAAGAAACCGCGTCCAAGGTGTCGCCCTCAAGATTTTGGATGGAACGCAACCACATTGGCTGAACCATCAACAATGCCACCATGCAGACCGCGACAAGACTGCCGCCGACTGCACGCATCTGGCCAGGGCGCTGCTTGAGCGTTGCCATCGCGCGGTTTACTGGCATGTCATCCGACATTGGGCGCTTAGCGTTTTGGCGCAGCGGGCGCTCCAAGAAACGGTGCGTGAGATCGGCCAGAACAAGAGAAACCGCGATAATGATGATGCCCAACCACCATGGCGGTGTTGCCAGGCCCAGCGCGGAGGTGGACAAAATCAGCAGAGGCCAGTGCCACAGGTAGAGGGCATAGGCGATATCGCCTAACCAGCGCGCCTGTTTGGAAGCCATGAATCCGGAAATCTTGCCGCCGGAACCGCCGCCCAAAATAATAAGCACCGCGCCACCGAGTGGCAGCAGAGACAATGGACCTGGATATGCCGTGGAATCCGCGATGATGGCACCGGTAAAGAACAGTGCGATCAGACCAACGATGGTCATCACGTTGCCCAGGAATTCCGAGACCTTAATCTTGGAGCCATAAATTGCCAGTACTGCGCCCAGTGTCAGCTCCCATGCGCGTGACCAGGTGGAGTAGTAGTTCTCACCAGTACCGAACAAACCGTGGCGGGATGCATAGGCGAAAGAGACAACCGTGATAACAATCAGGATTGGTCCGGCAATCTGATTAACACTAGGGAAGCGGCTCGGACGCAGGCCACCTGTGGGGCGGAAGCGAATGATTGCTGCGAGTACCAGCGCAAAAATAATACCCATGAGGTAGAACTGGCCCTGCACAGCCATTGACCACATGTGCTGCAGCGGGGAAGTCTCAGCAGAAGCAGCCGCGTAATCAGCGTCCTGACGCGCTAGTTCCCAGTTCTGGTAGTAGAACAAAGTTGCGGTAATCTGCTGCGTAAACTCGGTGCGCATCAGCTGCGGGGTGATAAAGTACACCAGAAGCGTGGTGACACCAATAACGAGAATCAGACTGGGCAAAAGCCTGCGTAGCGTGCGCCAGATGGGCCACCACGGGTTAAGAGAAGCATTCGGCTTCGCTGCATAACGAAGCTGCGAGCCTAAAAAGAAATAACCTGATAGGAGCAGGAAGACGTCCACGCCGCCGGAAACACGGCCGACGAAGACGTGATAGAAGACCACTAGGGCAATTGCAATGCCACGAAGTCCGTCCAGGTCATATCGGTAACGGAAGTTCCGAACAGCGTCAGTGCTCATATAAAATCATATGGTCCGAATCTATTGCTTGGGCACAGCAAATATAACTGGTGTGCAGGAGGTGGCAGGAATTCGGAGACAAGGTTACTCGGTCGAGGTGCCCAACACATATTCCTCCACACCAGTTTTGGGAATTAGTTGAATGCCCTGTAATATGATGCCGGTTGTGTGAAATTGCACGACTGCGTAATGCCGCCACCGACTAAGGTCGACCGGCAGTCACACGCAGAAAAATCTCCAAGGGTTGAACCGGCTTGAATGAAAATTCGAGCGCCTGTACTGCCCAGTGACTTAAAAGATAAAGGAGCCAATCATGGCTGCAAAGATCAAGCTTCAGCGTATCGGTAAGATCCGTAACGCACAGTACCGCATCATCGTTGCTGATGCTCGCACCCGCCGTTCCGGCCGTGCAATCGAGAACATCGGCATCTACCAGCCAAAGGAAGAGCCATCTGTCATCCAGATCGACTCTGAGCGTGCACAGTACTGGATCGGCGTTGGCGCACAGCCAACCGAGCCAGTTCTCGCACTGCTGAAGATCACCGGTGACTGGCAGAAGGCTAAGGGCCTGCCAGGCGCAGAGGGCACCCTGAAGGTTGCAGAAGAGAAGCCATCCAAGCTGGAACTCTTCAACGCTGCATTGGCTGAGGCTAACAACGGCCCATCCGTTGAGGCTGTTACCGCTAAGCGCGTTAAGGCTAAGGAAGAGAAGGAAGCTAAGGCTGCTGCAGACCTGGCTGCCGAAGAAGCTGCTAAGGCAGCTGAGTCTTCTGAGGAAGAGTCCGCAGAGTAATTCTGGCTTAAGCCTTGAGCTAGCTGCTTAAAGCAAGCGCCGTTTCCCAATTGGGAAGCGGCGCTTTTGCTCTATTATGCTTAACCGCATGGAATTATTGATCGGTCGAGTCATTAAGTCGCACGGCATCAAAGGTGAAGTGTCCGTGGACGTGACTACGGACAGCCCAGAGCAGCGCTACTACCCGGGGGCAGTACTAAACGGTAAGCAGGGTGGGAAAGAACTGGAGTTCACCATCAAGACAGTCCGTGCGCACAAGGGCCGTTTGCTGTTAACTTTCGATGAGATCAAAGACCGCACTGCGGCTGATTCGCTGCGCGGCGTGCAGTTCTTCGCTGAACCAATCGAGGAAGAAGATGATGAAGGCTTCTACGACCACGAGCTGGAGGGACTAAAAGTCATCCTCGACGGCGCGTCCATCGGTGAAGTCACTGGCATCACCCACGGCGCGCAACAGTCCTTGCTGGAAATCAAATTGGATAATGGCAAGGAAGCGCTCATTCCTTTCGTGGAAGAGATCGTTCCAGAAGTAGACCTTGATGAAGGTACTTGCACCATTACGCCACCGGAAGGGCTGCTTGAACTGTGAGGATCGATGTAGTCACTATCTTTCCGGAGTACCTCGATCCGCTGCGCCATGCGCTTTTAGGCAAGGCGATTGAGCAAGGCCGCCTTAATGTCGGTGTGCATGACCTTCGCTCATGGGCGACGGGCGCACACAAGACTGTCGATGACTCGCCGGCCGGCGGTGGACCAGGCATGGTGATGAAACCTGAGGTGTGGGGACCGGCGCTTGATGATGTCGCGACTGGTAATACCGAAGGCACCGAACTAGCTTCGGCATTGCCGCACCTTAATCGTCCGCGACATGATGAGCTCGAGGGCATTGACGGTCACTCCTATGCGCAAACCGGCGAGGATTCATCCTTGCCCTTGCTGCTGGTACCAACGCCCACGGGCAAACCCTTCACGCAGGATGATGCACGTCAGTGGTCGCACGAAGAGCACATCGTGTTTGCATGCGGACGCTACGAAGGTATCGATCAGCGCGTGATTGATGATGCCCATAAGCGCTACCGCGTGCGGGAAGTCTCCATCGGCGATTATGTACTCATCGGCGGGGAAGTAGCAGTACTTGTCATCGCTGAAGCAGTAGTCCGGTTGATTCCCGGTGTGTTGGGTAACAAGCGTTCCCATGAGGAAGACTCTTTTTCTGATGGTCTGCTGGAAGGGCCTAGTTACACCAAGCCACGCGTGTGGCGTGATTTGGAAATTCCCGAGGTTCTTACCTCCGGCAACCATGGCCTAGTGGATCGCTGGCGCCGGGAGCAATCCCTCAAGCGCACTTTTGAGCGCCGGCCGGAGTTGCTTGCTGGCGCGCAACTAGACAAGGCTGACATTAAGTACTTGGAGGGACTTGGATGGACATCAGCGTAGATCTTTCAGTGCTTTTCTATCCATCGCAGTGGAAGGAAGTTTTAGAAGAACTTCCTCGTTTGTCAGAGCAAGCAGGCGTTGTCGTGGACAATATTGCGGTCGAAGAGCTTTACAGCGCCTGCGAAACTGACAACGTGCTGGTCAACGAATACTGGATGCACCACGGCACAGCGCCCACTGGCGCACAGGTCTACCGCATTATTGTCAACGGCTCTTCGACGCTGCCACTGAACAAGTGCGCAGCAGCCGTCGCAGAAGCCTTCCCGGCGGATACCACGTGGTACGGCACCGCCGAGATTGGTCATACCGAGTTCGGGCTCGGCACGACCTTGGCCTGGACAAGGGACTAAGTGCCCTTGACGTTGAGCACCTGCCGCAGCTCGTGCCTGACCTCAACCAGCTTCGCGGCATCCTCCATGACCTGGTCAATATCCTTGTAGGCATCCGGAATTTCATCAATCCATTCCTTGCCCGGGCGGTAGACAATACCGGTCATGCGGGAATCCAAGTCCTCCGCGGTAAAGCGCTTGCGCGCTTCGGTGCGAGAGTACCTACGGCCCGCACCGTGCGGTGCCGAACGCAAAGCCGGGGCAAAGCCTTTACCTTCCACGACATAAGAACGCGTACCCATCGATCCTGGAATCAGTGCCTTCACGCCGGCATCGGCAAGCACTGCTCCCTTGCGCGTAAGCCACACTTCCTTGCTGAAGTGCTCTTCCTTGACCGTGTAGTTGTGGTGGCAGTTAATACGCTCCGCCTCAACCACCTCGGTGCCGATGAACTCACCCAAGCACTGGGCAAACCTATCCATCATTTCCTCACGGTTGAGGTAGGCAAAGTGCTGCGCCCAATGCAATTCCTTAATGTAGGAATCGAACTCCTCGGTACCTTCCGTCAAGTAGGCAAGATCCCGATCAGGCAAGCGCACCCAGTGCTTATCGCACTGTGCCTGTGCTGCGGCGATGTGCTTCTGCGCAATCTTGTTGCCTACACCGCGTGAACCAGAGTGCAAGAACATCCAGACACGGTCTTGTTCATCCAGGCAAAGTTCAATGAAGTGATTGCCGCCGCCCAGCGATCCCAGCTGCTGCCGCCACTTTGGCGAGTGAGACAGGTCAATGTCGTCCTGTTCCGCCATCTGGGCAAGCTCCCTAGCGCGGGCATCCGCGCTACCTTCGAGATGCCACTCGTTATAGTTGCCAGGGGACAGCGGGATGGCCGCTTCAATCGCATCACGCAGCGGAACCAAATCCGCGGGCAGGTCAGTAGCGCTAAACTGCGTGCGTACACCAATCATGCCGCAACCGATATCCACGCCAACAGCAGCCGGCACAACTGCGCCGATGGTGCCGAACACGGTGCCAACGGAAGAGCCCATGCCAACGTGGGCATCAGGCATCAGCGCCACGTGCGGGTGGATAAAGGGCATTCCGGCGAGTTGCTCAGCCTGCGTCATCACTGCTGGCTCGAGGACGGAAGCGAAAGCTTCAACGTGCACTTTTTCATTGAATTTGCGAGGTGCGGCCTTCTTCGGGCCGCGAGAACGAGACATGTGTCTTTCTCCTTGGGTAGAGGGGTGGGTATGAAAACAAAAATCCGGCGTCAGCTGGTGCTGCGCCGGAAAACCTGTTTGAGAAAGTCTAAAACTTTAGGATTTAGACTTTCTGCGCGCATGCGAAAAGAAGAACTGTTGCAGTTTGTATAGATGCATGGTTTTCTCCTTTTTCTAAGTTGCTTGACTTGTTGCATGAAACACGCGAGGTCTAACGCTAGCCATAATCCGAGGTTTTGGCAATAGCCAAAGCGAAATTGCGTGGCTGCTAGACTGATCCGAATGATTGCAGCGACTATCGCACAAGAAATTGGGGTTCGCCCCGACCAAGTTGAAACCGCACTGAAGCTTCTCGCGGAAGGCAATACGGTTCCGTTTATCGCCCGCTACCGCAAGGAAGTCACCGGCGGTTTGGATGATACGCAGTTGCGCACCATTGAAACCCGCGCAACTTACCTTCAAGAACTCGAAGACCGTAAGCAGGCCATCCTCGAAGCAATTGAAGAGCAGGGCAAGCTTGACGATGACCTGCGGCGCGACATCTTAGAGTGCGACACCAAGGCACGCCTGGAAGATTTGTACTTGCCGTACAAGAAACGCCGCAAAACCAAGGCAGATATCGCGCGGGAAGCTGGCCTTGAGCCGCTGTTGGAAGAGCTCATTGCTAACCCGGCGGCTGACCCGAGTGAGCTAGCCAAGGGCTATCTCACTGAGGGCTTCGAGGATGAGAAGAAGGCGTTGGATGGTGCCCGCGCCATCATCGTGGATCGCTGTGCTTTGGACGCCGATCTCGTAGGCAAAGTCCGTGAAGAAATGTTTAGCACGGGCACCATGCAGGCAAGCGTTGTTGCAGGTAAAGAAACCG
>JAUNRU010000002.1:0-35277 GCA_030535535.1 Corynebacterium casei
CGCAAGCCTGCACCAGAGCAAGCCTCAAAATCTGTGGATAACTACGTTGACACGTCACGCAAAGGCCTAAGTTATCCACAGGCAGGGTGCCCACAAGGGCTCAAACGCAAAAATTTACATGCGATTTTTGGTGCGCGCGGTTGCTTGCGCCGTCCACGGGTCTTCGGGCCACGGGTGCTTGGGGTAGCGCCCGCGCATGTCCGCGCGCACACCGGTGTAGGGACCTGACCAGAAACTCTTTAAATCATCGGTGACTGCGAGTGGTCTGCCCGCCGGGGAGAGTAAATGGAACTGCACGCGGACACCGGCGCATTCGGGAGATTCGGCAAGGCCGAAACACTCCTGTAGCTTCACGCGCACCACCGGGCGGCCGGTGGAGTAATCAATCCGCGGATGCGAACCGGATGGGACCGACAGCCGCGACGGTGCTAGTTCATCCAAAGAATTCGCCTCCGGCCAGGGTAGAAGTCGCTGCAGTGCCTGATACATGTCCACGCTCTTCGGTGATGCACCGTGCGCCATGGCATTTAGCTCCGGGCCCAGCCAGTACTCCGGGTCGGCACTTTCAACATCGGGCCACGGCTCGCCGAGCTGTGCGTGCAGGAAGTTCAAACGCTCACGCAGTAACTGCGCTTTGTCAGAAAAGGTGAAGAGGGAAAGGCCGGCGGTGCGAATGCCATCGGCAAGCGCCGCGGAAGCCTGCTCCGGTGGAACCTTGACCGGCGTGCTGGACAGCTCAATCGCACCGGCGCGCTTAATCGCCCGGCCCTGTAACTTGCCGTTGGCAAAGGTCGCGGTGATGGTTTCTTCCACCCCGATGATGCCCAAGGCGTCGCGCTCCGAAATGGTGGCCGCGGCGCGAATGACCGAGCCCGCCTTGCCGGCCCCGGATTTGGCCACGCTGACCTCAGCGATAGCCAACCACTGGCTCGCGCGAAGGGCACCAAACTGCGCATCCGGCGGCAGCCACGCGCGGGTACCGGAAGCTAACAGGTAATCAGAATCCGTGACCTTCTTGGCAATACGCATTGGAAACGCCAAGCCGGTGACCACACCGGCATCGCTACTGCCCGCGTATTTCCCGGCGGCCTCGCCCGAGGAATCTCGGACGAGACTCCTCAGGCGATTGACCTCACGCTGCGGGGGAGTGCCGGCCGCAATATTGCCCGATGGCGAATCTGACAACACCGCAATCGTCGGTGCTGCCTGCGGACCGCACTCAATCAACGCGCGGCCCAGGCGCGGATGCAGCGGCAGCTTAGACAACCTGGTGCCCAACGCGGTGATGGCACCATCGTGCACCGCGCCGATATCCTCCAGCGCATCCTGTGCCTGCGCCCAGGCATTGTGCGGCGGCTTATCTGGCAACGGGAAGTCTGTGCCGCCACCCCACGCGGCGATCATCAAGGCAGCCTCGGTGAGATCCGAGGTGGCAATCTCCGGGGTGATGTGCGCTGCTGCATGCTGATAATCCGACTGCGCATAAGCACGAATCACGGTGCCGGGGCCTTCACGCCCGGCGCGACCGGCGCGCTGATCCACCGTGGACTGCGCCGCGGACACGGTGACCAGTCCGGTCATGCCGCGGGCAGCGTCACGGCGCGGGACGCGAGACAGCCCCGAATCCACTACGGCGCGCACGCCGGGCACGGTCAGGGAAGACTCCGCGATGGAGGTGGAGACAATAATGCGCGGGGAATCCGTGGGTGTTAGCGCGCGATCTTGCTCCGCTGAAGTCAGCCGGCCATGCAAAGGCAGCGCACCGGGAATCTGCGCGCAGACCTGTTCGACTTCGCGCACGCCAGGCACGAAAACCAGAACCGAATGCCCAGTGTCATCGCGCACTTGTTTCGCCTGCTTAGCCAGGTGCGTCAGAAACTCCCGCGTGCAGCCAGCCCGGCCGGGGTGCGGTTCGTAGTGAGTCTCCAGCGGAAAGGTCACCGCCGGGGTATCTAATACGCCGGCGTTCATCAGCCCGGCGAAACGCTGCGCATCCAGGGTGGCGGACATGGCGACGAGCGCCAAATCATCGCGAAGCTCTGCTAATTCCAGAAGCATGGCCAAGACCAGGTCTGTGTCGAGTTGGCGTTCGTGGACTTCATCGATAGCCACCGCGCCCACCCCAGCCAATTCCGGATCGCTCAGCAGCCTGCGCAACAGCACGCCGGGAGTCATGAACTCCACGTGCGTGCCCGGTTGGTGTTCACCGCGGATGCTAAATCCAACCTTGTCACCAATGCGACTGCCGTCCAGCTGTGCCAGACGCCTGGCCGCCGCGCGCACCGCTACACGCCGCGGGGCGGTGACCAGTACTTTGCCAGGGGCTTCAAGATAATTCGCCAGCGCCGGCGGCACCAACGTGGTCTTACCCGTGCCAGGCGGGGCCTGGACCACCAGGCGCCCGGTGGCAGAAAGCAGCCCCGGCAGCCGGTCAATATCATCAGCGACCGGCAGTCCGCGGCCAATGGTGGGAAGGTCGAAAACGCTAGCCACGGCTGTGCACGCCATCAACCGGGCCATCATGCTGGGTGCGCTCCAGCGGCTGGGACTCATCAAGGGTGCGCACCACCTTGCCTGGGGAGCCCAGCACCAAAGAGTTATCAGGGATGTCGCGGGTGACCATGGTTCCAGCGCCCAAGACGCAATTCTTGCCGATGCTAACCCCCGGCAACACCGTCACATTCGCCCCCAGCCAGGTGTTTTCACCAATAGAAATAGATTTTGCCTGCTCCCAGCCGCCGCGACGCATCTGGTGATCCGCCACCGGGTGCCCAACGGTGATTAGTGAGCAGTTCGGGCCAATCATGACATCATCGCCCAAAGTGACAGGCGCTTGGGCCAGGATGGTGGCGTTGAAGTTAATAAACACCCGGTCCCCGCAGCGCAGATTAGTTCCGAATTCAATATTGAGCGGCGCATGAATCATGGTCGGCCCGGAGTCCGGGTGGAGCATCTCCGCGATGATCTTCCACGCTTTATCCGGATCGGTATTGCCCAAGTCATTGAGCTGCTTTGATAGCTCAAAACCGCGGGCGTGTTCCGCCGCCGTGCCCGGGCGGCCAGGGATATGCCACTGGCCGGAAGTCATGGCTTCCCACGTTCCGTATTTATCAAGGTGGTCGTATTCGCTCATGCAGCCATTGTCTCAAATTCTGCACCATTGGAATGGGTTTAATCTATTCGATGACTGCATACTTTTCTCGGATTTGCTTGGGGTATTACATACCTTATACAAGTTACAATATTATAACGTGTATTTATATTACGTTTTTTCCGGACGGGTTTCAGCGGGTCGTAATAAATTCTTGTTTTAAGACCTTGCCCTGCATGTATTGGGTCTCGATTCGGATATTTTTCCGTTCTCAAAGCGGGAATCCGATATGTTGTATTCAAAAGAAAATATGAACGAAAGTTCCAAGTTTGGGAAAGGCTATTGCGTTAATGCATTGGGATTGAGACTATCTAACAGCTCCAGAGCCATCACATATTTATAGGTATGGTGATGAAGTCTTTGGGTGTTCTACTCCAACCTTCTAAAAGCAGGCTGGATGGAATTAAGTAATGATCGAAATCAATTCAATTGGAGGGGCTACATTTGTCCAGTAGCAATTCGTGGGCTGGTAAAACTCTTGGGTTAAATGGCGAGAGCTCTGAAGCGGTTGGTTGGTGGGGGCATGCTTCTTCCAAAACAAGAATCACAGCTTTGGTTGTTGCATTGGTTTCAGCAGTAATCACGTTCTTTGTGTTTCGCTGGTTAATGCAGGATGATTCTGTCTCTTATGTTTTGGTCTCCAGCATTGTTGCGGTGCTCACCGCATTGAATGTAATTCAAGTTTGGGAAAGATCGACAATTCGGCAAAGGGAATGATGGATATGAAGAAGATGAATATAGGAGTGGTAGGGCTTGTGACGGCGCTTGTCATCCCCCTTGCGCCTGCAGCTACTGCCCAGGAACCCTCGCTCGATGTCGTGCAATCGAATGGATTGAAGGATAGGCAATTTCAAGCTTGCGCGTCAGGAGACGCCGAGACACCTGAAGCATTGCCTGTAGGTGAAGCGTTGGGGCCGGGCATCACGGAACCTCTTGATAACGAGCTACGCACCTCTCTGATCGATAATGGGTTCACAGTTCCAGCATCGGCAGTTGGCGTGCGTCATCTGGACTCGGGTGAATCGGTATTCGTGAATAGTGGTGGCGATAACTTAGGAACCCTTTCAGGAGAAAGTGCAGGTACCTTAGAGGTGGCACAGCCTGCTGGAGTGATTCCAGCTGAGGCAAAGCGAATCATTGGAGCGTGCCTCGGTTTTTCATGGGCTACCGGACCAGCTGCGGAAGCTATTTTTCGAGAAGTGACCTCAGTAAAGAAAGCGGTCAAGTTCATTATTCGGCGAATTGGCCTAGGTGCGGCCATCGGATGTGTTGGGGGAATTATTTGGGAGTACATTTAAACTAAGCCCTGTAGAAGCCGGGAAAACGGGATGGCGAAAGGGGGCAGTTTTCTGCCCCTCATCCCGATCGCGGCAGCTGTACTTGGCTCTGTTCGGGTTTTACGTCTGGTTTGGCAGGTGCCATATTTGCCTAATACCCGTAAATTGCCATCGAAGGAGCCGATTTCAGCCTCCACTTTTTTCGTCGCTTTGACCTAAAGAATCATTATGAGGGGTAAGAGTGGATGCATCGTAAAGCAAAAAGATTTGCAGCGTCTGCTGCGCTGTCGGTTGCTTTTTCTGGATTGTGTACGCGTTTAATGGGAATTTTGAGTTCGCGTGGCAGGGCAGCATTTTTGCGGTTGTATTTTGGCTAGTGGTTTACGGGCTGAAGTGGATTATGGATAAAAGCGAGCGGGATGGCAGCCGTTAGGATGGGTGCCATGTTGTTTCATGGCATCGACCGCAATCCGGTGAAGATTAAGCCCGGGGTTGCCCATGTCCCCGGGTGGCTGGACACGCCGACGCAGCAGGGGTTGGTGCAACAGCTTCGTGATGAAGCCCGCCTCATGGCCGGCACGCCCATGGCCATGCAGAAACCGGTATTGAAATCCGGCGGTCGGATGAGCGTATTCATGCTGAACTTGGGCCATTTCTGGGACCATCAGACTTATCGCTACGTTGACCGGATGGGTGAAACTAACGTGCGCCCCGTGCCGCAGAACCTGTTGGACATTGCCCATGGCGGCTTGCGCGCGGCCGCCGATGTCGCCGAAGAAGTTCAGCCCTGGACCACCAACTATCAACCCGATATGGCGCTGATTAACTTCTACCCACCCGGCGCCACCATGGGCATGCACCAAGATGCCTACGAAACAACACTCGCCCCGATTGTGTCATTGTCCATAGGCGATGAAGCCGTCTTTCGCATCGGCAGTACTGAGCACCGCAACAAACCCTGGGATGACATCGCTTTGCTCTCCGGTGACCTTGTTGTATTCGGTGGCCCCAACCGCCAAGCTTTCCACGGCGTCCCCGAAACCCGCCCCGGCACCCTTGATGAATCCTGCGGCCTGAAAGAAGGCCGTATCAACATCACCTTCCGGCAGGTTTACCCGCACTAGATACGCACAAAAAGACCTGAAGCCTTGATGCGGCTCGCTGTCGTGGAGGATGGTCCGCTTTGCTCACCTGGTGTATTCTGAGAATAATCATTGAGCCCGCACCATTGTCTACTGGGAGCGGGCTTGATGCATTTGAGGCAGAGAAAGCAAGGACAAGGTCCCTTGTTATGAGGAGAAGAGGTCTACACGACGTAATGCGCGTGTAGGCCTTAACTTCTTCTTTTGGTACCGAGATATAGAGATATAAGACGGCGGAAATTCACGTGGGTTTCGTATGGGTCGGAATTGTTGCATTCATCGCGGTAGTAGTTGGCTATTTCTGGCGAGCTCAGAAGAAATAAAGCTTGTTTGCGTTCGCGGATGAGGGGAGGGGCCCTGGGCGGCCCTGGGGTTCCTAGAGTTGTGAATTGAAATGCGGCAGCGGCTGTGGTGGGAGAATCATTGGCCTATTGTGGGGTGCATGACAATCCCAGAGAACCAAAAAGTTGCTGTAGTAACCGGAGCATCGTCAGGCATTGGCGCGGCCAGCGCACGCTTGCTGGCTAACGATGGCTGGCACGTTGTTGTGGCTGCGCGCCGCAAGGACAAGCTGGATGCTTTGGCCGAGGAAATCGGCGGTACCGCCGTTGAATTAGACGTGACCAAGCAAGAATCAGTCGACGCACTCGCGGCGCAGCTGCCGCGCGTTGACCTGCTGGTCAACAATGCCGGCGGCGCGAAAGGCCTGGAACCGCTGGTGGAAACTTCCATCGATGACTGGAACTGGATGTATGAAACCAACGTGCTGGGCACGGTGCGCTTGATTCAGGCGTTGATTAAAAAGATTGAAGCAGCACCGGATAACTCTGGCTTGATTATCAACATGAGCTCCATCGCCGGCTGGAGCGTGTACGAAGGCGGCTCCGGATACAACGCTGCAAAGCATGGCGTGCGCGTAGTATCCCGCGCGCTGCGTCTGGAAAACCACAACATCCGCACCACCGAAATTATCCCGGGCCGCGTGGCAACGGACTTCTCCCTGGTGCGTTTCGAAGGCGATGAAGACCGCGCGAAGTCCGTCTATGACGGCCAGCTCAACCTGGTCGCCGAAGACGTCGCCGAGTCCGTGCGGTGGGTGGCGTCGCTGCCGAACCACGTGAACATCGACAGGCTAGAAATCAAGCCTCGTACCCAAAGCTAAAACCTGCCGGCGGCAATACTGCCGGCAGCTCAGCCAGATAAAGTCACGGAGTTTAAAATAATGCTCCGTGACTCTCGCATCTCTTCTTACCCTCATCGGCGTCTGGCTCGCAGTCTGTATCGCCCCAGGTCCTGATGTGGTTCAGGTGATGCGAGTGGCCTCGCGCTCGGTGCGCGCCGGGCTGTGGTGCACCGCCGGAATCACCGCGGGTATCGCGGTGTGGCTCACCGCTTCGTTGGCGGGCATGTCTGCATTGATTGCCGCGCGCCCCAGCTTGCTGGGTATCCTGCAGTTGTTCGGCGGCGCGTTTTTGATCTGGATGGGAATCCAATCCGTGCGCTCTGGCGTCAGCGCCCGGCGTGCACCATCGCGCGTGGTGGGAACTGAAGACTCCGCACCAACAGCCGAGCTGCCGGAAGATGTTGCGGCGGCGCAGACCAAGTTGCCGGTGCTCACCGCGGGGAGATCATTTCGCTTGGGGCTGTACACCAACCTGTCCAACCCCAAGGCGCTGGTGTTTTTCGGCGCCGTATTCGCGCAGTTCATCCGGCCCGAAATGTCGATTGCCTGGACTTTTGCCGTCGGAATCATTCTGCTGGTGATATCGGGTGCGTGGTTTGTCATCGTCACGCTCATCGTGCGGACATTTTCCACATGGCTGGCCAAATACTCGCCGTTGATTGACATCATTGCTGGTGTCATCTTCATTCTGTTGGGAATCGTGATGGTCTGTGAAGGAATCATCCAACTGTTCTAGCGCGCAATCACGGTAGGATAGGCGACATGATTTTTACTACCACGCACAATGTTGAAGGCCGCGAGATTGACACCTACATCCGCATCATCGCGGGTGAAACTGTCACTGGTATTAACTTCCTCAAAGACATCGGTGCATCCTTCCGTTCCTTCACCGGCGGCCGTTCCGCAGGCTATGAAGAAGAAGCAGTCCGCGCCCGCGAATCCGCACTCAATGAACTATGGAACCGCGGCCAAGAAGTCGGCGCCGATGCCGTGGTGGGGATCGCTTTTGATTACTCCCCAATGGGCGCATCCAACGACATGTTGATGGTCACCGCCACCGGAACCGCGGTCAAACTCAAGCCACAGCACTAAGCCCAGACCGATAGAAGTGTCCGAAACTGCGGAACCGTCGGAAGTAGCCCAGCGCGTGCTTTACATCGCCGGGATCATCCCGCCGGGCAACGTCTCCACCTACGGTGAAGTGGGCAAAGCTGCCGATGCCACCGCGCGCCAAGTCGGCTCCATCATGCGGCAATGGGGCTCACGCATAAGCTGGTGGCGAGTCATCAAAGCCGACGGCACCTCCCACGACTTCGACCGCGCCAACCCCCACTGGGAAGACGAAGGAATCCAACTGCGCGGCAAGAAAGTGCGCATGGATGTGTGCGGATTAGATCATCGGGATCTCCGGGACATCGTTAAGCACATGCCCCCTGCGACGGCCGAAAGTGTGAATCTGGCTGCCGGCTGTAAACTAGGTGGCTATGAGCGACATCGAAGTACCGATCTCGGGTGAGTCCATCAAACTAGGCCAGTTTATTAAACTGGCCAGCCTCGTTTCCACAGGTGGAGAGGCAAAAGCAGCAATTGCGGAAGGTGAAGTCACCGTCAACGGCGAGGTTGATACTCGCCGCGGCGCAACCCTGCACGCGGGTGACAAAGTCTGCGTGGGCACCATGTGCGCGGTGGTTGGCGTGGCCGATGACGATGATGATGACTACTTCGATGAAGCTACCGCCGATGATGATTTTGATCCTGAAAAGTGGAGGAACCTTTAACCATGCCCGCATTTATGTCTGAAGTAGGCATGCCCTACTGGATTGATCTCACCACTTCTAACTCGGAAAAGTCGGCCGAGTTTTACCGCAAGGTACTTGGCTGGGAGGTGACGGCGGAGACGGATGAGTACCGTATCGGCCGCATGCAGGGCCTTCCTATCGGCGGTTTCATTCCGCAGCCAGCTGATTCCACCATGCCGGATACGTGGGTGACTTATTTCCGCGCGGGCAATTTGGAGAAGGAATGCCAGCGCGCGGAGGAGCTTGGTGGCAAGGTGTTGTCCGGGCCGCAGCAGGTTGAGCTGGGGCAGATGGCATTGCTTACCGATGCCGCCGGGGCGCTGTTCGGCCTCATCGAGCCAACGAATACTGAGCAGTTTGTTGCCGCCGGTGAGCCGGGTCTGCCGGTATGGCATGAGCTGACCGCCACCAAGGATTTTTCCAAGGCGCTGGATTTTTACGGCGAGCTGTTCAACTGGGAAATCCGTACCCAGTCGATTACCGGTTCCGGCCCGGCCGGTGAAGCTGATTATGCGACGGCTGAAGAGGAAGGCGCACCGTTCGCGGGTATTTGGAACGCGAAGGATAAGTTCCCACCGCAGGTCGGCGGCTTTTGGCAGACCTACCTGGGCGTGCGCAACATGGATGAGGCCATCAAGGCTGCCGTGGAATGCGGCGGTGAGGTCATCCGCGAGCCGTGGATGTCTACTTTCGGCCTGATGGCGTTGATTGCGGATGCCACCGGCGCGACTATTACTCTGACTGAAGTTGAGGACGCTCCTGAGGACGACGTAACCGAAGGCGATGACCTTCTTGGTTTGGACGTGGAGTTTCCCCAGCAATAACTAGGCCCCGGCCAACCCCATGGCTCTTAGCCCCTGCAGCATGCTTTTTATTAACCGCTGCAGGGGTATAGCTTTGTCCAAGATCCGCCCGGTACAGCTTCATACTGCGGATACAGATGCGCGCAAAGATGTAGTACATGATTGCCATGACGGTGATGATTTTGATGACCATCGGGGTGTTAGCCACCAGGTCATAGTTCCACGCGAAATGGATGGCGAAGGCCACGGACCACCACAATAATGCGGTACCTAAACGCCACATCCGTGATTTGTTGCCGGCAAATAGTGCCCAGCCGATACCCCAACCGGCAATTGCCGTGCACACCAGGTGCAGGCCAGGGCCAGCAAGAACGCGCAGGCCCCAGGTTTCCCAGAACCCAGCCCAGTCAGAATCCTGATGCATTTGGGCACCGCTGGCGCCGTACAACACGTTTTCTAGCACTTCAAAGCCCAAGCCAATGACACCACCGACGATAAAACCATGCCATGGCCTAGATAGCTGCGTAAATGCCAAACAAATAACTAACACACCCAGTGCTTTAACAATTTCCTCGGGATATGCACCACCCCAGGAATATACACTGGATCGGCTCTCAAGATAGGCAAAAATCTCCATGACCGGCCCGCCAATCGGAAGCGTCAAGACGATAGAAACACCGCCACCCCACAGTAGCGCGGCATAAATCCACAGTCGTGATTCGCCTTCGCGCTTCTGCGGCCAAAACGGTAAGCGGGAAAGCAAGAAGATAGCAATGGCAAAATACACCGCGGTCAACACGACGCTGAGCAAGCCCAAACCAGGCGACATGATCAACGCGGTGAAGAACATAAATGAGAAACCGATGACGCCAACAGCCATGCTGATGATGGTCAGAACCCGAAAGAATGTGCTCATGCGTTCACCTCGTTTCCGTGCGCGTGGGCACTTCCCGTGTTGTCTCCTGGTTCGTTGAACGCTTTAGCGTTCAACGCGGGAACTTGGTTGTCAGGCATCGACGGAATTCCAGGGATAAATCCTTCTGGTAGCTGTTCCATCGTTGCGTCTAGGTCGATGGGAAGTGGATCGTCATGGAAGCTGTCCCAAATCTGATTGGATAGGGGGACGAGTTCATCGGCAGGCCCTTGCACCATGATTTGAAATTCCTCGCCTGCATACTCCCCGGAGCCTTTTACGCTCATGGCTACGAGTTCGGAATTTGGAATGGCCATCACGGATGCGTTGCCTGCGTGAATGATCGGGTCATTGGTGAAGGAGAGGAGCATATTGGCGCGTACTGCGCGGCGCAATGAGTGGTCAGAATTCTCAACATCTTTGACCTTATTAATCTGCACGCTGACTCCGTCACAGAGATACGCATCTGGCAGCATTCCGTTTTGGTCCCAGACGCACTCCACGCCTTCAACGGGGATTTCCCAATCAGAAGAAATAGGCCCAATTGATAATGATTCGGTGGGCTTGGGGTTCTGGGACACAAGCGATAAAACGGCAGAAGGCGCCGCGATGGCCACTGCCACCACGACGCACACCAGCGCGAAATATTTCCCCGATCGAGCCGGCTGAAGTCTATACGTTGCCATAGGCACCAGACTACAAGCCGCAGTGGCTATGCTTCAGCGGCGACTTCAGCAACGGTGGTTTTGTTCATGGACTTGAGCACCACGGCGATGACAATCAGTGCAACGAGCATGCTGACAAAGCCGATGATTGCAGAAGCCGTGGCTGCGTAAAGTACGTAGCCGACCAATGCCGCGATGGCGCCGACGAAGGCATAAGGCAGCTGCGTATTAACGTGCGTTGCCACGGAACAACCCGCACCGGTGGAAGACAAAATGGTGGTGTCTGAAATAGGGGAGGAGTGGTCACCCCAGACGGAACCGGCAAGAACTGCACCGAAGGCTGGAATCAATAAGGTGCCATCGGGCGCAGCAGCGTTGATGATTTCACCCGCCAGCGGCAACAGAATACCGAATGCACCCCAGGAGGTGCCGGTCGCGAACGCCATGCCGGCGGCGACGAGGAAGAGAATAGGAATCAACCAGACTGGTGGAACGGACAAGCTGGTGACAATGCTTGCGAAGTAAGCACCGGTGCCCAGCTGACCAATCAAAGAACCCAGCATCCAGGCCAGCAGCAAAATGTAAATCGCTGGAAGCATGGACTTTGCGCCATCCAAGGTGCCGCTGGCAATAACGCGGGTATCAAACTTCGGGTTCTTGCGCGTGTAGCTAACGCAGTAAGCTAGCGCGACCAGCAGACCGGCAACACCGCCAATATTCAGAGTCAACGCCACATCGGCATTAGCCATCGCATCCAGCATGGACCAGGAACCGGCGGCGAGCGCGCCGGAGATGTACATGCCGCCAATAACACCGACAACCAGAACTACGAATGGAACAACCAAAGCCGAAATGGTGCCGTTGTGGTGGGTAGGCAAGTCATCCGTAATTTGACCTGGTGCGTCATCGCCTTCAGCCATGACACCTTCACCAAGCGCTGCGCGCTGTTCTTCCTTACGCATGGCGCCGAAGTCCAGCTGCCACAGCACCACAATCCACAGCAAGATGATGGCGGCAACAGCGTAGAAGTTCATCACTGCGGAGCGCAGGAAGACTTCCATCTCACTCATGGTCAGCGCAGATGCCGCGATGACGGGTGCCATGATGCCGATGATGGATGCGCCCCAGCTAGACAGGGGAACAAGCACGACGGTCGGTGCGGAGCTGGAATCAACCAGGTAGGCGAGCTTGGCGCGGGAGACTTTCTGCTGGTCGGAGATAGGGCGAGAAATCTGACCCACAGCCAAAGCATTGAAGTAGTCATCAATGAAGATGACCATGCCCAAAATAGCGGTAAGAATCTGGGAATCGCGGCGGCTTTTCACGCGCTTGCGCGCCCAGTTCGAGAACGCTGCGGTACCGCCGGACATCAGAACCAATGCGGTAATAGCGCCTAGTTCCAGCAAGAACGTGAGGATCAAAATGTTGTACCAGTTGAGCGCACCCTCAACCCAGAACAGCTCCACAACGCTGGAAAAGAGCAATTTCAGGCTCTCCAGCGGGTGGAAATTTGTGATCAACAAGATACTTAGCAGGGATCCTGAAAGTAGTGACAACAGCACCCGCTTGGTGGCAATGACCATGATAATGGCTACTAGCGGCGGCAAAATTGTCAATAGAGGAAAAGATTCGACCATTACAAGCTCCGATCAAGTAAAAAATTCTAAGCCAGCATAATATATTCTCATTGCATTGTCTCATTACGTGGACAGTTATTTGTTAGGTAAGTGAAATTAATGCGGTTTTGAAGTTGCTGTTTTGACGCAGTGAAAATTCTGAATCGCTGCCTTGGCGGCGTATTTTCGCCTAGTGTGGGCACTATGACGCAACTTAAAGACTTGTACCAATTTGTTAACGGGCCTTACCTAAAGTCCCATGTCATCCCCGATGACCGTGGTGTTGATGGCACCTTCCATGAACTGCGAGATCAGGCAGAAGAGCTTTCACACGAGATTGTTAAGGAAGACGCCGGCCGCGCCGGCACTGTCTATACCTCTTTTATGGATACCGAAGGCATCAACGCTGCCGGCATGGCACCGCTGGATGCTGATCTGGACCGTTTGGCTGTAGCTGACGTTAATGAGTTCGCAACCGTTCTGGGTGAACTTGAGCGCCTCGGCGTGAGCTCCCCGGTGACCTTCTGGGTGGAGAAGGATTCCGGTTCGGAAAACTGCGTTGCTTATATCATCCAGTCCGGATTGGGCCTGCCGGATGAGGCCTACTACCGCGAGGAATCACACGCGGAAACCCTGGCGGCATACCAAGTCCACGTGGAAGAGATGCTGGGCTTTTTGGATCCTGCCCGCCTCTTTGGCCTCGGTGCCAAGGTTGCGGCTGAGCGCATTGTGAACCTGGAAAAGCAGATTGCGGCTGGTCACTGGGATGTTGTTGCTACCCGTGATGCAGTCAAGACCTATAACCCAACTGAGTTCACTGACCTGCCTGAAATTGTTCGCACCGTGCTGACCGGCGGCGGTATTCCAGCACACCGCGTGGTCAACATGATGCCTTCTTATCAAGAGCACTTGGCGCAGCTTCTGACTGAAACCCAGCTGGCAGATTGGCAGCTGTGGGCAACTTGGTCCATCCTGCGCGCACGCGCCGGTGTTCTTCCAGAAGAAGTAGGCAAGAAGAACTTTGAGTTCTACGGCACCAAGCTCACCGGCGCGACACAGCAGCGTGACCGCTGGAAGCGCGCCCTGGGGCTGGCCGAGGGCATGGTGGGCCAGGAGATTGGCAAGATCTTCGTCGAGCGCCACTTCCCGGCATCGTCCAAGGCGGAGATGGACGAACTGGTGGAATACCTGGTTCGTGCTTACCGCGAGCGCATTTCTGAACTCGAGTGGATGACCCCGGAAACCCGTGAACGTGCACTGGAGAAGCTGGGCAAGTTTAAGGCCAAGATTGGTTTCCCTGATACCTGGCGTGATTACTCCGGTCTGGAATTTTCTGCTCAGGGCGCTGACCTGGTGGAGAACCTGCGCAACGGCAATGCCTGGGCGCATGACTTTGAGCTGAACAAGATTGGCAAGCCAACGGACCGTGATGAATGGTTTAGCACCCCGCAGACGGTGAACGCTTTCTACAATCCGGTGGTCAATGACATCACCTTCCCGGCAGCAATCTTGCGTCCTCCTTTCTATAACCCAGAGGCAGATGCGGCGGAGAACTTCGGTGCCATCGGCGCGGTTATTGGCCACGAGATCGGACACGGTTTTGATGATCAGGGCTCGCAGTATGACGGCGAAGGTAACTTGAATTCCTGGTGGTCTGATACTGACCGCGCGGCATTTGAAAACCTGACCTCCAAGCTGGTGGAGCAGTTCGACGGCGAGGTGCCTTCGGTGCTCAAGGACGCCGGTATTGAATCTGGCGGAGTCAACGGTGAGTTCACCTTGGGTGAGAACATCGGTGACCTGGGCGGACTGGGCATCACCGTGGTTGCATACCGCATGTACTGCGAAGACAAGGGTTTGGACATCAACGGCCAGAAAGCCAAGTTTGAAGTCGAAGGCGGTTCAGAGGAGCTCGCGGCCGGGGAGTTCACCGGTCTGCAGCGCCTTTTCCTGGCGTGGGCACGCGCATGGCGCACTGCCATTCGCCCGGAGATGGCAACGCAGTATCTAGCGATGGACCCTCACTCACCAGCAGAGTTCCGCTGCAACTTGATTGCGGCAAACATCGCAGAATTCTACGAAGCATTCGATGTCGCCGAAGACGGCCCAATGTTCGTGGCAGCAAAGGATCGCGTCACCATCTGGTAGGCACCCGCTAAGGCATGCACCCGGTAACCTTGGGTGCATGACTGACAAGGTGAATGACGTTGAGAATCAGCAGTGGCATATCGGCGGATATGACCACAAGATGAGCCAAGAGGACCAGCTGGAACAGCTGTATTCGCACCTCGAGGCTCATTTTCCGCTTCCTGATTTCACGCCACCGTGGAAAGGCGGCGCCTGCGATCCGCTCCCTGCCGATAATTACAGTGCCAAGCTGACCGACCGCATCACGCAGTCCTCAATGATGGTGCTGGGCACCGCCGTCGACCACGCGATGCCCGGTGTCGCTTTCACCGAAGGCATTGATGTCACCACGCCAGGCGACGGCCTTACCCAGTTCACCCCTACTAGCCGGGACAGCGCTGAGCTGTCCTCATCAACGTGGATTGTTTCTTTCCATTCCGGCGGCTGGTGGCGCGGTTCGGGCGCGGCACTGGAGATGCAGTGGCAGCCGGAGGTCGCCGCGGTCGCGAACCTCGCCGGTGTCACAGCGCTGGACGTGGATTATCCACTGGCGCCGCAACACACGGTTGCAGACATGGTCGCTGCAGGCCGCGCGGCCATTCAACACGCGCGCGACAACGGCGCCGAAAAGATTGTGCTGTGGGGATATTCCTCAGGCGGTGCACTCGCAACATTGCTTGCCGGTACCTCATCCATCGACGCCCTCCTCCTTACCTATCCAGACTTCGCAGCCCTGGACGGCCTGCCCGATGACATTCGCGGCGAGGCAACCTTGCCCGCGAGTGATATGTGGCCAAAGGCCTATATCCAGATTGCGCTGCAGGACGAAGTCGTCGACGGCGCCAATACCCGCGCTCTCGCACAAGGAGCGCCGGAGCTCACCACCGCGGAGTACGTCTCCCGCCACCGCATCTCCACGCCGGAAGTCGCTCGCCAGCGCGTGCGCGACATCGCCGACTTCATCACAGCCCTGGGATAGACCAAGCGGTTCGGGCGACATTAGGGCGTTATTATTCACGAATAAAAATGCTATTTTGGTGCAGTTTTGCGTGGTGAAAGTGGTGCATAGCGGCTGGTTGTGGACACGGCACAATTTATTCACTACTCTCACAAGGTGTCGCATTTGAAAGACAGACCAGTCTATTGAGAGTTGAATACTCGGTCTATTAACTTTCGGCCCGAGTGAAAGATGCAGTACTAGTGCCACATGAACATAAGTCTTACAGCTTAAACCGCCTGGATCGCAGGCGCTTTTTGCAGTTGGGCGCGCTGGCGACCGTCGGTACGGCGGTCGCTGGATTGGCGGGTTGTGGGACATCGGCAAGCAATGGCGAACCTGCGGACAACACCCCGTTGACCATTGGCTACGTGCCCATTGCGTGCTCCGCGCCGATTGCTATCGCTGACGCCCTGGGCTTGTTTAAAAAGCACGGCGCGAACGTCGTGCTGAAGAAGTTCTCCGGCTGGGCTGACCTGTGGACGGCCTATGCCACAGAACAGCTGGACGTGGCGCACATGCTCTCACCCATGACCGTGGCGATTGATGCCGGCGTGACCAACGCTGCGCGCCCCACGGAGCTGTCTTTTACCCAAAACACCAATGGTCAGGCCATTACTTTGGCCTCCAAGCACTATGGCTCGGTGAACTCCGCGCAGGATTTCAAGGGCATGGTACTGGGCATCCCGTTTGAGTACTCCGTGCACGCGTTGCTGCTGCGCGACTACCTGGCCGCGAACGGCGTGGACCCCATCGCTGATGTGGAACTGCGCCTGTTGCGACCAGCGGACATGGTGGCGCAGCTGTCCGTGGAAGGAATCGACGGGTTCATCGGCCCGGAGCCTTTCAATGAGCGCGCTATTAAGAGTGGCTCCGGCAAGATTTGGCTGATGACAAAGCAACTGTGGGACAAGCATCCATGCTGCTCAGTTGCTATGGCCAAGGAATGGAAGGCGGAGCACTCCAGCGCCGCGCAAGGTGTAATCAGCGCGCTGGAAGAAGCCGCTGCCATCTTGAGCACCCCGGCGCAGTTCGATTCCTCGGCGCAGACCCTGTCGCAGGAAAAATACCTCAACCAGCCCGCAGAGCTTCTCGATGGCCCATTTTCCGGCGTCTACCAAGACTGGCACGGCAACACGCATACTGACTTAGAACGCATGTCCTTTGGCGACCCAACGGACCCGGCGGCAATCGTGTGGATGGCCACCCAGATTGCGCGCTGGGGCTTGGGCGGCGACACCCTGACCATGGATGATGCCACCATTATTAAGGCTGCACAGAGTGTTTTGGCGCCTGGTCTTTCAGTTTCCGGCGAGCGTTTGAGCATCAACGGTGTGGACTTTGATCCACTTGCCCCTACCCGTGGCTATGACCACATGGACTCGGTGATTTTTCGGTGAATACTAAACCAAAACCACTACACGCCGTCATTATCGGCGTAGTGATGTTCTTCCTCACCATCGGCGTGTGGCAATATGCCGCCAACGCCGGGTGGATTAGTGATATCGCGCCAACACCAGCGAATACCTTCCAGCGCGCGGTGGAGATTCTCTCCGACCCGTTCTATCAAGATGGTCCTGCCAGTGTTGGTATTTTCTGGCATCTGATGGCCAGTTTGAAGCGCGTGCTGTTGGGCTTCTTGCTGGCAGCGGTCATCGCGCTGCCGGTTGGTTTCATCCTGGGGCGCAGCACCACGCTGCGCTGGGCAGTGGATCCGGTGGTGCAGATCCTGCGCCCAGTATCCCCGCTGGCCTGGCTGCCTTTGGGCTTGGCGCTGTTGAAAGATGCGGAAAACACCGCGGTGTTTGTCATCTTGCTCTCGGCACTGTGGCCGATTCTGATCAACACCATTGACGCCGTGCGCAGCGTTAATCCGACGTATATCAACCTCGCGGATACCATCGGCACCAACTGGTGGTCGCGCATTGTTTATATCTGGCTGCCGGCTTCCTTGCCGGGCATTATCACCGGCCTGCGCCTGTCATTGTCCACCGCGTGGCTGGTTATTGTCGCGGCGGAGATGCTCATCGGCGGCCGTGGCGTCGGCTTCTTCGTGTGGAACGCCTGGAACCGCCTGGATATTGACGCCATTGTTGTCGCGATTTTCATCATCGGTATCGCGGGCCTGATTCTTGACCACCTCGTCGGCGCATTGCAGAAAGTAGTTCGCTATGACTAAATCCCTAAAAACCACCGCGACGGATGCCTCAGTTGAGCTGGACTCCATCACCAAGTCTTATGGCCCGACCACGATTATTGGTGATACCAGCATCAACATCAACGACGGCGAGTTTGTCGCGCTGCTTGGCCCATCTGGTTGCGGCAAGTCCACCATTTTGAAGATGATTGCAGGGCTCGCGGAGCCATCCACCGGCACCGTCAGCACCGGCCATAAGAAGGTGGAGGGTCCTGGACCGGACCGCGGCATGGTGTTCCAGGATCACGCGCTTTTGCCGTGGATGACCGCGCGCGGCAACATTGACTTCGGGCTGCGCTCCGCACGACCAGGCTTGAGCAAAACCGAGCGCGCCGAGATTACCAAGAACCACTTGGAGCAAGTAGGGCTTTCCGATGCCGCCGAACGCCGCCCCGCCCGCCTTTCCGGCGGCATGCAACAGCGCGTCGGCATCGCGCGTGCCTTCGCCATCGACCCGCCGATCATGCTTCTCGATGAACCCTTCGGCGCCCTCGACGCCCTGACCCGCCGCGAACTACAAATCCAGCTGCTCAACATCTGGGAAGCATCACGCCGCACCGTCGTCATGGTCACCCACGACGTCGACGAAGCAATCCTGCTCTCCGACCGCGTCCTTGTCATGTCCAAGAGTCCCGAGGCCACCATCATCGCCGACATCAACGTCGACCTCCCGCGCCCACGCCACGAAGTCAGCGAAGACCCTTCCGTCGAAGCCAAGACCGCCGAGCTGCGCAAGGAAATGCTCCACCTCCTCGACCACTAGAATCTGCCGTCCCCTGAATAGGGCAGTTTCAAACACATACTTGGTGTTCTGTATCTCTAAATGCGCCTTCGCCGGAAAAACTTCAGAATTCTGAAGTTTAATAATGGGTGGGGAAGATTCCCCATTTTAGTAGATACAGGATAGCTATTTGTGGATCTTATGTGATGATCCTTTGTGATAGCAGGCGTATTAATTAAAGGACAGTGCGATGACTGAAAAGAATCCTTGGCACAATGATTCAAACAAAGATGCGGGAAATTCAGGAGAATCCTCCCAAGAACCGAACCCTTGGGATTCTAAACCCGCTGCGGAGAACCCTTGGGCAGTGCATCCAGAAACAACATCATTTCCGCCCGTGGATGAACGCCGGCAAGCAGGTCCGGTACCTCCATGGAATGAGAGTGCGGACTTCGCCACTGATTCCTATTACGACGATGCACACTACGGTTTTGATGACCAAGCTGGGTATGAGCAGTCGTACGTGCCTCCGCAGGATCCGCCAAAGCGTAAACGTAGATGGGTACTTCCGGTTGTAATCATCTTTGCATTGATCGCGCTAGTGGCTGGAGCTGTCGTTGTCGCTATTCAGACAGGATGGCTCAACCTCAATACCGGTAGCGACGAGGAGCCGGTAATAGAAACCGAGATCGTTGTTGTGCCGGCAGAAGAGGATTCTTCGGATACAGATGAAGACGGTGCCAATGATGAGGAAGAATCGGATGAAGACGAGGCAAACGATGAGGAGGCAGACGAAGAATCCGAAGAGTCTCGCCCGTCTGCAATTCCTCTTCCGAGGAGTGCTTCGGAAGTAAGTTCCTCTGACTCGAGTCGGTCTGCGCGATCTGCAGCCCCCGAAAAGCGGGAGTTTGACAGCGCCTTTACCGGATCTAGCGTTACTAGTGAAGCGTTTGCGCGTCAGGTCTATTCCGCTTATCTCGACTTCTACGAAGATACCGGGGAAACGTCAGGCGTAATCACTGCTTATAGTCCTGTGACTCAGCTGAATTACGATATGGACTGCAAGGATAACGGCAGCTTTGTTACTTGTACCGGTGGAAACAATGCAGTTGTTTACATCTCATGATTAGTAAGATCCGATCGAAGGCTCGCGAGGTAGCGGTAGCTGGTTTCCTCATAACGCCGTTGGTACTCACAGGTTGCACGATCGATTCCCCGACCAACTCTGATTCTGACGAAGTTGCTACGGAAACCTCAACTGTGACGATGACTAGTACCGCAGAACCCAGTACCTTTGCCCCGACTGAAACAATGGAGTCAACTGCTATACCAGAGCCGGTGAATCCAACGGAAAGCTCCACGGAATCACCAAGAAACGTCGATATAACTGCTCAACTGCAATCGGCTGTTGACCAGGTTGTCTCCTTGTACGGAGGCTCCGCGGGAATTGCCTTCTCTGACGGAGCTACGACGTTTAGCGCGGGGGACATAAGCCCAGCCGCCTCTTGGTCCACGGTCAAGGTACCTATCGCCATTGCGGCCTTGAGAAATGACCCTGCTCAATCGGCAAATGTCGCGGCGGCAATCCAGTGGTCAGATAATGCTGCAGCCGAAGCTTTGTGGGGTTCATTGGGCGCCCCTGATCAAGCAGGGATTGTTACGGGATCTGTGCTCTCTGAAGGTGGTGTTCAGGTTCCGGTAAATACAGTGGTCACCCGAAGCGGCTTCAGTTCCTTTGGCCAGACGATGTGGTCTACAAATGACCAAGCCCGTTTTGCGGCTAACTTGGGGTGCATTTCGGGCAGCGCACCGGTACTGCAGAACATGGCAATGGTCGAGCCAAGTCAATCTTGGGGAATTGGTCAACTTCCCCAAGCAAGGTTTAAAGGTGGCTGGGGCCCAGACCCCGATGGAGCCTATAGTGCTCGGCAGTTCGGATTGACTACAGATCCGACTACAGGTCAATCCAGGGCACTGGCAATCTCCATCAAATCAGGGTCGGGGAATTTTAACGATGCACAAATGATGGCAAACACGCTAATCTCAGAGGTACAGATTGCGATACCGCAGGCACCCACTACATCTTGTTAGAAATTGGTCGGACTCCCTATCCCGGCAATTACCAATAATTTTTGGGAAACCTGTGGCACAACCTGAACTTTGGGCCCCTACTCTCATCGAGGTTTTTGTTATGACTTCTGCACCCCTGCCTCCTCCGCTTCGGATCGATGACCTGCTTGGAAATCGCGTCATTCTTGAAGCAGGCCAGGAAGCGATCATTGGCCGATCGGGCACGTTCCCAGTAGGAACTGATGATGCATTTTTGCATCGACGTCTTTTCCAAGTTTGGTACGGCGGGTTGGGGTGGATGATTGCAAACCGGGGAAGTCATATACCGCTTGATATTGAACCACGGGGGTCGCGTTCTCTTACTCGAATTCACCTGGGTCCGGGCGCAGTAACCATGATGCCCGCTGGTCCTAGTGCGGTTACTTTTTCTACCCCGGAACGCCATTACGAGATTCATGTTGATATCCCGTCTACTGGAATATCCCGTCCCTCGAATCCGGGCAATTCCGATGGTGATATCACCTATGCACGCCATATTCCTAATGAAGAACAACGGATGATAATGGAGGCATTGGCTGCTCCGCTGATCAAAAACCCGGGGGCTAATGACGGGGACTTGCCTACCGTTAGGGAGCTGGCAGAACAGTTGGGGTGGACGGAAAAGAAGACTAATCAGAAGATCGAACGACTCTGTCAACGCTTGGCACAAGATGGGGAGGATGTGTACAAGCCATATAAAAACTTCCTAGCGCATTATACCGCTAGGCAAGCACGACGGTGATTTCGCAGAAAAATGGCTGAGTTCCGCTTTCCGATGAGGGGTGAGCGGGGAGCATTCCCCAATTAGTATCCCTTGGCTATGTATTTTCAATTCGCAAATGTCAGAATCAAATTAATCAAATCGGCTCCACTGAAAGGCAAAAACCATGGCGCACTACAATCTCTATGATTCCCTCAACCTTGAGACCAGCTCCTCTTCTGAGGAAATCGCCTCCGAGTTAGACGTAAGGATCCAGGAAGGAAATCTGGACAATCTCGGCGGAATTGAAGAAGTGAAATTGGCGAAGCAGATTCTGGGGGATCCAGAAAAGCGCGCCAAGTACGACGAGCGACTGGCAGATGCCTCGGCGCCTGACATCACAGTGGACAAGATTCGAGAGCTTGCTGCGCTTTCCTCAGGCGCAGCAAATTCTAACGTTCATTCAGGTGTACAGAACGGTGCGAATGCGCAAGGTCAAGGTGGTGCACGCGGTCGTGGATTTAACTCGCAGATCTCTCCTGAGAAGATTGCAGCAGTGAAGAGCTCCTTCAATTCTGCAGCAGCAGGCGCGGGTGATCGAGCTCGAGACGTACAGGCTGAGTACAAAAAGTCTTCCCGAACGGCGATCGTGATTACCGCGGTGGGTGCGTTTGTGGCGGGCGGCCTCATTGTCGGCCTGGCTGGCTCGATGCTCGGAGGCGGCGGAGTCGGTTCCTCTGGCGTGGATTACAACGGTGCTCAAAAGTTTGCAGACTCCTTCCTTGAACTGCGTCAAGCCGAAGAAACCCGTGAGTGGGTAGTTGAAAATGCTGATGCTTCTATGCGTTCTGGAATGCTAGACCGGTTGGGAATTGCAAACAACGGAAACTACGCCGGCATGGATGCATATTTTGGAAACACAGAGATTGCTTCCGGAAAGCCGATTTCGATGACCGAGTTTGTTCGATCGGCACACGATAGCGCAGGTGATTTTGCAGACGAGTACTCAGATTCTGGCGTAGACAACGCTGCGCAGATCATGGATGATTCCGCGCTGAGCTCCATTTTCGGAGGATCAAGCATGAATTTTGATCCAGACAATCAGTACTTTGTCGTTCCGATCATCGGTAATGGAGAGTACGCCGATGGCACGTTGTCCGTCGTAAAGGATGGAAACGATTTCGTTCTGCACAACTTCAGCTTTGGATAAAGCTATTTCTGATGGTCAGTAATACTCGCAACTTTATCTCTACCCTCAGCGAACGCCATGGTTTCACGGATATCTCTGAAATCGGTCGCGGGGGTATGGGTGTGGTGTACCGCGCATTCGATGTGAAATTACAGCGCTATGTAGCGGTAAAGCAGCTCTCGACAGAGCTTCTTGATGAAGAAACAGGGCTTGCCCGTTTTCGCGCTGAAATGGTGACGCTGGGCCGAATCAGTCATTCGGCCGTGGTCAAAATTCATTTCGCTGAAGTTACTGAGAACGGCGACGCGTACTTTGTCATGGACTACATCCAGGGCGACAATCTTGCGACACTGATCAGAAGCCATCGAGAGTGGGGGAACAGGTTTACCGTAGATGAAACTGTCGAGCTGTTGCGTCCCATTGCCGCAGCCTTAGATTTTCTCCATATGAGAATGAATCCACCGATCATTCACCGAGATATCAAACCAGCAAATATTCTTGTCCCAGACTCAGCAGCCATTGAGTCGCGGTCGTTATTGACGGACTTCGGGATCAGTTTGGCCGCTGAGGACACTCGGCTAACCAGCTTGTCGATGATGATCGGCACCGAGCGCTATTTTGCACCTGAACTCGTTCCCGGAGGAGAGAACGGGCCAAAGGACCTCGCCCATAGCCAGCCGACAGTAAGCAGCGATAATTATGCCTTGGCTCTTATTGCGTTTGAGATGCTGACCTTGCAGTCTCTCAAAGACACTATGAGCCACAAACAGTGGGCAGAATCTGATCGCCCTTTTCCACGTATCGCGGAGCTTGGGCTGAACCAAAAAGACATGGGCGATGTTGGCAGGATTGAACAGGTACTGCGTAAATCTCTGCATCCGGCACCTGCGTACCGGTTCATGACTGCAACGGCATTTATTCAAGCTTTGGCGCAGACTGGAAATCGGGCATCGTCGCAGCGGCCACCCAGGCCACCTCAAGGAGCGATCTCTAATCAAAACACGCGAATACCGGATCTGCCTGCACAGTCGAAAGATGCTTCTGATGGATTCGAATTCACCAAGCCTATGATTGCCATGCTGAGCGCGTTGGCAGCCGGAATGGTAGCGACTTTGGGTGCAATAGGATTTTTCGTCGTTTTTAATCCTCCTTGGTCAGTGCCTGAGTCAAGCATCGCTGAGGCATTTCCTAATATTGTTTCATCGAGGCCGTACTCTTCGGGATGGGCGGGGTTGGAGTGTTCAGCTGGCGATAAAGGCGCTGAAGAACTTGGTCGAATTGTTTGTGCTGATCAGGAGCTCAGCATTACCCTTGCGGACTTTGGTTCTCAAGAAAAGCGAGATAGTGCGCTTACAGGCGATGGCAAAAGGCTGTGGAAAGTCGGTTCTTGTGAGTTGGCCACCATGATTTTGGAAAACAATACCGAGGACGCAGTCGATCGAATCGCAGTGACTCCGGTTAATGAAAAGCAGGAGTTCGGAATCGTCATAGAAGGTGCTGAGGCAAAAGACCGTTTCCAACGAGTTCCGTTTTGTTAGTACAAATATAAACTAAGAAGAATTGAAGAGATAAATGACAAATCCATGGAATGATCCCGAAAAGCCTGAAGCTAACAACCCCTGGGCACCTAAGGAGAACAATCCTTGGGATCAAGCCCAAGATGCGGCGCCACCGACAGTAGGTTGGGGTCATTCCGGGGAAGGCTCTCGGCAAGCGTTTCATGAAGATACCGATAGTCTCGGGGATGCCGCTCCCGTTGAAGCCACGCCAAGGAAAAAGAGCCGCGTCGGCGGTTTCTTAATCGGCCTCATCATGATCCTCGCGTTGGCCATCATCGCCGCCGTAGCTTGGCTATATCTCAGCGGACGAATTGGTGGAGGCGACCAGGAACAACCTGGTGAAGATGACGGCGCGATTGTTCAAACTGTGGATCCATCGGCTGAAGAGAATGATGGCTCCGTAACCGACGAAGCAGAAAACACTACAGTCTCAGCGTCATCGGAACCTTCTCAAGAAGTATCAACCACTGCGGCGGAAGAAGATGAGGAAGCTGGCGCAACGGCGCGGTCGGTCGAACGCCGGCCGAGCGCGGAGCCAGTTGCGCCCGATCTACCTGAGGCAGCACAGTCTGCCGGACTGACACTATCGGGATGGTCGGATAATGCTGCTACTCGCTGCAATAACTCCGAAGAGCTCGTATATGCGGGGCGCGATAGTGATGCGTGGATTACCGTGTGTGAAGCCAATGGTCAGATGACATACCGATCTGACATCTTTGGCGGTACCTTGACTGCAACCGTCGATCAAAGCCGCTCTAATCCGAGCCAGGGTGAGTTCTACGTCGATGCTGCGCCTTCAATCATTGAAGTAGTTGGAGGTGGCGTCGAGGTGTTCCAAGGCGGTACTCTGGTTGCAGAAAAGAGCTTCCCTTCAGCGTGGGTCTTGGACTGATTCTACGTCTAGGACTCTTAGTTTAGAGAACCCCGATTGACTCGTTGGACAAGGCAATTGGGGAGCGCTCCCCACAATGTAGAAACCCCATGTGCTGGTGTTTTACATTAATGGCATGAGCACATCGAACACTGACATCCTACTGGCCCCCGGCGAAAACGGTCTCTACTCCCGTTCCTTCCGTCCAAACCTTCTCCTCTTCTGGCTGCGCGACAGCTACATGGTGACTAACAAGCGACTCGCATTGAAATGCACCAACACCATCTTCGGATTCATCCCACTCGGCTTTGAAGAAAAGTCCATCCCAATGGGCTCCATCGCTGGCGTCACTTCTTCATTCAAGGTCAAGCCGGTTCGCCTGCTGTTCGCCGGCTTCTTGGCCCTAGTAATGGTGTTCATGGGATTGTCCACCATTGCAGGCGGCTCCATTGGGGGATTGTTCCTTCTTCTCATCGGAGCATTCTTTGGAGCCATCGCCGCGAACTCCATCATGGCATCTCTGAGCGTCACCAATAATGGTGGTGGAATCACCGATTTGACGGTGTCCATCTTGGATAAGGCCGCACTGGATGATTTCAAGAACAAGGCTAATGAGTTCATCTACTCGGCTTCTGCGGGTGGAACGTCATGGCAGCAGGCTTACGCCAATAACTCTGAAGGATTCCAGAATTCTCTGGGTCAGCCGCAAGGGCACATAGCTCCTCAGCCTCACTCGGCTCAACCAGCGCCTACCACTCAGCCATTTCGTCAAGAAGGTCCAGCAAACTCTGGGTGGTAAATTTCTCTCCCGCTGAATGCGCGAATTACAACCTCATTTGAATCTGCCCAATAGCCCCAGTTCCGTCAGAACTGGGGCATTAAACGTGTTTGGAGCAGAATCAACTAACTATTCGCAGCGGTGACCTATTCAATCAGCCTTCTCCAGCGATGAATTCCCAGCTTTAAAGGCTCGCGCATGAGTCAGTACTTTGGTTCTCGCGCTCCCAAGTACGGCGACGCCGAAAGTAAATCGGGTGAATGATTACGTACTGGATGAGCAGGATGACAAGGATGATCCCGATGATCCACGGCCAGTTCAAGGAGCCGTCATTAGAGGCAAGTTTCCATGCAACGATGGTGCCGACTATGACTATCAACGGCAATCCGATGTAGCGATGATGCCAGGCGGGTACCCATGGTTCGCCGTTGTCGGCTTTCTTAGCGAATGAACCTCCAAAGCCGCTCAACCCGCCTAGAAATTCTCGTAGAAACCCCAACAAAACGTCCCCCAACTAACTCTTGTACTTGCCCAAAAATCTGAAGGGATATTCCAAACGGTACTAGCCTAGCAATATTGCCGCCTGTTACGACAGGTTTGGAAGAAGACCTTGGAATCCCAGCCGGACGACTGGGCCCAGGATCTTCGCTGTATCGTGCGCAAACGTTGACGCCGCAGGCGGGCTATTCTAGCCTAGGGAATAAGAATTAATAGTCCACAACGTGCGGGCAAGGTGGCTGGCTGCCGCGGCGAGGGGGAGACATGAGATTTATCAAAGGCGCAGTAGCGTTGCTGGCCGTGGGGGCGGTGGCCTTCGGGGGTTCGATCGCGGGAACTAGCTATGTGTTGGATTCGCGGGAGCAGGCAGAGCTAGAGGCGCAAGAAGAAGCGCAGCTCGCGCGGGAGCGTAGCGCGATTGAGCCAGGAGTGGACGACAGTGTTGAAGCGGCGGCGAACGCGCCGGAGATTCGGGATAACATTGGTTCTTTTACCGTGCGCTGCCAGGTTCATGAAGGTGATGAAGACGGCCCGCTGATGGGCTTTGTCTTTGGTAACCATCATCAAAGCCTCGATACAGCACTGCATAGCGCGGAGATATTCCTCTCTCGTGTCGCGCCGGAGGGCAATGGGGAAGTAAGTCATTGCCGGACGTGGGAGGACTACACATCAATGGGTGCGTTCGATGAACATGGGCGGCCAGTATAGAAATCTAGCCTTACTGTGGGCCGCAAAAAGCCCCGCCTCTCATTCCACTTGGTAGTGGAGCTAAGAGGCGGGGCTTTGAGACTTGGTGCTAAAAGCTAAGGACCTGGTCCGAGAACAAGGTCTGACGCTTTTAGTCTTCGCCTTCCTTGCGGATCTTCATCTCGGAGTTCTGCCACCAGCCGGTGCGGGTGAGCTCCTCGTAGTCGATCTCAGCTGGGTCAGGGGTGACGCCGGCGGAGTTGGTGCGCAGTTCGTACTTCTGGATTGCGCCCCAGTCACGGGCCCAGTCGCCCTCGAGGTAGGACGGGATCTCATAGGAGTAGTTGACTGCCTCGGCGGTTGCCATGGCGCCGCCGCCGGAGAAGGACTGGAAGTCCGTCAAAGAATTCTGCGCGGCAGCATCCGGCAGGATGCGATACTCAGGAATCTCAGTGACACCAGCGAAGTGGTCGAAGGTGCGCTGGCATGGGAACTGGAATGCAGTCGACCAGTCCAGCAGACCTGGGATGGAAGAGTCGAACTGAGAATTCAACGACACCAGTTCCGGCACGCGCGGTGGGGTAAAGGCGAGCCAGGAGTCTTCGTCTGTGGAGTCATCGACAGCCACGAGGCGAACAACGTTTGCTTCTTCTGGAATCTCGTCCAGGCCGATGCGCAGGTTGCGCCACTTCGGGGTCGCGCCGACATCGCGAAGCTCAAGCTCACCGGTGTTGGTGACCTCATTGCCATCGGCGAGGGTGCCGTACTCCAAGGTCAGCTCCATGCCCTCTTGCTCAATGTCGTTGACATCGTGGTGGTAGATATCGCCTGCAGCAGCAACCGACAACACTGGAGTGTTCTCACCTGGCTGCTCCGGCAGGTTGTACCACTGGGTGGTCACCTCAGAAGTACCGCGCTGCCCGGAGTTGTAGGAGCCCAAAACCGGAACCTTGGTGTAGTCCAAGTTGAACGGCAGGTGCATGGTGGAACCATTAACACCCTCGGTGCCGCGGACGCCGCCGGAGGAGGAGTCGGTGACATTCTCCGCATTCGCCTCAGCACCGGAGCCGGAACCGGACTCATCCACGTTGCCGCCCAATGAGGGGTCGGCGCCGGAGGAAGCCTGGTCAGAATCGGACGAAGAACCGGTCTGAGTCGAACCAATTGCACCCACGGATGCAGAGTTCTGGTTTTCAGGCTCGATATCTTCCGGGATGAAGTTCGGGTCAAAGCCTCGGTTGTCTTCATCCGGGTTGATCAGCGAGTCACCGAGTTCACCAGCAACAGGGGTCAAGAAAGCATCATTGGTGTTGGATTCGATCAAGGTGGCATCAGCCATTTGGCAGACGTTGCCGCCGATGGCGTTCAGGTTGCCCTGGCCCACGGAGTAGCTCGGGGACTGGGAGATGTAGCCCTTGGCAAAGGACAGGCACGAGAATGCGACGATGGCAACGCATGCCATAGCCAACGGCGCGGACAAAATACTTGACCAGCGCTTCGGTGAGACCTCAGGGTGCTCAATATTGTGGTTGGTGCGGTAGTTATGGCGCAGCGCCTGCACAATGCCGATGGCAATGATGACAAGGCCAATGACCATGACCACGGTGGAAGCTTCAATGGCCATGAACTGCACGGAGCGGTCCCACCATGGAATGCCGAAGGAAGACACGTACCACCAGGCGTTCCAGCCGGCCAAGGAGATAGCCATGAGCATGACTACCGATGCCACCGCGAAAGTCCTTGCACGCGGGGAACGCATAGCAATCTGTGACAGAACCACAGCGCCGAGCGCGGCAATCACACCGGCAATACCGGCGTAGATACCGAAGTGGTGGGTCCACTTGGTTGGGGTGAACATGAGGAAGAACATGCTCAACGCCATGATGATGAGCAGACGCTGGGTTGGTCCCTTTGGCGTGCCCAGCACCTTCTTGTCGCGGATGAATGCGTAAACAATCAGCGCCAAGGAGAACAGCATGGTGAACATGGCGAAGCGGCGGGTGAGCGAGCCGTCCACGGAACCTTGGAACAAGGTGCTGTAGCGAACGTATTCGTCATACCAGTTCAACGATGGGCCCACGGCGGAGCGCACGCGGGTGGATTCCAGGACCGTGGCCAGCGTTTGATCACTGAAGACCAGCGCCAGCACGCTCGTGCCGACAGCCAAGAATGAGGCGACGAGCGGAAGCCAGCCGCCGACGGATTCCTTGCGGCGGCTGAAGATATTAAACAGCGCCGGCAAGCTGACCAGGAACACACCGACTGCGAGCAGACCGGTTGGGCCAGCAGTCAGCGTCAGCGTGGCGGCGATAGTGCCAATCGCAGCCGGGAGCATGCGTGAAGTCGCGATGGAACGCTCAAAAGAAGCCCAGGTGAAGATAACACCGAAAGCAACGATTGGTTCCGGGCGGATGCCATTGTTGTACGGCAACCAGAATGCCAAGAACATAAAGGCAGCGGTCCAGTGCGCCACGCGGCGGTCATTAATAACCGGACCGAAGCGCGGCAGAATCTCACGCGAGAGAATAAACCACGTCAAAATAGCCGCGATCAGCGTTGGGATACGCATGAACACAGACGTGGCCGAAATATTGGACAGGAAGGCCACCAAGTCGTAGTACGGGGTACCAAAAGGTGCCTCCGGAACGCCGTACCAACGGTAATAGTTGGCCATGTAGGTCGAGTGCTCTTTGACGCGACCCATGGTCAAAATGAAGCCATCATCTGAGGTGTTGGAACCAAAGATGTGCCAGAAGCCCAAGATGGCTGCAACCACGCCATCGAGTGGGCGTACCTGCTTCCAGGTGGCCGGCATGAAGCTAATCTTCTTGCCATCGAGGCGGTCCATGCGTGCGATGCACACCAGCGCCGCGAGCATCATGATGACGCCGCCAATCATCGCAATCAGCTTGATGGTGGTCGGCGAGGAAGTAAAGCGCGAGTTGATTTCAACATGCACATTCAGACCAGCGCCGGAAAGCTCCGCGAGGTTTTCCGGAGTGTCTTCAATCTCCGTGAACACGCCAACTACCTGCGGGCGCAGGTCATCTTCTGAAGCTTCAGAAAACTCACCGACAGACACGGTGGTGCCGTCTTCGGCGGCGTGGATTTCGATCACGTCGTCATCGGCAAGCTCTTGCACCTGCTCTTCCGACAGCGAAAGCACAACCTCATCCAAGGAAATAACCGACAGGCCATCCTCGCCGGCGCGGACAAACATGCCGCGGTTCGATGCCTCCTCCGACTCCGGTGGAACCGTGCCGTAGAGCAAATCCTGGCCCTCGCGCAGCATATCTACCGCGGTGACCGGGATGGTGGCATCAATTTCTTCCGGCGTCACCGAAATCAGCGGTGCCGTCACCGAATTCAGGGAGTCCTCGCGCGGCCATTCAAAAGACGACTGCGTCTGCGTCACTGGCAAAAACGGCGTGGCCATAAACAGCACGAAGCCCAAAAGGCCCGTGATGATAGCGGCCATCCGCAAGCCCTTGGGGGCCGGGCGCGCGCTTAGCTCAGGAAGTTCGGCGGTGTAGACATCATTCACGTGAAAATACCTTAGTTCACTCGAGCGGCGACAACGAAAGGCCCAATCTGCTCAACGTCCCACAAGTTGGAATCATCGAAGACTTCTGGGTCAAACAAGATGGCGTCATAACGGACATTGGGCTGGTTAGGGAAGATATCTACGGCTAGGTGCGCCTTGTAGCCATCATCCGGGGATTCAATATCGCCGCGGAAAATCATGGCATCCGGCACATCCCATGGGTTGTTTTCCAGCGCCTGCACGAACTCTTCTGGGCTCTGCTCCCAGGAATCATTCGCCCACGTGGCCATCTGCTCATTGCGTTCATCAAACTGGCCGAGCGGATTAGCGTAGTGCGCGGTAAACGCGTTGTAGCCAAAGTATGGGTGGTAGGCCAAGAAGAGCTTTTCATCCGTCATCACAATTTCAGCGTTGTGGTCTTGGAAGAAGTCCGAAATTTCTTGGTAGTAGCGTGCTGAGTCCGCCGGGAACTGGTCGGCGCGCTCACCGTTGCCGTCTGTATCGGTGTAGGCATTATCAATGGCCGATTGGTGTGCCGCCGGGATTTCTTGCATGTAGAAGATGCCGGCGAGCGCTGCGATGACGGTAACAATAGCGGTGAGGTGCTCATGCGAGCGGTACTTTTCATACAGGTGCGCCAGACCCAAGACACCGGCGGTGGCCAGGATGAGCACCACGAGGATTTCCAGACGGAAACCCAACAAAGTGGTGCCCAGCAATGGCATGACCATGGAGGCCACGATCCACAGGTAGACACCGACCAGCGCCCAGCCAAGCGTGCGGATGTGCACGTTTTTCACGCGCGCAACCAGGTAGATGATGCCGACTAGGCACATCAGGCCGACGAGCGATGGCGCCAAAAACGGCACCGGTATCTCTGTTCCTTCTGCCGGCAGATAGTGCTGCGCTGCGGTCTTAGTGGGGAAATCCGCCTGCAGTAGTGCCACGATATATGGCCCCCACGCAATGGCAGCGATGGCAATCGAACCGAATCCAATAATCATCAGGCGCAGAATCGGCTTGATTGAGCGTTCCACAATGGCGGTCACAATCGCCACGAAGGACACCACGGTAACCGCAATCGCGCCGGTGAACAGGGTGTAAAACGTCGCCGAAATGCCCAAGAACACCAACAAACCAACAGTAGATCCCCACGAGCCATGGAAGGCGCGTGAACACATGATGGCGGCAGCTGGAACACCCAGCGCAATAATCGCCGAGTATGGCTCTTCTGTTGCCAGTGTCAGCGTCAACGCGGTGGTGGTCAGCGCGATGACCGTGCCCAACGGCAAGGAACCAGTCAGACGCTGCCACACCGGAACCAGGATGCAGCACGCCATAGCGATGGACACCAAAGACCACGGCTGGAATACTTCCCAGCCCGCAATACCCAACAGGTTGGCCATGCGTCCGCCCAACCAGAACCAGCCCATGGGGTAGAAGGTCGGCATATCGGCATAGTTCATGTCCGCATACCCGGCCTGCTCCGTCATTCGCGTCAAGAACTGGGTACGAAATACCTGGTCAACCTGGATGCCGTCGAGCCACAAACGAGTAGCTGACAACGGCATGCCCAGACTAGCGATGACAATCAAGGCAGGTGAAAGATACGCCGCCACAACAGTTAGCCATTTAAGTGGCCCGTGCCCGTGCACGCCACGTTTGGTCCAGACATACAACAGTCCGGCCACAATAACGACGGTGGCAACAATCGCCACCGTCGACAAACCTCGGGTAACCATGGATGTGTTGAATGCGGGAAGTGAAACCTGCTTGAACACAAACCAGGCCGCCAGTGTGACAACGCCACCGCCAATCGCTGCTGCCGCCATCCCCAACAACACACCCATAAAACTCATGGTGTCGCGGGTAGCAGGAGTCAACGGCTGCGAGTCACGCGTTGGGGATGACGAAGGGGCAGTACTTGCGGGCGTTACACCCGAAGAATCGGTCACAGTCATGGGTTTAGTCTCCCATACTTTTGCCCTATTCCTGATTAAAGGCCGCCCCCTCAGTCAAAGATGGGAGCGGCCTCATAGGTCTACAATTTCTCAATCTATCCTTTTGCTGGCGCGTTACTCACCAATGCTCAAGTGCTTAATACATTGCTTTGGTGGCTTCGTCATAGTTGCGTGGGAACCAGGGTTGGTCTTCGTCGCGGCCGCCGATAGGGAACCATGGTGGTGTCCAGCCTGATTCTTTGAGTACTTTTGGTGCTACCCAGCCGACTGTCACGCACGCAATGAGGTAGTTGTCCAGTGGATGGTGCTCGTTGAGCCAGTCCATCTCTTTTTCTGCCTCAGCGCGCTTGCCAAAATGATGGGGGCGTTTGCTGTCCCATTCCGGGATATGTCCTGGCTTTGGGCGTGATGAAATGATCCACACTTTGTCGCCAATGCTAGCGGGAGAAGTGAAACCTTGCCATTCGGGTTGGGCGTATTCAATAGCTGAAGACTCCATCTGCCAGACCGAAAGTGCTGGGCCACCTTCATGGAATGCAGCTATAAGTGTTTCATTGTATTCCCATGGAATGTACGCGACTAATTTCCTTTCGGAACCGAATCCGCGTGCTTCGCAGATCCATTGATACCCAGGAAGAGCTTGTATTTCCATTACACCCCACACTTGATTCGAGCTGCGGGGATAGGCCCGCGCATAATAATTTTCCGACCTAAAGCGTTTTCTTCATGTGTCTTTCTTGCAGGAAAGCTACTTTTGGTCAATATTGTGCTTTGGTGGTTTCGTCGTAGTTGCGGGGAAACCAGGGTTGGTCTTGGTCGCGTCCGCCGATGGGAAACCAGGGTGGTGTCCATCCGGATTTTTCGAGCACGATTGGTGCTACCCAGCCGACTGTTATACATGCGATGAGGTAGTTGTCGTGTGGGTGGTGCTCGTTGAGCCAGTCCATCTCTTTTTCTGCCTCAGCACGCTTGTCGAAATGATAAGGGCGAAGTCCATCCCATTCTGGAATATGTCCTTGTTGGGGACGTGCCACGACGAGCCACACTTTGTCACCGATACTTGCCGGGGAGGTAAATCCCTGCCATTCAGGCTGTGAGTACTCGATAGTTGAGGAGTCTATTTGCCATGCGGCAAGTGCTGGGCCACCTTCATGGAATGCGGCTTCAAGCTCTTGTTTATATTCCCAAGGGACGTAGGCGACTAATTTCATTTGGGAACCGAATCCGCGTGCTTCGCAGATCCATTGATGCCCAGGAAGAGGTTGCATCTCCATCACACTCCACAGTCGATACGAGCAGCGGGAGGATAGACCCGTGCATAATAATTCTTACCGCCGACAGCAATCACTCCCCGCGCGCTGCCGCCGAACAGATTCGGCCTATTACCTTGACACTTGAATTCGAGCTTCTGGGTGTATAGGGACTTCTGGCCGTTATTGTTGGTGGAAAACTCTGTTCGGTGTACCCATCTGCCAAGTGGAGGTGGGAACCAGTGGTGAGTTCTTAACTGAAGTTGATGCTCAATTGAGTCAACTTTTGTTGTGCAGCTTGTACGAGCTTTGAATCCTACCGTCTGAAGTCCACTGCTGGAGCGCAGGTGAATGTTCTCCGGGTAAAGCGTGCAAGGGCCATATTCCTTTCCTGCAGTTAATGCTGAAACGGCAGGTTCAGAAGCAATAGCATTACCATTGAGGATTTGGTCTTCCAACTCGTCGAAATAACGGTTGGCCTCGGCTTCGGTGGGGAAGTAGATGTACGGCGTTACTATCGGCTGCGAAGCCTTAAATAATTCACCATTAATTGTCCCACCTTGAAAAGCTTGGTCAGCGTATGTACTTCCTTCGCGTGGTACTGCGTCGGCGATCGGGTATCCAAATCGGCCAGATTCATAACCCGCATCGGACCATTTATTGAGAATTTCTCCTTCAACAGGGTGTGCCCCATGCGATGGATGCCAGTAGATTGAACCAGCTTGGAAAATTGAGAATCGTCCCTTGCCATCCGAAGTCTTTGCTTCATTTGCGGTGGGGAATCCGAGTGGGCTGTCTGGACCTCCTAATTCGAGCCATTTCTCAAGAATTAGCCCATTGATGCTTGCGACGTGGAAACCATTGAGTGCTTGGCTGCGGTAAATCCTGCCACCTTGGAACTTTTGTACCCAACCGGTGAGTTCGCCGTCGATACCGGTATTTCCTTGGACCGGTACTTCTCCGGAGGTGGGGTAACCCATCCAGCCGGCTTCCCAGCCATTTGTCGCCCACACTGAAGCAGTGTGGCGTGCGACTGCATGAGTACCAGTTTCGGGAGACCAGTAAATCCAGCCATTAGCAAACTTTTGCCGAAAACCTTTCCCGTCAGGATTTCGGTGCTGCGGCTCGACTGGGTAGAGCAGCCAGCTGGTCACTCCGCCCAGGCGATTATATTGTCGAAGAATATCATCGCAAACTTTGATGTTCTTGGGCCAAATTGTGGAGCAAGTTGATGTGCTCTGCGCGGTTGTTGTTCTAGGACCCTCTTGAAATTCGGAGGCTGCGATACTTACTTCTGCGGCGTCGGCTTCTTGTTTTGAAATTCCTTGAGGAAGTTCGATTTCATCGCTCCACATGTCGCCGTTTATCGCCGGGTTGGGTTCTTCTAGCTGTTTGGCGGATTCAAGCTGGCGTTGTTGCTGCTCAACTTCTGCAGGTGTTAAACCAATCTCTCCATCAATCTCGATTGCTTGATCTTCTTGGAAAAGATGTGAATCGGCCAAAGTTTCACGCTCAGAGACACTGACTGTGCTGGCTGTAT
>JAUNRU010000002.1:35377-72942 GCA_030535535.1 Corynebacterium casei
AGATGTGAATCGGCCAAAGTTTCACGCTCAGAGACACTGACTGTGCTGGCTGTATGGAGAGGCTGAACAATGTTGTTAGAACCAACGCTTTGAAGGCAGCGGATTTACTTCGGTGACGTACAGGGATTTTCATAGGATCTCCCGACGAATGAGTGAATGTTCGTACACCGCGCGTCGTACTAGTCCCAGATAGGAAACGGTGCCTAATCGAAGCCTAATGCGCTACACGGGATTTTGTTGCCGAATCGGGAAATAAATTCATGACACTCAATGGACCATTTGAAGACTCACACCAGCACGTTCAGCCGCTTCTACATTCCGGCTTCTTTGACACACCCGAAGAAGAAACCGTGTGCAGGTATAAAAATTACCGCTTACCAGGGATAAATCTAGTAAGCGGCGGCTAATCGTTCTGGCCGAGGTTAGAACGGCAGACGGCGGAAGATGGTCTGCGGGATGAACTTGAATGCCAAAGAAACGTACTGGAACAGTGGGTGGACAAAGATAGAATCCTTGCCTTCCAGTACTGCCTTCACGGTTGCTTCAGCAACATCTTGGACGTCAACAGTCAGCGGTGCTTCGCCAGCGTCCGCAGACATCTTGGTGCGAACCTGACCGGGGCGAACCACCAGCACATTCGCGCCGGAACCACGCAGGGCTTCGTTGAGGTTGACATAGAAGCCATCGGTGCCAGCCTTGGATGCGCCGTAGACAAAGTTAGAACGACGCACGCGCATGCCGGCAACGGAGCTCAAAGCAACAATGGTGCCGTGACCCTGCGCCTTGAACTTGTTACCCAGCAACACACCAACCGAAACTGGTGCGGTGTAGTTGATCTGTGCGGAAGCCACGGCCTTAGCCTGGTCCTGCCACAATTCTTCCTGGTCGCCCAAGGTGCCGAAGGAAACAACAGCAACATCAACGTCGCCGCGCGCAAATGCCTTGTCGATGACCTTCGGGTGGGACTCAAAATCAGTCGCGTCGAAGTCAATAACTTCCACGTCAGCGCCCTGCGCCTTCAAAGATTCCGCAGCATCAGCAATGCGTGGAGAATCCGCGCGGGCAGCGAGGGTGACCTTAGCTGGGCCGCGCTCGAGGAACTCGGAGATAATGCCCAGTCCGATTTCGCTGGTGCCGCCGAGCAGCAGCATGTGTTGTGCTTGTCCAGTTGCGTTAAGCATGAAAATTCCTTTCTTAGCGCAGCTCGAGGCGGCGTGACATATCGGAGGCGAAGACGCCGGTTGGGTCAATGTTGTTGCGGGTCTTCAACCAGCCCTCAAGCTCTGGGTACATGGTGTGGAAGTTTTCCGCGGAGGTGCGTGATTCTTTGGCCAGGTACAAACGGCCACCGAATTCCATGACGCGACGGTCCAGGTCATTCAGGAAATCTCCCAGACCTGGACGGATTGGGAAGTCCACGCAGACATTCCAGCCCGGCATTGGGTAGCTCAACGGCGCCTTGTTGCCTGGGCCGAACAGCTTGAACACGTTCAGAGCGGAGTAGTGGCCGGACTTTTGCATGTCACGGATGATGTCCTTGAAAGGCTCAACCGCGTCCATAGGGACCACGAACTGGTACTGCAAGAAACCCTTGGAGCCGTAGCCACGGTTCCACTCACCAATCAGGTCGAGTGGTTGGTAGAACTGCGTGAGGTTCTTGATCTTGTTCTTCGCCGGTGCGCCCATGGCGTAGTAGGCTTCGCCGATACCCATCAGGGTCAGCTTGTTCATGGTCCACGATGGGAAGATGTCCGGCACCTTCATCAACTGTGGCGCGTTGAACTTCAGCGGATCCGCTGCCAGTTTTGGTGCGAACTCTTCGAGCTGCTCCAGCGTGGCCAAAGAACCACGGGAGATAGTGGAACGGCCCAGCTTTGGCTCAGGTGAGATGACATCGAACCACGCCGAAGAGTAGGTGTAGTTGTGCTCTGAACCGTCAGAGTGCGCCGCTACCGTTTCTTCCAGGTTGTTGGTGCGCTCAGTATCCGAAATGAAGTAGGCCGTTTCGGTCTTGGTCATGCGGATGGTGGCGCGCAGGATAATGCCGGTCAGGCCCATGCCGCCGACGGTTGCCCAGAACAGTTCAGCATCTGGGTCATCATCGGTGCCTTCAGGGGTCAGGTGCAGGACACGGCCATCAGCAACGAGCAGTTCCATGCTGGTGACGTGGTCACCGAAGGAGCCCTCGGAGTGGTGGTTTTTGCCGTGAATATCAGGCCCGATTGCGCCGCCGATGGTGACCTGGCGGGTACCGGGAAGAACCGGAACCCACAGGCCGAAAGGCAATGCTGCCTTCATCAATTGGTCCAAAGTGACGCCGGCATCAACATCAACCAATGCTGATTCGGGGTCGATGGAGTGGATTCGGTTGAGCGACTGCATGTCTATGACAAGGCCGCCTGCGTTTTGCGCCGGGTCGCCGTAGGAACGACCCATGCCGCGAGCGATGACGCCGCGGCGCAGGTGCGCTGGCTTATCTGCATTGTCATCGGCGACCATGGCAACGGCCTGACGGATTTCATCCACGTCAGCGGTTGCCAGCACATGTGCGGTAGTAGGAGCCGTGCGGCCCCAGCCATGTAAAGATTTTACGGTGGTGTGCAATTCCATAGTTTTAGAGCTTACCTAGCTTTATCGACCTACCACCGAATCAACGGGGCTCATGTACCGATTACACAGGTGATTTTCAGTACAAGACCCCGCGATGAGGATCTTTCCTACACATCCTCAGTAGTCGTTGCTTCTTCGCCGCTGCTTGCAGCAGCAGTTTCGTCATCTGGACGCGTGCCACCGCCGCGTCCCATGCCCATGCCTGCGCTTGGCTCCGGGGCAGTTTCGCTTAACGATGCCAAACTCGAACTAATGCTCTCCGCCAGCGTCGCCGCACCTTCATCGCCTGCTTCTTCCGCACGCGTTGTCAGCTCAGTAAGCGTTTGCTCTGCGTAGCCACTAGCAATCAGCTGCTCATATAACTCGGCATATGCTTCTTCGTACATGGCGTAGAACTCTTCATTGTCCAAGAAGCGTTCCTTGAGGATACTGCTATCGCTTCCTCCACCAGGCCCGCCGCTTTCACCTTGTTCGCCCTCAGCACCTTCGGTGCCTTCGGCTCCAGCTTCACCAGGTGCACCGCCTGGGCCACCGCCGCCTTGCGGCATCTCACCATCAGTTGGCATTTGTGGTATTTTGCCGTCCGCCGGCATTTCCATACCCTCTGGCATTTCCATGCCTTCAGGCATCGCTGGCATTTCTGCTTCTGAATCTTCAGTACCGGTGGATTCAGCAGTGCTTGCAGAATCCGTAGCTTCGGTATCAGCGTTGGGTTGCATTCCGCCGCCCATCATTCCGGACAGTGCCATGTTGAGGTCCCAAGACAAGACAGTGAACTGCTTCTCAGTGGTGTCGTACCAGAGGTAGTAGTTATTGCCGGGGCCGTCCATTGCGTCGTTATTGGACAGGATTTCCTGCGTAGCGAGGTACTTCGCAAAAGACTCGGTATCAACATAGTCATCTAGTTCTTCGGCGAATTCCTCATCGGTGGATTCGTTGAGGAACTTCATTAACGTCATCACCGGCTGCAGGTCATACGCGCCTTCACCGTTGATCTGCTTGAAAGAATCCTCATACTCCGTTGGGTCATCCCCGACGTAATCCAAGGAACCGCTGGCGCGCGCCTTATAGAGCACACCGCTGCCAAGTTCATCCGCCCAGGACGTATCCGGGGTATCAACCACGATGCGGGCAGCACTTTCGCCACCGTTTACGGTCACGGAAGTAAAGGCGTAATCCTGCGTGACCTGGCCGCTTTCTGTGGTCAGCTCCAAGGCCAGCGCCTCATTGAGCGCGACATCAGAACCACTGGCCGCGGGACGCAACGCAATCTCCGTCATGCCCTGGTAGGCACGGCCTTCTTCATACTTATCGAAGCTGATCAGCCACGGCAGTTCCTCCGGGTTCTCTTCCGAAAGCTGCGTCATGCCGCCGCCACCCATGCCACCGCCCGTGCTGTTGTTGCTGAGGGACTGCAGCGTGGAGTTGCCCTTAAGCCGCAGGCCGACGTCTTCGATCAGGGCGCCATCGATAGTGATGTCGGCGCGAATATACTCCTTTTCGCCATCCTCGCGGAAGGTAGCCAGCATTTCTTCGTATTCTGCTTGGTCGAAGGTGATTTCAATGGTGTGCTCGTTTTCATCGAAAAGCTCTGCTTCACCGTCGATGTTGTTGACAATGACTGTCTCAGAAACCAGCTCTGAAGTGATGTACGGGCGCACCATGCTGGTGCCAAAAGCCAGCGCAATGGCTAGGCACACCGCGATGGCCACGATGAGCAACTTCCAATAGTGGCGCAGGCGCACCGGCAGGCGGTGGCGCAACGATAATCGCTGCTTGTTCGGTTGTTGGTTTTCAATTGAATGCGACATGATTACATATCCGTCTGGTCATAGCCCGTCAAGACAGTTGCCTTTTGGTCAGCGTTTATAACGCGCAGCTCATTGATAAGATCGGTTGGCTTAACGCCCTTCTTGAGCTTCGCGGTGTAGCTGTATTCAACAAGGGAGCCGCCGCGAACACTTTCAGTACTGATGAGCTCATATTCGGTGGTGTTGCGGATCAGAATGTCATCAATAAGCGGTGCGTAATCATCGCCATCGGCAGGCACTTGCAACTTGACCACCTGGCGCTGAACGTCGAGCGCGAACCAGTTGAAGCGGTGCATAACCACAATGACCGCACAAATAATGATGGTTGCGATGATTGCCAAAGAGTAGAAACGCGTACCGCAGGCCATGCCAATACCCATGACTAGGAAGATGAAGCCGACATCGCGGGTTTCTTTGATGGCGTTACGGAACCTGACCACCGATAGCGCGCCAACCAGCGCGAATGCGCGGGCAATGTTGGAGCCAACAATGAGCATAATGAGCGCAATCAGCATGCCCAAAATGATGAGGGTTTGCACATAGCTTTGGCTGTAGCTGATGTTTTTGTGCGTATTGCGGTAGACCCATGCGACAACCAGGCTGCAGACCAGGGACAGGGACAGGGAGAGAAGTACGTCGGCGACGCTGAAGGTGCCGGAGAGGTCAGTCAGACCGAAATCGAAATTCATGACAGTGCTTTCTGGGTATTAAATGCGAGGTAGTGGGGATTACTTGGAGTGCGCGTAGTGCGGAATGTGCAGTTCACCGGGCAAAGTTGCCGGTTCCACATGTTCTTCCTCAGGTGCGTGGAACAGTGAACGTGGGGCCAGGCCGTGGGCTTCAACGCTTTGGCAGTATTTGGAGATTCTTTGCACCTGCAAGTCATGCCGGGCTGCCATATCGGTGACCCAATACGGTGCGCGTTCGTTGACTTTGACTTCCATCACCGCCAGGTCAGGGCGGATGATGTAGCGGCTTTCCGCTTCAGAGCGCAGGTCAAAATCGCGGTCGCGGCCGCGGACCCGGTGGTCCAAAGTCACGCGCAGACCCAAGTCCGCATCCGTGCCCACATATGGTTCGCGGCGGTACCCGGTCATCGCGGTGGGACGCAGCTGCAGCCGGACGATGAGGTCAAGGACTTCATCAATGGAACCCTGATCCGCGCCGGGGTATTCAATGCGCTGGCGGCGGTCACACAGATCCAATGCCAGGTGGTACGGCAACATGACGCGGCGCTTTTGGGTCACGCGGTTGACGCGCTGTTTGATTTCCACCGACACCATCGAATCCGCTGAGATGGGTTCATCCGCGCCGCCGGTCTCCCCATAGCGGCGGATGCGTAGTTTGCGGCGGAACTTGAGCCCTTCAATCTTTTCGTAGTAGAAGCGCAGTTTGTCCGTGTCATAGTAGACACTCCACACGCCGTAGCCGCGCGGCCCGGCGTAGGAATCCCGAATCATCTGGTGGCTGAGTTCCTCGCGGATTGCCGGAACCTTGTCTTCTGGCACCAAGTACTTCAACTCATATCGGTTGAAGGCGTGCAGCTTGCTCGGGGCGCGAAGCCCCTGGCCGGCGTTGTTGGGTTGGTTCATGATGTTAAGCCCTCCTTGATTGAGTGGGGATTGTGCTTGTGTGCAAGCACGGCTTGATTGCTCATGAACTCATTGTTGTAAAAGCGCAAGGTTTTGAAATCGCCCCGCAGGAGTATTTCGTGTACTACATCCGCGGTATATTTCTCTCACCCCACGGTGGGACGCGGAAAGTGGCACTACGGTGACAGACTTAAGAGAAACAAAAATGACAACGATGAAGGAGAATGGTCAGATGAGCCAGCCCGCACCATCCCACCAGCCGCGCCCCTGGCCAGATGCGCCGAAGGACCGTTCAATGTGGCTGCCCGCCTGGGCTGTCGATGTTGCGATCATGGCGCTGATTTTGATCTCCACGTTGATCCCCATGCCCGGTGGTTTTCCGGGGATACTTCCTGGTGGAAACCCCGGCGATGGACGGGGCGCGGGGCCGGTGGACGGGCTGGGGCAGGGCCCGCACATGCCGGATCAACACCTGGTGCTCATTGGTTTGGCGCTGGCGATTGTCACCATGGTGGCGGTGCCGTTGCGTCGCCGCTGGCCACTGCCTGTATTTCTTTTGAGCTTGGTGCTGTATCTCGCCGCTGCGATTCTGGGGGTTCCTGCTTTGGGCCCGGGCATTGGTGCGGTGGTGGCGGTATTTGCTGTTGCGAATAATGTGCCGCGTGTCCAGGCGTTGAGCTTCGGTGCGATGGGCGCGGTGATTATCGCGGTGTTGAGCTTGTTTATCAATGAACACTTGGTGTTAGAGCCGCAGGTATTCCAGATTGCCGCCGGTATTGCCATTGCAACAGCACTGGGGGACAGCGCGCGCTCACGCCGTGAATATACGCAGGCAGCCATGGAACGCGCGGAGCGAGCTGAGCAAACCCGGGAGGCCGAAGCGCGCCGCCGAGTAGCCGAGGAACGCCTGCGTATCGCACAAGATCTTCATGACACGGTCGCGCACCGCATTTCCGTAATCAGCCTAAATGCGGGTGTGGCTTCGAGCTCTTTGGAAACCAAGCCCGAGAAAGCCAAAGAATCACTTGCCACCATTCGCAGTGCTGCGCGCGATGTCTTAGGCGATATCGGCGTGCTCTTGCGCTATTTGCGTGCCGATGACACCTCAGATGCAGCCGGCACCAGTACCGGAAGCGGAAGTGGAGGCTCTTCGATTCAGATGGTGCAACCCGGGATGGATGATATTGATGTTTTGATTGCAACGGTTAGCGAGTCTGGTCTGCGCGTTGTCCACGACTTCGAAGGTGATAAAGCACTGGTGGATGAAACCACAGGCCGTGTTGCCTACCGCGTTGCGCAAGAAGGACTAACCAATGCGCACAAGCATGGCTCCGGTGGAACAGCGCACCTTGATATTTCTGTCAAGAACGGCAATGCGGGGATCGTGACCATTCAGGTAACCAATCCGGTGTCGAGCTCCAACCGCAACCAACCAGATGCGCCATCAGGAAATTTGGGATTGACAGGACTGCGTGAACGCGTGGGCGCTGTGGGTGGAAAAATCACGGCCGATGAATCAGGCGGTAGATTTAAATTAACTGCTGAACTGCCGTTGAGCAGCCGCACCAGAAACCGGGAGGATACGCTGTGACCACCGTTGTTGTAGTAGATGATCAGGTATTAGTGCGCCAAGCAGTGGTGGATATCCTCGACAGCGCCGAAAATATTGAGGTTGTCGGTGCTGCCGCCGATGGGCTTGAGGCAGTCGACATGGCAGCGAGCCTGCAACCGGACATCGTGTTGATGGATATCCGCATGCCGCGGCTTGATGGCATCGAAGCCACCCAACGTATTTGCGCGGATGCGGCGAATACCAACAGCCGGGTACTAATCCTGACCACGTTTGAAGAAGATGAATACGTGGTTTCCGCGCTGCGCGCCGGGGCCAGCGGTTTTATTGGCAAGGGCGCAGAGCCCGAAGAAATCATTCGGGCTGTTCACGCGGTGGCAGATGGTGATGAATTACTGTCACCTGTTGCAACGCGCAGCCTCATCGCGCAGTACGTGCGCTCACCCGGGCCGCGCCCGGTGGCATCGGAAGAAGCCGCGCGCAAGTTGGCACTGCTTACAGAAAGAGAACGCGAAGTCCTCCAATTAGTAGGCCGGGGACTGTCCAACCAGGAGATTGCGGAGACCTTCTTTATCTCCCCGCACACTGCGAAGACCCACGTCAACCGGATTATGGCCAAGATTTACGCGCATGACCGTGCACAGCTGGTCATCCTTGCTTATGAAAGCGGACTGCTGGTTCCGGGGGAATAGCTTTAATACAGATCCATGATGTCGCGGATTTCCTTCGGCAGTTCTTCCTGCGTGGTGATTTCCGGACCGTCATATTCGCGCAGAAGCTTGTACACAAGGCCGCGGGAATTGGAATCTAACATGGGGATTTCTTCCGCCATCAGACGTGTCATGAAGTCATTGAGCGGAAGATTCGTGCGTTCAGCAGCGATGAAGCGCCCGTTTCTTTTATCGTCTTCGGTGCGCTCATCTTGTGCTGCTTGCTGGGCTGGGGTCAGGTTTTCCATCTTGCCGTCGTACATGCACTCCACCTTAGCCCGTTGCGGTTAAACAACTTTGATAAACCGCAACGTTAGCCCGTGCCGCTAAACAGCACCGTTAAGCAGCAGCCTTAAACTACTGCGCCTTCGGCTTCGGCAGCGGTCACCTTCGGGATGAACAGCGAGGTAGCCACGGAAATGCCCAGGATGATTGCGGCGACCAGGAATGCGGTGGTGTAGCCGGCGGTGGAATCAGAACCGGCTGGGGAACCAGCAACCATGAATACCGGCAGGATGGCGAAGGAGACACCGGCACCCAGGTTGAAGGCGGCGGAGTTCATGCCAGGCAAGAAGCCCTCATTATCCTTTGGCGAGTTCACAACACCCAGGTTGTTGAGCACGATGTTGCCGATACCCGCGTAGGTGATGCCCAGCAGGATGACGGAGATAATCAGCACGGCCTTGGAATGTACGCCGACGAATGCCAGGACCAGTAGCAAGATAGCGGAGGCAGCGTTGCCGATACGCAGCAGGTTGCCGTAGCCGATGATTGGTGCGAAGCGGCCTGCGAAAGGACCCACGGCCAAACCAATCAGTGCATAAGGAGCCAGCAGGAACAAGGAAGCGGCGTCGGCGCTCATACTGAAGCCTGCGGTTGGGTTCTGAGCCAAAGAAACAGCTACGCCGTTGACGGCGGCGAAAACACCGGTCATGGTCAACACGGTGGTCAACAACAGACCCCAGGTCGAACGGCGCTTGAGGTACTTTGGTGCAACCAGAGGCTGGTCGTGATTGTTCTCCCACTTCCAGAACACAGCAAAAACAGCCAGACCGATGACCAGTCCGATGATGACACCGAACCAGTTAGCGTTGCCAGCCTTGCCGGCTTCATTAACAGCCAAAGTGATGGCACAAACGCTGATGACCAGGAAGAGCGCGCCCCACCAGTCAACCTTGATACCGCTGGAAGGCTTGGATTCAGGCGCCCACGCAGCAACCATTGCCACGGCAATAAAACCGACGATGGCAATCAACCAGAATACGGAGCGGAAGCCCCAGTGTTCAGCCATCCAGCCGGAGATCAATACGTCAACGCCAGCAACGCCACCGTTGATAGCAGCAATCAGGCCAAGCAGAGTGCCCAGGCGGACTTCGTTCTTGACCTGGCTGCGCAGGATGATCAAGGTCATCGGGATGGTTGGTCCGGCAATGCCCTGCAGGGCACGTGCGAACATGAGCACGCCAATATTAGGAGCAAGCGCGGCAATCACACCACCGATAGCCATGACGGAGAGCATCACCAGCAAAATCTTGCGGCGGCCAACAATATCGGACAGACGCGGCAGGAACAGACCGCACAGTGCGCCACCGGTAAAGAACGCGGTTTGGGTCAGGCCAACGGCGGCCTCATCGGTGTTGAGCTCTTCCGCCATCGTGGTAAGCACCGGCGAGAGCATAGAAGCGTTGAGCTGGAAGGCCACGGCCGCGGCGAGCAGCACCGTAAGCAGAAGTGGCAATCCACCCTTGCGGGAATCAATCGGATCAGCAATACCGGCAGAGCCACCGGCAGCAGAGGTTCGGGACATCAGGATCTCCTGTGTAGTAGAAAGTGCCGCAGTAAAAGCGCTTAAGGCATTAAGGCCGAAGTATTAGGACTTGAAATTGGTGTCGCCAATGCGGCGCAGCGCGTCAAAGAGGAGATCCCAGAACTTATCGGTATCCACCTCCACGGCAACGGAGGTATTCGGCGAAGTAGCTTCTGGGTCATCAACAAGGCCCAAACCACTCGGGTTATTATTAGACCAGGTACGACGGAAATCAACAATGGTTTGCCCACGCGCGTGTGCACCTTGGGTTTCCACATAGATAGGAGCGCGGATGGTGCGCACTACCGATGGATCCGCAACCGCTGCCACAGCGAGTGGATCATGCATTGGTGGGCCCGGGTAGTTGCGCTCTTTCATGTAGGAAGCGCCGAAGAATTCGACGAGTTCTGCGATGAACTGCGCAACGTCGGTGCCGATCGCCTTGAGCTGTTCCATACGTTCTGGAACAGCGAGAACCTGGTGGGTGACATCCAGACCAATCATGGTCACTGGCCAGGACTCTTCAAACACAATCGCCGCAGCGTCAGGATCCGCCAGGATGTTGAACTCTGCGGCAGGAGTCATGTTGCCGGTGTGGTGGCCGCCGCCCATCAAGGTAACACCGCCAACGCGCTCCACCAGTTCTGGGTACATGCGCGCGAAAAGGGCGACGTTGGTCAGTGAACCAGTTGGAACAATGACAACGGAGCCAGGTTCATTGTCCCGAATGACCTGGGCAATGAGATTAACCGCGTGGGTGTCTTCCAGTGGCACGCCAGGTGCTGGAAGCTCTGGGCCGTCAAGACCAGATTCGCCGTGGATTTCATCCGGGATGAGCTGTGGCCCAACCAGCGGGCGGGAGGCGCCAGCGGCGAAGGGGATGCCGGTGATGTTGCCAACGCGGGCTAGCGCGCGGGCATTAGTGGTGACTTTTTCGAGGGTCTGGTTTCCTGCAACGGTGGTGACCGCGAGCAGCTCCAGGTTCGGATTACCGTGAGCTAGCAGCATTGCGATCGCATCATCATGTCCTGGGTCGCAGTCCAAAATGATCTTTTGTGCAGGTGAGGTAGTTTCTGCGTCCATGCCGCAGATTCTACCCCGGCCTTCCTGTAAGTCATGCAGCTCATGGCGGTAGTGACCAGAAGTTTCTGAGCTCGCCGTGCTATTTGGCGCAGATAGGTATTCTGGGGCGTCATGACGAACAATTCTGTGAACTCCGATGCCACTAGCAGCACGGTTAATGAAGAAGTAGATTACGAAGTAGATAACTACGCACTCGATGACACCTTGGCGGGACGTGTCGTGCAGGCTGGTTTTGTGGGCGCGGCGTTGTCATTTCCGGATTACATCAAGAACCCGAAGCTGCTTGCCACCACTTACATTTTGACCTTGGCGTCCTTTACTGGTTTGGTGGGGTACCTCAACGCGATTGATGAGGATGAAGAACACAGCCCGCAGCCGCCAGAAGAGTCAACCTTCCCGTTGTGGCAGCTTATCGCTGGTCTTAGCGTTGCCGGTGTGCTGAAGGTTCTGGGTTTGCGCAAGCTGGCAAAGGCATTGCGCAAGCAGGGTGTGAAGAAGCCATGGAGCATCTTTGGTGGCCTTGGCGCGGTACTGGTTTTCGCGGGCAGTGAGTACGCTGCGCGCCGCGGATAAACACATTTAAGTACGCTGGGCACCATGTCAGGCACTGGAGTATTTGACCTCGACAGCCTTCGTGACCGTAAAAACAGGGAACGTTTAAAACCAACAGGCCCGAAAGACCAGGCTCACAAAGGCAGCGAGATCCACGATGACGCCGACACGACTGTCCAATTACGCCGCGAGTCCCTCACGGTCATCCTGCAGGTATCCAATGTTCGGGATGACGCGGAGGTCCACCGCCACATCGGTATCAATGATGCGTTGACGTTCGCACAGCTTCACGAAGTTTTGGTGACGTGCTTCGACCTGCCTCCGGAAGAATCCCCGTGGCACTTTTATCGCGTTGATAAAGATGCGGATAAAGGCGTTGATAAAGACGCCGCCTCCACGCGCGCGGATCAAAGGACAGAATCCCGAAGGATTGATCCGAGCCATCACGTCGCAGAATTCCTGTGGCGTGAGGAGGAAGTGGTGGAATTCACCTGGGGATTGTGGGACTTCTCGCTCACAGTCGCTGACATCTACCCGCGTGATAGTGGTACCCCGCAGGCACTATGCGTCGGCGGCTCCGGATCCTTCCCAGGCTCCCGGTTTGACCTCACCGCGATTAACGCGGAGCTCACCGGCCAGGCCGTCATTGATGAGGTTCTGACGTACCTGACTCCGCCGGCGCGCGGCATTATTGAACGCTCCCGCCTCTTTGACTTCGTGCCCCTGCTGCAGGCGCTGGATTTAAGCCGTGACGTGGAATTATCTCCCGAAATCTTGCAGAAACTTTCCACTTTGCCGCGGGAAGTAACCACCGAAGGTCATGACGCTTTTTGGTCCGTGGTTCTTGGCCTTGCCTGCATGGGCGCGCAGGACCTGATGGATGCAGTCACCGTCACCTCGATGGAAGCATTGGGCTGGATTGATGATGACGGTGAGGAGCTTACTGCCGATGAAATCTGGGGCATGTGTGAGGCATCGATAGCCGTCTTGGCGTCCGTTGGCGCCTGGGGACCCGAGGCGGCAGCGCCCGTTGACCGTTTAGATATCTTCCGTGCGGTGTTGCGTGGGGTAGGCTAACCCTTCGTGACTTCATCGAATAACTCTTTAAAGACCCAGCTTTCGCGGTTTGTGCTCGTGGGCATTTTCACCGCAATCCTGGACTATTCGGTCACCATGCTGCTGACCTACTTTGGCCTGCACCGCTCCGCGGCCAAAGCAATCGGCTGGGTCTTTGGCACCATCGCCGCATACCTTGTTAATGCGCGCTGGACTTTTGGTGCCAAGGTCTCTGGCAAGACCGCCGTTACCGTCGGCCTTTTGTACGCCTCCACTTTTGCCGTGCAAAACGTGCTGTACTGGCTGCTGGAATCCCCACTCATTGCGCTTGGTCTTGAAGGCCTGACCAAGAACACCATCGCATTCGTTATCGCGCAGGGTGTTGCCACGGTGACTAACTTTGTCATCCAGCGTGTGTTCGTTTTTAAGTCTAAGTAGGTAGGATCACGCGATGACATCTAACGGTGCCGAGCGCCTGGCCAAATCAAATTCTCTCAAAGGCCAGTCCACCAAATTCGCCATCACCGGCGGCATCTCCGCCGTCATTGACGTGGTGCTGACCTGGCTGTTTCAGATTGTTCTGGAACTTCTGGGCAACATCGGCGCGCGTTCCGTCGGCTTCTTCTTCGGCACACTTACCGCGTATTTGCTCAACCGCCGCTGGACTTTCCGCGCCGAGCCATCCAAGCGCCGCTTCGCCATGGTGGCGCTAACATATGGCATCACTTATGTCATCAACATTGTGATTTACCGCTGGGCGTTTCCATTCTTCGACCACACCCTGGAATGGCGCTCCACTTACGCGCTGATTGTGGCGTTTATTATCGCGCAGGGTACCGCCACCATCATTAACTTCTTTGTGCAGCGCTGGCTGATTTTCCGCAACGCACCAAAAATCCGCGAGGTCTAGTCATTTTCCTGCCGGAAAACGACTGGAAAAGCGGCGAAGCCGCGAATTAACCGTGTTCAGGGCGGCGGAAGTCTTCGCGGCGGCCGCGGTTGTGCAGCATGAGCCATTCGGCAAATCCCTTCGGGTCATGCTGCTGGATGAGGAAGAACCAGCCGAAGCGCGCGAATTCTTGCGGCAGTAGCTTGCGCATGCCGCGCTGCCACAGCAAATAGCCGCGGTTGCGGTAGGTGAAGTAGCGCTTGAAATCGCCTTCGGGATATTGGGTGTGCATTTTGCCGCCGAGGATTGGCTTGAATTCGTCGGCGCCGTCGGGGTGCAGGTAAGCGCAGGTGAGCGCGGTGCCGAAACTCAGCCCGGAGTTGACTAGGCGGCGGTGGTATTCCACTTCATCGCCGCGGATGAACAGGCGGTAGTCGGGGACACCGATGATTTCCATGGCTTTAGCTGAAATCAGTGCGCCGTTGAATAGGGAGGCGATGCCGGGCAGGAAGTCGCCTTCGAGTTCTTCCATGCGGCGGCGCCACACCAGGCCCTGGCGCAGCGGGAAAGCCAGCGCGCCGGGGTCGTTGATGTTGCACACAGCCGGGGAGACTTCGTGCAGGGCATTGGCCTCAGCCACGCGGTAGAGCTCAGCGAGCACACCCGTATCCGCCGGGCGGCCGTCGTCATCGGCGCACCAGATGGCGTCAGCACCAAGAGATAGAGCGGTCAAAAATCCCAGGGCAAAGCCGCCGGCACCGCCCAGGTTGGTCTCCGATGGTACGTAGACGGCACGTTCGCCGGCAAGATCATCGACAAGCTGCTCTACTGCGTCATCGGCGCCGTTGTCTATAACAATGACCCACTTGACGGGGTGGGTCTGTGACACAACTTGCTCCAGGGACGCGCGCAGCAGTTCCACGCGGTTGTGGGTGACAATCACCGCGGCGGTGGAACCAGCAGCGGACAGCGGGGCAATCTGTGGTGCAGTAGTGCGCTTATTGGGCATGTGGCTTATTCTTTCACGAAATCCCCGGTGGTAGCATTTCGCCATGGAACTTGCGCGCATATGGCCACCTTTTGGATTAGAAATCACAGCCGCTAACGGCAGCCAAGAAATCACCTTGCGCGCGATGCGTGATGAAGACATCGCAATGCTTGCCGATGCCACCCCTCACGCCATCTTCGGTAATGAAATCCCGGACCACGCATTCGGCTGGCTTTTTGATGTTGACAACAACCCTGCGCAGTTTCGCTGGTCCAACCGCGCGCAGATGACCCCCGCGCATTGGTCCTTGGACCTGGTTGTTGTGCACAACGGTGCGGTGGTGGGCTCAGTGGACATGCGCGCCAATGATTTCCCCGGCAACAAAACCGTGGAAACCGGGTCCTGGATTTACCACCGGTTGCAAGGCCAGGGGCTTGGCACCTTGGTCCGCCGCGCCATCGCGGAGATCAGCTTCAACCACTTTGGTGCTGAGCGTCTCACCACCGCTTGGGCGAACTCCAACACAGCGTCCGCGGCTGTTAGCACGAAGCTGGGATATCAAAAGACCTCTGACATCACCGTGGACAGCCTCGGCCCGGATAAACACACCGCGCCCGGCGTGCGCGCGGAACTGCTCCGGGAAAACTATCAACCGGATACGACTCTCACCTTCACCGTTAGGGGCGTGAGCCCCGAACTGAAAGCGTTGCTGGGAATCTAGACGCCCGCGGCGGTTTGAAATCGGTAGTAAGTTGGGGTGTATGTCGAGGCAAGAAAATGCACTTCAACCTTCGCAAACCTTCGTCACCGCCAGCATCGAAGCGCCCGGAAGATTAAGCACGATGCTCTCCGGCGCCGCGGTGTCTTTGCTGCCGCCCGAAGACGGCAAGGCTGTGTCTAAAGAGTTTCGCCTGGTGCTTTTCGATGAAGACCTCAGCATCATCGACAACCTCGCCGTTCATACCAGCTATGTTGCACAAACCAGCCACGTTTCTCATGACGGCCCGAATACGGTGAGCATCACCGGCACTGAAACCAAACTGGTTGATGAAAACGGCGTGCTATCCGTAGTGCTGGTGGAACACCATCAACAGCGGCGTATTGGAATCAAGTTCCACGCCCACGCCCCTACCCACAAACTACTTCGCGATGTCCTGCCTAGCCTGCAGTTTCTTGCCCTCATGAAATACGCTAAGAGTTTTCTGATTTACCCACGCTGGGCCGCAATTCCGTACCACGAGGCCGTTGACATCACGTCGCTTTCCACCGAGTTCTGCACCGTGGTTAAACGCTGGTACGACCTCGCCGATTCATTAAACAGTCTTCAACCGGGAACCCAGCCCAGCCTCAAATTCCCCGACCTTGCCACCCAACAACCCACCTGGCGCGCACTCATGACCTCGAATCCCCTCCACGAAAGCCTGATCAACCTCAGTGGTGATGTGAAACCCGATAGTCATGTGATCCGTAGATAAAACTGATGGAGCTCCACAGGAATGCAGTTTCCCGTGGAGCTCCAATGCTGTTGTGAGGCGGAATTCTTAGAACTGACCGTCAACGACCTGCGGAACATTCCATGGGTTAGAATCACGGATTGGTTCCGGACGTAGTGCTTCTGGGAATGACTGATAGGCAACCGGACGCTGGAAGCGTTCAATAGCCAGGGTGCCAACACTAGTGGTTGCGCCATTTGTGGTGGCTGGGAATGGCCCGCCGTGCACCATTGCGTGGCCTACTTCAACGCCCGTCGGCCATCCGCCGAAGAGGATTCGGCCAGCGATTTCTTCTACTTGCGGAAGCAGCTTTTCAACCTCAGCATGGTCGCTTTCAGCAGCGTGGAAAGTTGCGGTTAGCTGACCTTCCAATCGGCCGATGACCTTGTTGAGTTGATCAATAGAGGAGTATCGAATGATGAGGGATGCTGGACCAAACATTTCCTCTTCGAGCACTTCATTGGACTCAAAGGTGCCCAAGTTAGTTTCAAAGATGACCGGTGCAGGTGCGTTCTCGCCGCCACCTGCTTTTCCTTCGCCAGCAATGCTAACGCCTGCTTGTGAACGCAGCTTCTCAGTTGCTTTCAACCACGCACCAGCGATTCCTTCGGTGAGCATGGTCTGACCTGTCGAACCATTGAAGTGTTCAGCGACGGTAGAGACAAACTTGTCACCGTCTGCGCCTTCTGGGAGGAAGAGGAGTCCGGGCTTCGTGCACAGCTGGCCTGCGGAACCGGTAACTGATCCGAAGAAGCCCTCGGTCAAAAAATCAGAGCTTTCGAGCGCGCCGGGCAGTACAAAGACTGGATTGACCGCGCTCATCTCAGCGTAGACCGGGATTGGAGTTGGGCGCTGGTTAGCAGTGTGCAACAGCGCCATGCCACCCTTGCGGGAGCCAGTGAAGCCAACCGCGGTGATGGCAGGATCTGCAATCAATCGCTGGCCAACCTTGGCGCCTGGACCGTAGACCAGGTTGAATACGCCAGGGTGAAGTCCTTGCTTTTCGATTGCTGCCTTGATGGCTTGTGCAACGATTTCTGAAGTTCCAGGGTGAGCGTTGTGCGCCTTGAATACCACTGGGCAACCAGCTGCCAGCGCGGATGCCGTGTCACCACCGGCGGTGGAGAAAGCCAGCGGGAAGTTGCTGGCACCAAATACCGCAACCGGCCCAAGTGGTATGCGGCGCTGGCGAATATCTACCCGTGGTGCAGGCTGACGGTTTGGCTGCGCAGGATCAATTCGTACGCTGTTATCATTGCCGTGGCGCAGCACCTTCGCGAAAAGACGAAGCTGGTTGGTTGTACGCGAGGTCTCGCCATTCAAGCGTGCCTCAGGCAAGCCGGTTTCTTGTGTCGCGCGGGCGATGATGTCTCCGCGTCGCGCTTCAATCTGATTGGCTGCTTCGTCTAGGAATGCAGCACGTTCTTCTGGAGTGGTTGCGCGGTAGCTCGGAGAAGCTTCCTTTGCTGCGGACGCTGCCTGATCAACTTGTTCTTCGTTAAGGAGGCCGAACTCGGGTGCGAGTGCTTCGTTTGTCGCCGGGTTAAAGCCAGCTACAGTGCCGTCGGTGCCGGTGACCCATTCACCATTGATGAGGGATTGTCCATTGATCGTTGTGCTCATGTGTGTCCTTTCCCTAAGAGCTGTTGTTTAAGCGTGGATTGGCTGCCTGGCAGTCGCAACGTGCTTTTCTGCACCAGCACCGGAAGACTCGATGAGGTTCTTCAGATCCTGCAAGTCCTGTTCAGTGAGGTTTTGCAGAGGTGGGCGAACTGGGCCGCAGTCGTGGCCTTGAACCTTGAGACCGCCCTTGACAATGGATACTCCGAAGCCTTGGCCACGGTCGCGGATATCTAGATATGGAAGAACAAAATTCTTCAGCTTCTCTTGAACCGCGGCAGTGTTTCGGGAGCGAACATCACGATAGAAGTTCAACGCAAAGTCAGGAACGAAGTTGAACATGGCGGAAGAGTAGGTGCTCATGCCCATCTCGAGCAGGGAAAGCGCGAAGGTTTCTGCAGTTGGCAGGCCACCGAGGTAGAAGAGGCGGTCGCCGTTGGTGGTGGTTACCTTTGCAAGGTGCTCCATATCGGCGGTTGCATCCTTGTAACCTACAAAGTTCTCATGACGCTCTGCCAGACGGGCCAGAATGTCTGCACCGTACACCGCGTTTGCGCGGTTGTAGACGATGACGGACAGGGAAGTGGAACCGATGATTGCCGACGCGTGCTCGAAAAGGCCATCCTGATCGCATTCGGTTAGGTATGGGGGCAGCAAGAGCAGGCCTTCGGCACCAGCTTCTTCAGCGCCCTTGGCGTGCTGAATCGCCTGGTGGGTGTTGCCACCAGCCGAGCCCAACACTGGGACATCTGGATGAGAGGCTTCCACTGCCAGCTTGATCACGCGCTGGTGTTCTTGAGGGGTGAGGCTGAAGCCTTCGCCAGTTCCGCCGGCAGCAAAGAGGCCCGCCACTGGGTAGCTGGACTGCCATTCGATGTGGTTTTGGTATGCCTTTTCATCGACTTCCAGGTTGGATGTGAAGGCGGTGGCAGGGAATGAGAGCAGGCCGTCCTTGAGATGCTGCTGCAACTCAGTTGGGGTAAAGCGGGACATGGGGACTCCTTTGTAAGTGATGTGAATTACTTACTCAGGAGCATATGTAGGGTTCTGATACCTGTCCAACACCTTTAAGGCATGCATTGATACCTACACGGTATTATCCAATTCGCTTCGATGTTCTTCGACGAGAGTGAAGAGCCGTTCAACGATGGGGTTCTGGGAAGAGGCATTGGCAATCATCTGCGTTTTAATGATTCCTTCCTCGAGATCTGAAAAGTGGCGAAGGCCGACGCCAGGAAAATTAATTCGTTGTGCAGATTCAGGAACCAGTGCGATGCCATGACCGGATGCAACAAGAGCAACCATTGCACCGACCTGGCTGAGGGAATATGCGACTTGATGGTGGTCAACTCGGAAGTTGCGAACCGTTATGTCGTAGAAATAGCGTGCTTTCTGTGAAGAGTAGATAATCAGCGGGTGCCCGCCGATATGCTCGCGTAGCAGGGGCTCCTTTTGTCTCATTAATGGGTGATCAACAGGAGCAGCAAGGACTAAGCTTTCATGTTGAATCTCCGTCATGCGATAGTCTTCGTCATCGTGCTCGAGGCGTCCAAGTGCTAGATCCAGTGTTCCGGCCTGGAGTGCTTCTAGCTGTTCCTGTGTCACCATCTCGAATACATCGATTTGTACGGCCGGAACTTTGTTCTTGATAAATCGCAGAAGTGGCCCCAGGATGCTTAGTCCTGACGCGGTGGTGTATCCGATGCGGATCTGGCCACTTAATCCCACAGCTGACAATCGTGCGAGCTCCCGGGCGTTGTCGGCTGAGTTTAGGATGCTGCGGGCCTGGCGTAGAAAAGTCTTTCCTGCCGGTGTTAGCTCCACTTTTCGGTTGTTTCGCAAGAGAAGTGGGGTTCCGACGTCTTTTTCAAGCTTTTGAATCTGGCGGCTAAGTGGCGGCTGGGTCATGCGCAGTTCATCGGCGGCGTGGCCAAAGTGAAGGTGCTCGGCAACGGTAATGAAGCACTGTAACTGATCAAGGGTATACATGCGACTCCTAGCGTGAATACGTTTTGGGTATCACAAATTACCTTAATCTCCTTGTTCGGATATTAATTGCTTTCTGGCTTCCGTGCTCAGGATTGTGTTGGGGAGGTGCAGGTTTGAAAGTAGGTCCACGACATTGGTGCTTGCTTCAAGTCGTGGACATCGTTTAGCAATGCATTCCGTTGTGTGACCAGTAGTAAGGGGTGTGGGTCTGGAGGTTGGGAGGGGAATTGCTGCCGTTTTTCATTAATGCCTTCAAGGTATTGCTACATGCGCAAAAGGTGTTTGACGTGCATTACTAAGCCTCTGTAACGTGACTTACATCGCGATCGAGAGCGCTACATTTCACAACTTCACCCCTCATCTCAAGGAGATGCGCACCATGACCACATCGGAACTTCAACCGCCCGCACAGGGCGTTGCACCGAGGGAGGACAAAGCAGACATGGCTATCACGACTGAAACTCCCCAAAAGAAGCCACTTGTTACGCGTGATTCACTAACGACTGCAGTAAAAGCAGTAGTTGGAATCGCTGGAATCTTCGTTGTCTGGGAGGTGCTGGTATTAATTACCAATCCTCCCCGATTCCTCCTTGTCGGGCCTAGTGCTGCGTTCGCTGAGCTCTTCAGCCGTCCAGAGTATTTCGCCATCAACGCGTGGGTCACGCTTCAAGAAGCCCTCGCAGGTTTCGTGCTTGGTACCGCTTTAGGTGTTCTTTGCGGCGGCGCCCTTCACTACTTCCCTGCAGTACGAACTTTCCTCTACCCAGCATTGGTTGCAATCGACACGATTCCGAAGGTGGCATTAGCGCCACTGTTTATTGTGTGGTTCGGTTTCGGATTTGAATCCAAGGTCTTCGTGGCAATGGCGATTGCGTTCTTCCCACTGGTTATCAATACCTTCGATGGTCTGTCTTCGGTACCGCATGAACTGAAAGAACTTGCACGTATTAACCGGGCTACTACCTGGCAGCGATTGACCAAGATCGAATTCATCTACGCCATCCCTTCTATCTTCTCCGGAATGAAGATTTCTATTTCACTCGCCGTTGGCGGTGCAGTGGTTGGTGAGTTCATCTCGGGTTCCAAGGGTTTGGGTTACGTAATTCTTCTTGCTAACAGTCAGGTCGACCTGGCAAGCATGTTCGCGGCCTTCATCGTCCTGGCATGTATCTCTCTGATGCTGTTCTACGCGGTGGATCTTGCATCCAAGAAGCTCGTTCCATGGAGAACTCACGCGAAATAGTGCATGGAGTACTAGCGAAACATTTAAGGAACGAGACAAGGAAAATGCTATGAAAATGCGAAAGATAGGGGCGGTGCTTACAGCACTAGCTGTAACAGTCCCAATAGTGAGCGCCTGTTCATCTCAATCCTCGGAAGACTCCGTTGATCTCATGATGGACGTGGGCTACCTGCCAAAACATGCACCATTCTTCTCTGCAGTGGCGCAAGGATTCTTCGAGGAAGAAGGACTTAATGTCACGCTTATGCCAGGTTCCGGTTCCAATAACACAGTGACTTCCGTAGAAACGGGCCGAGTGTTTGCCGGTTTCGCCGACTTCGGAGTCACTGTCATGAACCAGGGGCGCGGCGCTCAAGTGCGGCAGGTCAATCTCCTCCAAGCACAGTCTGCGTATGCAGCCGTCGCGAATAAGGAGACCGGGATTGAAAGCTGGGAAGACCTCAAAGGTAAGACAGTCGCAACCGAAGGTGCTGGCGCGATGGTGTCTATGTGGCCTTATGCTTTGAACCAATTGGGCTATGCGGAATCCGATGTCAACGTCGTACACGCTGCCAGTGAATCAAAGATCCCAGGACTTCTGGCAAGCCAATGGGACGCCAACCTAGCGCTCTCGGTCTCAGATGCACCGGCCTTGGCCGCGTTGGGGATTGAGCCAGTTGTTCTCAATTGGTCCGATATCGGAATCTCGCTCTATGGGAACGGAATTGTGGTGTCCAATGAAACGATTGAGCAAGAGCCTGAAAAGCTAGAACGATTTAACCGTGCAGTACAAAAGGGGTTCCTGTGGGCTTGTGAAAACCCAGAGCAGGCATATCAAGACTTCAATAAAGAGGTCCAAGGTTATGAGGAATCCACCATCCTGTTGGCACTCGAACAGCAGTGTGCGCTCAACTGGCAAAGCGAAACTGGCGCAGACCCATACGGAATGATGAGCGACGAAGGTGTTGAAGAAATGATCAGCGTTGCCCACGAGTACCTCGGACTCGACGCCAATATTGAGCTGAGCCCTGAGCAGGTGTTCACTAATGACTTCATTACTCCGATAGAGCAGGACACTGTGATTGCTTTGCCGAGTAGCGACCAAGCAGAAGAAAAGTAGAAAGGCAGCACAACATGTCACACACAAGTGCAATTTCGGTAAAGAACGTCGGAGTTACTTTCCGCTCCCGTGATGGCGTTGAAAATGAGGTACTTCGAGGCGTTGACTTTGATGTACAGCCGGGAGAATTCGTTTCCATCGTCGGACAGTCCGGCAGTGGTAAGACCACATTGTTGAAAACTATCTCTGGGCTTCAGGAAGCAACCGAAGGCGAGGTTCTCATTAAAGGTGAACCAATCGCATCGCAGGTTGAAGATATCGCAATGGTCTTTCAAGCCCCGGTGCTACTTCCATGGCGCAATAACCTAAACAATGTCCTTCTCCCACTCGAATTTCGAGGAAATCGCGATGAAAAGTCCAAGCAGCGCGCGATCGACCTGTTGGAGATGGCAGGCCTCAAAGGCAAGGAAACCCGCTACTCCTACGAACTCAGTGGAGGTATGCAGCAGCGCGTCGCAATTTGTCGCGCTTTGGTCTCGAACCCTGAACTCCTGCTGATGGATGAACCTTTTGGTGCGCTCGATGCCATGACTCGTGATTCGATGAACTTCGAATTGCAGAAGATTTGGATGCGCGAAAAGTGCAGTGTTTTGTTCGTGACGCACAGCATTTCTGAGGCTGTGTGGCTCGGTGACCGCGTCATTATCGTGGGCGACCGGCCTGGTCATATTGTCGCAGACATCAAAATCGATATCCCGCGACCACGCGCCAAAGAGCACAAGTTCTCTGAAATCTTCTCAGACTACGTTGCCGAAATTGAATCATACATCGGCGTCACCGCTGGTATCAGCTGATTTTTAAACCACACCGAAAGGAAACCAAATATGCATTTGTCATCTTCCCCAGCTCGATTGAAAGAACTCTTTAACGTAGATGCGCAGAGAAGCCTGTTGTTCTCAGCAATTCGTCTAGATTCTCATCCCCTTGTTGCTCCCATCATTGCTGAGCGTGATGATGAAGAACCAACGTTGCTGGTTCGCCAGCAGGAGCAGGGCAACATCCTCTCCGCTGGTGTTCCACGGGAAAAGATTCGGTTCTACGCTCCTTGGGTCACCATTGATCCAGAGCCGCTCGACGGCATTGAAGCAGCAGGCTCATTAAAAGACCTTGTTAAAGAACTTGCCGATGCTTCCTCGGTCGTATTCGCTCCCGAGATTGCCTATACCCATTATCTTGCGATGGAAGACAGCATTGATATCGAAGTCGAGCCGCTCAAAGAATCTCCCGTAGCGGTCTATCGACTCGATGAAAACGAGATTCTCGAGCGCTTCGCGCAGTGGCGGAAGAATGGTGTCGAGGCTGCAAAGGATCTTATTAAGGATGTCCCACATTTGGATGGACTCGAAGTCGAGCTGGACGCAGTCGGGCGAGATACACGCTACGAGCTTCTGAAAGATATTGCTAAGAATCACGCTTTGTCAGCTATTTTCTTCGCTGCACCGCCAAACTTCTCCGAGGTTACTGGACTTGACGCTACGGAAAGAAGCGCTGCGCTTTGGTCAGCTGAAGATGGTGCTGTTTATCTGTTGCAGCCACAGGAATCTGAGGTTCCAAATTCTGCTGAGCGCATTTCGACCTTCGATTCGACGTCAGAAGCAATTGATTCGTTGATTGGTGACGGCAAGAACATTGGCGTGGAAGAAGAGTACATTGGCACCGCTCTTGCCTTAAGTCTCACCCAAGGTGAGGTTGTCCCGATTCAGATAGAACTTAGCCATTGGCGCGATGTTCGCGATAGCGAGGATCTTCCATTCCAGGTCATCGCTGCACGTACCAGCGTGACAATTATGGAAAACACACTTGAATGGACTCGCAAGCGAATCGATCGAGGTGAAGAATTTACCGAACTCGATATTTATGACAAGTACCTGGCGGAACTAGAACTCTTCACAAAAGACATTCCATTTGACGTTGAGCCTTATTTCACCAACCTGCATTCATCAAACCGAATGCTGTTTCCAGGACCCCCTGTTGACTTCCCGATTAATGCCTCAACCCGCTGTATTCAGCTGGACGCAGGTGTTGCCGTCAAACAAGATGGTGTTGTTCTAGGTACTTCAGACATGGCACGTTCGCTTCCACGCACGGAAGCTGCAGTGGAAGCTTACGAGTACTTCTTTGATGTCGTACGGGAAGGAATCATCGGTCAGTTGCGACCAGGAGTGGTGTGCGCGGATGTCCATGAAGCGACTCTTGACTATGTTGCGCCGAAGCTTTCCCGCATGGTGGAGATTGGCATGCTGGGTAAAGATACCGACTTCAACGGCATTTATCGTAAGCGTAATGTCGGGCACCTGATGGGCAAGCAGGAGTCCTTCGCGAACGAGCTTCGTCCTGGATACAAGCATGTTCTCCACCATGGTTCATATGGTGCGGCTGAGATTCCGTGGCGTTATAACGGGGTAGCTATCGGTACTGAGGATCTGTGGTACATCGGTGCTAACAAGACCTTTATCTTGAGTCAGCATTAGGGGAATGACGTGTCAGGAGCATTAGAGAGACTTCACAGCGAAGGAATTGAGCTTCCTACCTTGCCTTCGCCTGCCTATTCCTATCTTCCTTTTACAAGGAACGGCAATGAACTGTACTTATCGGGGCAAATTTCACGCACCCCTGAAGGCGAAATCCTAAAGGGGACCGTTGGAGCGGGCGCCACTGTGGGCGAAGCAGTCAGGGCGGCTGAAGTTGCAGCAATCAACCTCTTATCCCGCATACATGAGGCGGTTGGGCTGGATAATGTTAAACAGATTTTGAAGCTCACTGTCTGGGTAAACAGCGCAGATACCTTCGATGACCAGCCCACTGTGGCCGAAGGTGCATCAACCCTCTTGGCTAACATCTTGGGGGAGGCAGGGAGACATGCGCGTACTGCACTTCCATCTAATACCCTGCCCAAAGGTGCATTAGTTGAGCTAGATGCCATAGTTGCTGTGCATTAGAAACCTATAAATGACAGAAACCTCCGCATCCGATTTGAAAATGGGGGCGGAGATTTCTGCTGAACGGAGATCGAATTCCAAGATTGTTTGGTGCTTCGATGTCTGGAATGAAACTGTGTAGCAATAACGAGAGCATCTCCGCACCCCATCTTTGCGGAGGGGACGGAGATGCTCTGCTGCAAATCCTGGCAATCATACTGCGAAGTAGCGTCACCTAAATGGAGCTATTTATCTGGTCTACTGGAACTTATAGACCTTAGAAGTTAGGCAGCTGAAGTCCTGGGACCGCACCGTTCATTACGGCAGCTGCGCCACCGATGGCGAGCAGCGCTGCGATGATCAGGTCGGCTGATGAACCTGTAGCCCATTCCTGGTCTGCATCGTTCTCGTAGGAGGAACCAAAGATATCGAGCCAAGTCTCTCCGGACGACTGCTGTACATCTTCCGAGCTGTTTTCGACGGTGCTTCCAACGAGTTCTGCGGACTGCTCATGGCCCGGTGAGACGTCGCCAGTGTTGTCGTCGTCGGAGCTCTGCGCAACTGCAGCGGTGGTGGACAGGGAAATTGCAGTCACGGCTGCAACTGCGGCTGTAGCAAAGCGCTTCATGGGAATTCTCCTTGTTGTAGTCCTGAATAACGCGATTTCAACTATCTAACGGTGGCCGAACTCATAAAGTATTGTAGAGTGTGACTGGCGTTACCGAAAACCCTGCAGTCGTTTCCAAGTGTTCTCTACTTGAAAATCAAGAAAGCCGATTTGTTGGCATTGATGGTATTGGCAAAAATGAATTCCAGCCAGGGAAAATGGAAATATGCTGTGCGTCACATATATTTGGAATGAAACTACAAATTCAGCCTTTTTCTAGGGCGTTCCTTGTTTTGAGATGTCGAAAACCTGAGGCGCGCTTCGCGCTGCAAGACCCCAAAGACGACGAAATCCGCCTTCCGGCAAAATGCGGAAAGCGGAGAGTTTGTAATCGCTGGTTGGTTTACTCCGGTGCGATGTGAGGCAGTGGGACGCCAGCTTGTACGGCTACGTTGTAGATGATTGCGCCGAGAGCAATGACACCGGCGATTGCCAGATATGAATCCAACTGAGTTCCGAATGGATCGTTGTTTTCAACGTCGGTTTCTAGAGAGCTCTTTGCAACACCCCAGCTGGATTCGGTAACAGCTTCGCTTGTTTCCTCGGAACTGTTTTCCTTGATGCTTTCGTTCGCTTTTAGAGCTGTGTTTACCGAGCTGGAAGGTTCCTTCCTCGCAGTCCAGCTGTCAGGGTTCTGCCAATGCCATTCGGTAATTTCAGCTGCGATTTCACGGTCGGCTTTAGAACTGGCGTCGAGGCCCTTAGCGGCGGCGGCGCCGGTGGAAAGGGACAGTGCGGTGGCGACTGCAAGGGTGGCAGCGGCGAATCGTTTCATTGGTGGTACTTCCTGCGTAGGGCTCGGGTGAGCGGTGATTATGAGGGGTCGCTTGTTGGCTCCCTTTGCTCACGTAACCAGTACAGGGCGTAAAAGTCACCAAAAGTGGACAAAAAGAAGTCCTTTTGCCCACTGTGGTGGTTATATTCGGTGTAAACCGGGGTGGTTTACATCCCCGCGGTGTTTAGCGGGTGAAGTTCGGCAGGGAGAAACCGGACTGTACGGCGAAGTTGTAGAGTGCAGCGCCGATTGCAACGATGGCGCCCAGTCCGAGGATGGTGTCCAGGGTGGTGCCGATAGCGTCGCTGTTTTCAACGTCGTTCTTGACGGAGCTCTTGGCAACGCCCCAGCTGGATTCAACTACGGAGTTGTGGTTTTCTTCGGAGCTGTTTTCGCGAACGGTGTCGGAAGAATCATTGGCAGCATCGACGGAGCTGGTTGGCTCCTTGGTGAGGCTGTCGCTGGTTGGGTTTTCACCCTGCCAGCCGATGATGTCCTGACGGATTTCGCTGTCAGCCTCGGAGCTGCCAGCGCCGAGCGCAGGAGCGGCCGCAGCAGCGCCGGTGGACAGGGAAAGAGCGGTGATTGCTGCAACGGCAGCGGCGGAGAATTTCTTCATGGGGGATTGCCTTCTAACGTAGGGCTCATATGAGCACTGAGAATTGAACGGTTTAGGTTTAAACCGGGCATTAGCTTAGCGCCAGATGTTGAGCCCGACGGGTAGAACGGCCAAGAGACCAGAGATTATTGTGAGTCTTCGCGTTCGAAGCGCTCACGCATGTCGCGGACGTAGTTGCCTACTTCGGGGCCTTCGTATTCGCCGACGACATCGGCGACTTCACCGGATGAGCGGATTTGGCCTTTGTCGATCCACAAGGCGGTGTTGCACAGCTGCGCCAGGAAGTCGTTGGAGTGGGAGGCGAAGACGAGGATGCCGGAGCGCTTGACGAGCTCTTCCAAACGCACGCGGGCCTTGGCCATGAAGGCGGCATCGACGGCGCCGATGCCTTCGTCGAGAAGCAAGATCTCTGGCTCAATGGAGGTCACCACGCCAAGGGCAAGGCGCACGCGCATACCGGTGGAATAGGTGCGCAGCGGCATTCCTAAGTAGTCGCCTAATTCAGAGAACTCCGCAATCTCATCCATCTTCGCTTTCATCTGCTTGATGGTCTGGCCTAGGAACAGGCCGCGAATGATGATGTTGTCGTAGCCGGAGACTTCAGGGTCCATGCCCACGCCCAAGTCGAAGACAGGGGCGACGCGGCCGCGGACATCGGCTGAGCCGCGGGTGGGTTCATAAATGCCAGAAAGCAGACGCAGCAGCGTGGACTTACCGGCGCCGTTGTGGCCGACTAGACCAACGCGGTCGCCCTCACGCAGGTGAAGGTTGATGTCTTTGAGAGCCTCAACCACCACGACATTGTCGTCGGTCTTGCCAATCGCGCCGCCGGCCGAGGACAGCATGGCCTTCTTTAGTGAGCGGGACTTGGCATCAAAGATGGGAAAGTCAACACACGCGTTATAAGTATCGATAGAAACCATGGTTCTCCTTAAACCCAGTAGCTGACGCGGAAGCGCCACTGGCGCATAGCCATCATGGCGAGGAAGAGGCCAACAGCGGTGCAGCCCAGAACAATCCACCAGTGGTAGGCGGCGACAGGCTCACCAATCATGGGTGCGCGAACAATTTCCAGGTAGTGGTACAGCGGGTTAATCTCCGCGATACGGGCACGGTCAGCCACCGCGCCGCCTTGGTCAGTCAGCGTCTTGGTGGTCCACACAATCGGCGTGACATAAAACAGCAGCTGGGTCAGCGCTTCTAGCAGTGGCGCGACGTCACGGAAGCGGGTTGCCACAATGCCGAAGAACATGGCCACCCACACGCCGTTGACAATCAGCAGCAGCATGCCTGGGATGACCAGGAAGAATTCCCAGCCTAAGGTGCGCGGGAAGATAAGAATGAGCAGGAGCCAGATAATAAGGTTGTGGCCCAAAAACAGCGTTTGCCGCCACACCAGGCGGTAGACGTGCACCGACAGTGGTGCCGGGAGCTGTTTAATCAGTCCTTCATTATCAATGAAGATGGTGGAGCCTTCTTTAATGGCGCCGGAGATGAAGTTCCACATGATTAGACCCACGGTCACGTGCGGAAGGAAGTCCGCCAGGGGCAGCTGGAACAGCATGGAGTACAGCAAACCCAAGGCCAAAGCCATGACACCGGTTGCGATGGTGATCCAGAAAGGGCCCAGTACGGATCGGCGGTAGCGCTGCTTGATGTCCTGTAAGCCCAGCATGAGCCACAGTTCGCGCTGCTTGGCACCTTGTACTAAGTCTTTGAAGGCCGCACCGAAGGTCATCGAATGTGATGGCGGTACGGTTTCTCCCTCCGGGGTGCTCGTCATGCGCGCGATATCTGCGGCAAGTGAATTTTTATCTTGCTCCATGTCGAATACCCTAGCCGCCGCGAGCCCAATAGTAGGTTTTCACCCGCCCATAAAGCGGTATAGAGTAGGGTGCGACAAGGGCCAGCAGGAGGGAGAGCTCAACGTGGATGTTGCTAGCGTGCGCGGCCTTTATTCAGGGCTGTCGGACGGTTGGACATACCTAAACGCGCACGATACACCACAGATTGCGGAACGAGTTTCTGCAGGAGTGGCGCGTGCTTTCCGCATGTCTCCAGCCGTCGCAGCGGTGGAAACATCAAGTGGTTCTCATTCCGCGCCGGTGACGGCGGGACGTTTGGAACGCACCGACTTTATCGCTACCGCGCGGATGGCTGTTGCCGATCTCACGGATGCACATCATGATGCCGTGGTGCTGGGGCCAAGTTTGCCGGTTTTGTATTCACGCCTCGCCGCGCATCTGGGTCCGTTGCTGCGCCGTAATTCGACGGTGGTGTTGCAGCGGCTTGATTCAGCATCCTTGGGTTCGATTGATGCAGAGATTCGGTGGGCACAGCCGGACCTTGGCACGGGAGAGTTGCCGGGTTTCCAGTTCAATGAACTTATCGATGGCACGACAAGGTTCGTTTCATTCACCGCCGCGCATTCGGCGTTGGGAGCGGTAGCACCGGTCAATGAGATCACAGAGATCGTGCGTGGTGCTTCCCGCGCATGGTCGCTTGTCGATGTATCTGCGTTGGCCACCTACCGCGCAATCGACATTGAAGAGCTCGGCGCTGACATCGTGGGCATTGATCTGGCGCAGCTGGGCGGCCCGGAGATTTCTGCGCTGGTATTTCGTGATTCCACGATGTTCAAGCGTCTCAACGTGCAGCACGAGGACCTAGAGTCACCAATCTCGGCCGGTCTTGCCGGTGGTGTTGGTCCGTTGGCGGATCACTTTGCGCGCTTGGGCGACCCAGATGATGTGCTGCGTGGCTCGCGTCGTACGCGTCTGCGCAATTCCATGGATGATGTTGCGCAGCATATGAGCCAGCTTTCCGATGAACTCTATACCCTGATGGGCACCCTTCCCGCCGTGCACATTCTGGGTGTCACGGGTGAGGCCGCAGCCGGTGCGCGCACCGATAACCGCATTCCGCGGTTGTCTTTCGCCGTGAAGAACGTACCGGCCAAGACCGTGCATCAGCGTTTGTTCAGCAACGGTCTGGTCACCACGCTGACCCCACGTAGTGAGCTGCTCACAGAGATGGGCGTGGATGACATCGGCGGCGCGGTCACGGTGTCACTGAGTCCGTTTAATACCCATCAAGATATCGAGCATCTCATCCGCGTAGTCGCGTCCCTCGCGTAGATTCTGCGCCTTTGGCGCCAAGAATCTACGACTTTCGTCTTTCTTTCGCCGTAATTGCATAGCGAAGGCGTGAAGCAATTACGGCTCGAGGACGAGGGTTCCTGTGTGCGAGCTTGCTTCGAGGAAGCCGAGGGCCTTGGATGCATCAGCCAGCGGCAGAACATCGTGGATGTGGTGCTTGACGCGGCCATCTTCCAGCATTGGCCACACGTTTTCAACAGTCTGGCGGACAATCTCTGCCTTCACATCAACTGGCCGGCGGCGCAGGGTAGTGCCGTGCAAGGAGATGCCCTTCATCATCATGATGCCCATGTTGATCTCGGCCTTGTTGCCGCCCTGCAGTCCGATGGTGACCATGCGGCCGCCTTCGGCAAGAGCGAACATGTTCTTCTTCAGATAAGGTCCGCCGATGATGTCCAGAATCACGTTGCACTGATTCTTCAGTTCTTCGGCGAAGTCCTGTTCCTTGTAGTTAATGAGGATGTCCGCGCCATATTTCTTGCAGACTCCAAGCTTCTCTGCGGAACCGGCGGTTACGGCGACGGTTGCGCCGATAGCCTTGGCAATCTGAATGGCCATCAGGCCGATACCGCCGCCACCGCCGTGAATAAGAATGGTTTCGCCCTTCTTGAGGCCAACCTCCATCACGATATTGGACCATACGGTGCAGGCAGTTTCAATAACTGCTGCGGTCTCCGCGAAGGAGAAACCTTCAGGGATGGGAAGCAGTTGACCTTCTGGCACGGCAACGTATTCTGCGTAGCCGCCGCCGACGAGCAGTGCGCCAACTTTTTCACCAACGCTGCGGTTGGTGTCACCAGCATCAGCGATTTCACCAGCACATTCCAGGCCAATGATCTCGGAACCACCCTTTGGTGGTGGGTAGTTGCCCTGCGCCTGGGAGAGGTCTGCGCGGTTAACACCCGCTGCGGCGATTTTGACCAAGACCTCGCCGGATTGCAGTTCAGGCTTTGCCACGTCCTGAATCTCTAGCGCGGATGGGTCACCTTCGGTGGTTTGGACGATTGCTTTCATCACATCAGTCATGCCCTCCACGCTAATGAAATTTTAGTAATCAGGCACGCAGTTTTAGTCTTTAACGTCCGATCGGGTAGTCTTTTCGTGTGCTTGAGATCTGGCATTTTCTAATGCGAGATTCTTTTATACAGCGCACGGAGACGTGGCAGAGCGGCCGAATGCACTGGTCTTGAAAACCAGCGTGGGGAAACTCACCGAGGGTTCAAATCCCTCCGTCTCCGCAGAGAAAGCACCCGATTACCTGGTTTATACCGGATAATCGGGTGCTTTACTTTCTTGATGTACTACAGCGATTGGATTGCTGACTCGCGGAGTAGCTCGAGGCGAATCTCACGTGCTCGGCTCATGTGTGCTCGAGCGAGTTCATAAGCTTCATCTTCGTCTCGGCGATTGATTGCTGCGATGATGGCCTCATGCTCATCCAGTGACTTTTCCCAGCGGCTTCCCTGGGAAAGGGTTGAACGAGGGGAATGTATGAGGTGAGTGCTTAGACGCTCCAGCAAGTCGATGAGAACCGGGTTATGCGTTGCACGCCAAATCGCTGCATGGAATTCCAAGTTTGTAGACATGCGTGTTTGATCATCTGGGTCTTGCAGATCGCGGTCTCGAGTCAGGAGTGCTTCCATCCGCAGAGTATCGGAAAGCTGCCTGGCTTGCGCAGCTTCTTTTGCGGCCGTGGCCTCGAGAAGAATGCGCATGTCGTAGACCTGGATGACACGCTCCGGATCTGGATGTGGAACTTGCAGCCCGCGGTCGACGCGATTCAACAGGCCGTCCTGCTCAAGCCTGGATAGGACGGTACGGATGGGTGTCCGGGAGACCTCGAATCGGGTGGATAATGCAATTTCCCGAAACGGTGTGCCGGGAGCGTGGACGCCAGAGACGATCTCATCGCGGAGAGTGGAAAAGATCGAGTCAATATCGATCCGAGGGGAGTTAGCCATCGTTCACACCTAACTTTCTGGGCGAAACATCCAGGGATTCCCATCGGATGATACTGCGTGAAGGAGAAATGTGTTGTCAGTATACGGTGTTCTTCCTCAGAATCTGTATACGTGAATTACTGACAGCACTATTGGTTATGCCAAGGAGCCTGCGCGTCGACCGAATACTACACCGGCCGCCAGGCCACTGCCGCCTGGGTAGTTTTTGCTGAACAGACCGCCAAGCATTTCGCCAGCTGCGTAGAGGCCTTCAATGTGCTCGCCCTCGGTATTGAGCACTCGGCCATGGGTATCGGTCTTGACGCCACCGAAAGTAAAGGTGATTCCGCAGGTTACTGGGAAGGCGTAGAACGGCCCCTCTTCTAGTGGGGTAGCCCAGTTGCTCTTAACGGGAGTTACGTCTGAATTCTTGCCGTCCTTGATGGTCGGGTCGAATTCTGCTTCCGCGTTAATGCCCGCGTTGTACTCACGGATGGTGTTGGTGAGAGCTTTAGGGTTGACGTTGATCTTTTCTGCGAGTTGCTCGAGGGTGTCGGCAGATTCAACGGAAATATCCGGCATATCGTATTCTTCGGTGCGCAACATTGGGCGTAGCTTGGCATCGTAGACTTGGTAGGCCACGGAACCTGGCTGCTGGAGAATATCCTTGCCGTATTTCGCGTAGGTGTAATTACGGAAGTCTGCGCCCTCGTCGAGAAAGCGCTCGCCATCGCGGTTAACAATGACCCCGAGGAAGTAGCTGCCGCGGGTAAGACGGTTGGTCAACTCCCGGTTGCTTTCATTTTGCGGTGTGAAGGCATCCCACTGAACACTGTGGCAGGAGCCGAAGTCGCCGCCGCGAGCCGCACCAATGTTCAGGGCTGCTTTGATCATGTCGCCCTGGTTGTAAGGGGTGCCGCGCACTTTTGCGTTCTCCCAGCCTTCGCCGAGGTGCTCACGACGCCAGTCTGGGTTGGATTCAAAACCGCCAGCCGTCATGACAACGGATTCCGAACGAATCTCAACAGGACCTTCAGGAGACTCACCTCGAACACCCACGACTTTGCCGTCTTCGGTGATCAGTTCAGTAGCACGGTGGCCGTAAAGAATCTCAACACCGTTCTCCTGTGCAACGCGGGTGTGGTCAGCGATGAGGCCTTCGCCGCCGCCGACATTGCCAACATGCAGTCCACCCCAGAACAGGAAGGTGCCGTCAGGGCGCTCGTAAGCCTGGCGCTCGTACATCAAGCGGTACTTAAGGCCCTTGGACTTCAACCAACGCAGAGTCGGGGAGACCTCAGTGACAAGAACTTCGGTGAGCCGTGGGTCGTTGCGGCCTTCGGTGACTTTTTCCAGGTCTGCGGTGTATTCCTCAGCGGTGTATGGGGGCACTTCAGAAACTCCATGTCGATCATCTGGTTCAACAAGGTCCTTCAAATCATCGAGGCCATTGTGAACCATGCGGGTAGCGCCGGCGGTGTAGAAGCTGTTTCCGCCGGCCATGTCTGCCTCGCCGCGCTCAAGTAGGAATACCTTGCGGCCGCGTTCGTTTGCTGCATGAGCGGCAGTGAAGCCTGCATTGCCACCACCGACGACGATGACGTCGGTGGTCAATTGGCGAATTGTGGAAGTGGAAGTTTCGGACATTTCGGTCTCCTGTATCGGTAACGGTTTCATTGTATACAACCGGATACAGCAAGCTTTGTCAAGGGTTTGCCTCGTTTTTTATTTGGATTTGTGCAAAATGGTGGGCGCATTCAAGTCAAAGTGGCTCAAATCGAAACTAGGCCTTGTTGTGATGTGAATCATCGTGTACAACTGTATCCAATCCGTTTTGAACTCAAATAGAAAGTTGTTCACCATGGACCTAATGAAAAAGGGGAAGAACCGGTGACTAAACAAATCAAACTCGGCATATTCGCATTAGTGGTGGTGGTCGTAGGTGCGATGGCATTTGTCAGCGCGGCTGCCAGTGGCGGTGTTAGTGCAGCGAGAAGTGCCATGACCATCCTTGCTCCCGCTGCTCCCGGCGGCGGTTGGGATGGGTTTGCACGTGAATCTCAGGCTGTTCTTCGCCAGAACGGCATCGTTTCAAACCCACAGGTGGTCAACATCCCGGGTGCTGGCGGAACTATTGGTCTTAGCCAATTCGTCCAAGAACAAGGCCGGGAAGACATGCTGATGGTGACCGGCGGCGTGATGGTTGGTGCTATCGAATTGGCCAACAATCCAGAATCATTCGATGACGTCACTCCAATTGCGAGACTTGCTGATGACTATGCCGTTCTCGTTGTCCCAGATGACTCTGAATTCCAGACACTGGATGACTTCCTTGCGGCATGGCAGGAAAACCCAGGCGCAAATTCGATTGGCGGTGGCTCGCTTGGCTCAATTGACCACCTGCTTGGTGGTCTGATGGCGCAGGAACTAGGAATGAGTCCTCGCGAGTTGAACTACATCGCATATTCAGGTGGTGGTGAAGCGCTGAACTCGCTGCTTTCACACACAACAGCCGCCGGCATGTCCGGATACAACGAAGTTGCTGACCAGATTGAAGCTGGAAACCTTCGTGCGCTCGCTATCTCTTCGGAGGAACGCCTACCGGGCGTAGACATCCCTACCTTCATGGAACAGGGACTTGATATCTCAATGTCGAACTGGCGTGGATTCGTGGCTCCTCCAGGAATCTCTAAAGAAGCTCGTGCTGAGTATGCCGCCATTGTTGAGGAAATGCAGGCCACAGAGGATTGGCAAAATGCTGTCGAGCGAAATAGTTGGGTGGCTGCTTACCAAGTGGACGAAGAATTCGAATCATTCCTCGAAGAGGAAATTGATACCGCTAGCCAAATCGTAGAGGAGCTCGGACTATGACAAGCCCATCTTCACATCAAACATCAACACCTACGCCGCGTGAGCAGGCAGGAGCGGCTGCTTCGCCGGAGGCGACGGAACAAGAGGTCGCATCCATTTCCACTGGACACCAAGAAGTTGTGACTGGTACGAAAACTCGGTGGGGTTGGTTCGCAGGCCGTGGCGAACTTTGGTTCGTATTGCTGCTGGTTATTCTCGCCACCGTACTATTGGTCGGAGGATTAACTATGGAAGTCCTCGGCGAATCTCGCCCTGGCCCGCAGTTCTTTCCCATCATCATCGCGGTAATGCTCTATATCTCTGCCGCTGCAATTGCATTCTTTACCGTTCGCACACCAACTCTTCCAGATGGCAAACCACACCCAGGACGCGGCAACTTCTCCGCCACAATGCTCAAGGACTTGGGCGATGCAAAGGAAGAACGAGTCCTTCGCTACTACAGCAAGTATTCGGATAAGTGGGCTACTTACTCCGACTGGAAAACAGTGGGCACGCTCATCGCAGCGATGGCCATATTCATCCTGATCCTCAATCCTGTTGGTTGGGTCATTAGTGCAACGTTGCTCTTCTTCGTGGTGGTTCGCGCGCTCGGCTCTAAGAACACCTGGGTTGACCTTGGTGTAGCACTACTTTTCGCTTCCATCATCCAATTGGCATTCAATGAGGGACTGGGACTTCCACTTCCTCCTGGTTTCCTGGAGGGACTCCTGTAATGGAACAACTACTTTTACTCTTCGATGGCTTTTCTAATGCTTTCACCCCGATAAATCTTCTATACGTATTCATTGGTGCAATACTTGGCACCGCGGTGGGCGTGCTCCCTGGCTTGGGGTCTGCGATGGCAGTCGCATTGCTCATGCCAGTGACCTTCGCGCTGGATCCCACGGCAGCATTCATTATGTTCGCAGGTATCTACTTTGGTGGTCTGTTTGGTGACTCCACCGCAGGTATCTTGCTCAATACTCCGGGTAACTCTTCGGCGATTGCTTCCACCTTTGAAGGCCACCGCATGGCTAGCAGTGGGCAAGCTGCGAAAGCCTTGGCTACTGCGGCGATTGGTGCATTTACGGGTGGTCTTATTGCGACGACACTGGTGGTGTTCTTCGCACCAGTGCTGGTTCAGCTGGCAACGCAGTTCGGTCCCGCAGAATACTTCGCACTTGCAGTTGGCGCGTTCCTCGCTATTTCCGCAGTTGTTGCGGAATCTGTCTTTCGCGGAATCGCGGCTCTGGGGATCGGCCTCGCATTGGTCATCGTCGGTATTGATGGACCAAGTGGTACCTCGCGCTTCACGTTTGGATCGGCACAGCTTTTCGATGGCATTTCAATCATCATCATTACCGTCGGCATGTTGGCACTCGGTGAGGTATTCCGCATTGCTTCCCGCATTCATCGGGAAGAACTGCCAACAATGATTCAGCCTAAGGGCTTTGCACGGCTTTCCAAGAAAGATTTCCGAGCAGCATTCCCAGCCTGGCTGCGCGGTACCGGTTTCGGTGCGCCGTTTGGCCTGATTCCAGCAGGTGGCGCGGAGATTCCTACCTTCCTCGCATATGGAATGGAGAAGCAGCTGGCAAAGCGCTCCGGTGACAAGGAGTTCGGTACCACCGGTTCAATCAAGGGCCTGGCGGCGCCTGAGGCAGCTGGTAACGCAACTGCTGGTACCGCGATGGGCGCATTGCTTGCTCTTGGCCTTCCAGTCTCTGCCACCGCGGCGATTATGCTTGCAGCATTCCAGCAGTACGGCATGCAGCCTGGCCCTCTGCTCTTCGAGCGCAGTGGCGACATGGTGTGGACGCTCTTGGCATCCTTGTTCATCGGCCTAGTCATTCTTTTGGTACTGAACTGGTCTTTCGCGCCAATGTGGGCAAAGCTCCTTAACATTCCACGGCCATACCTCTACGCAGGCATTACGGTCCTGTCCATGCTGGGTGTATACAGTGTGAGCTCTTCAGTGTTCGACCTGTGGCTCGTCCTTGGATTGGGCTTGCTCGGCTTTATGATGCGCAGATTCAACATTCCAGTTGCACCTGTTCTCATCGCCGTAGTTCTTGGTCCACTGGCAGAAACTGAGCTTCGTCGTGCGCTTGCTGTTTCTGAAGGAGATCCATCAATCCTGGTCAGTAGCCCAATCACCTGGGCCATCTATGGACTTGTGGCAATCGGTCTAGCCGTTAGTGCTTACCAACACTTGGCACAACGACGTAGGGATTTCGCTGCAGCGAAGGCTGAAAAGGAAGGAACTCTCACTCAAGCGTTGGACGAAGAATTGAGTGAAGCTCCTGCCAATAAGGCTTAAAACCTCGCCAACATTCTGAATGTCTCGAGACATCGTTCCTCATTACGATGCCTCGAGACTTTATTGTTTATCCAGCCAGGCGTCGATCCCGCCGCGCAGGGAGTAGATGCTTTCGGTGAATCCACGTTGGTTGAGTGCTTCGACTGCCCGGGCGGAGCGAATACCGCCAGCACAATGAATGACAACAGGACGTGATTCGCGTTGTG